>JBJDZI010000001.1:0-5050 GCA_051867925.1 Eubacteriales bacterium
ACTTCGGCGTTTGAGATGGTTTCGCCCTCCTCTCGATTTTCTGAAAGACTTTTTTCGACAGACTGGAACCTTTTTGAAAAAAGGTTTTTGGTACTCCGAAAATTTCTGCAAAGGGCGGCAAATGCTTGCCGTCCTTTGTGTTTTGCTTGCACTTGCTACACCTCCCATTCCTGATTGTTGGTGTGATAGTTCTAAACCAATGGAAGAAGGACTGTCGCAATAAGTCCCTCGTGCGAATACAACTGATATTCTGCCCCCAAGGCGCACCGAAAGAGTATTTGTTTGTTCAAATCCTTCCCTCATCAGACTCCTCTCCCTCTTCCTTGGCTGGGCGGCAATTCTCGTAGACATTTGTCAACAGTCTGAGGGGTCTGTCACAAGTTCGGGAATAATTCCTATCAAACCGACAATCTATACAAAAATACACTTGCACACATTTGTTGTAGCAAGTGTTTTTTTGTGTAGTTATGACAATGAATGATTCTCAAAAATCAATTTGCGTCAGTTCCATTTTTAATAAGATCCTGGCAGGCTTATGGGCGTAGCCCAAACATCGCATCACGAAAATACGGATTCGGAGCCGATCTTATCGACCATCGACTGATATGTTTCGGGGAGCGCACGTTTGATGTTCACCGGCTTGCCGTCTTTCAGATAGCAGTGGGAGGTGCTGCCGGTGGCGCGAAGCGCTTTGGTGGCGGTATCGTACACCTTGTAACTGAAGGAGAAACGGATGCCGGTAAATTCCTCAAATTTCACGCAGATTGCAACGGTCTCACCGAAGGTTGCCATGCTCTTGTATTCCGCCGAAGCAGACAGCACGGGAACCACATAGCCCGAGCGTTCGATCTCCACATAAGAGACCCCCAGTTTCTCCAGAAAATCAATGCGGGCTTCCTCAAAATAGCGAATGTAGTTGGAATGATGCACGATCTGCATACAGTCGGTTTCGTAATACTGCACGCGGTGCAGGTAAGCGGGAATTGTCATAAGCACCTCACGCAAGCACTTCAGAAGACATCGTCTCTCTCGAAATCCCTTGGCACGAATACTCTGCAGGCATTTCTTCAGCGGATACGTCATCAAAAGGCTCGTTCTCTTCGGAGAAGACCGAGACGGTCAGCTCATCGGCGGCGGTATCGTTCGGAATTACGGTATCGGCTTTGCGGGAGGATCTGCGTTTGCCCCGCTTTTCGGCAGGCGTGTCCGGTGTGCCTGAGGCTTCCTCGGGAAGCGGAAGATCGTTCAGCTCCTCCTCTGTGATGCCCAGCATGGTCAATAGATCGTCAAGCAGGATGATCCGCGCCTCGCTTCCCTCTTCGATGGCGTTTTCCACGAAGGAGCGGCGCTTATCGGGCATCAGATTGCCCGCGCCGTCGATCTCTTCACAAGCCACGAAAAGCGAGCATTGGCTTGCTTTTTGCACATATCGTCCGCCCGCCTCTGCGATCAGTTCGGTGATCTTCAGCATCTGGCGGTAGTTGTTCTTTTCATAGCCCGAACTGAGGGCAACTCGCTCACCGCTCAAAACACCCTCTCCGATCTGACTTCCCAGCCGGCGCAGATGACGCTGGAAGGCGTAGAAATTGGGGGAATTGTAACGGATGCGGTTACGGTTTGCCTCAATCGTAGCTCTCTGCCGTTCGGCATCCCGCAGTGCGCGCTGACGCTCCCGTTCCTCTTTATAGTTAGAGCGGATCTCGTAATCCTTCAGCGTGCCGCGGGCGATGGGATAACGCTCCAGAAGCTCTGCGGCAGTAATGCCCAGATGCTGACAGGCACCCTTCATCGCCAGCATGGTCATGTAAGCATCGTCGTCGCTCTTGTGAATCTCCTGATCCTCGTGCATTCCGAAAAATTCCAACGCCTTTTGGAGCGAGGGCATATTCTGCAGATCGAACATCTGCATTACCATACATTGCACGTCGTAGAAGGGGAAATCGAAGCAAGGCAGATCGTAGCGTTTGCAGTCAGAACGGAGGAAATTGCAGTCGTTTTCAATGGAATAACCCAGCACGATGTATTCGGGATACTCCAACAGTGCGCCGATCTCGTCATAGTAATCGGGGAACGGTGCCGCCTGACGGAATTCGGCTTTGGTATAAGCCAGCTTCAGGTCGGGTCCCAAATTGAAGGAGGAGCGGGGATTGATGACGATGTCCTTCTTCTCCAGCACGTTGAAATTTTCGTCGGTGAGGACATAGCCGAAGCTGCAAATCTTGCCCTTACCGCCGTAGCAGTTGGCGCATTCGATATCAAAGAAACAGTAATTCATTGGACATTCGTTCGCTTTCTTGTTCTTTCGTCCGATGGGGACGGTAATGATTAGAGTTTGCCGAAATAAGTCTTCAGCAGAGACATCAGATCAGAGATTGTCTTGTCCTCTCCGTTTTGCACTCTGTGCTCTGCTTCGGACAGGCAGACCTGCGTACTGCCGGGAAGAAGATTCAGAAATTTGCCATACAGTTCGGGGGGCACGATGTAGTCTTGCCCTGCCTGCACCAGCAGAATGCGGGTAGTGATCCGTCCCGTGCGGGAAGAAAAGATCCGCTCGGATGCCTCCAGCGCGGCATTCAGCCATCCCATGGTATAGGCGTTGTTTTGCAGGCGGGAATCGGCGGCGCGAAGCCGTCTGTACCATGAAAACCGCGCAAAACTGCGCCATCCGCTTCCGTTAAAGGTTTCGTTCGGGAGATAGCAACTGCTTCCCGGCACCAGTTCGCGGGCAAGCCCGCGTTTGATGCTCCGCTTCAGCCGCCAACGGTAAAGACCCGCAGGCTCGGGCAGTTCCAACCCCAGCAGAGGGGTGATGAGACAGGCAGACGCTACGCGGTCGGGATTTTTCTGCATATACAAGAGAGCGACGGCACCGCCCATTCCGAAAGCGGTCAGATACAGGGGCATCCGACGGTCAATGCGGGAGGTCAGATCCGCCAGATCGCGGACATAGGCGTTGAAATCGTCGATGTGCGTCACCGATCGGTTGTCGATCCGACGGGTGGAGCCACCGTGACCGCGAAAATCAAGCAGGTAGACCTGATACCCCATGGCATGATAAAACGCCGCCCATTCCACATATCGGCAGAGCGACTCACAGCCGTCGTGGCAGATCACCATCGCCGCACGGGGTGTCTCCTGCACATAAATGCGGTAGCGGAGCAGTTGCCCGTCCCGTCCGGTAAGGCATCCGTCCCTGCAATAGGGAGAGAGCGCAGACTCCACTGCTGTCAGTTCCTTGTGATAGTTCTCTTCCCGCAAGGGAAAAGTGACGTCCTGCAGGATCACCTTTGCTCTCCTCCTTTATCAAGTCGTTCCTTATTATTGTAACAATTTTTTATTCACTTGTCAAGGACTGCGCCGAAATTTATCGAGAAATACGCTTTTCGTGAGATTTCAAGTGAACCAACCTGCGCCGGTGCGGTCGGAACAACGATAGAATTTCGCAGGAAATTGTTTCTGCCGCATCGGTTTGACTGTATGCGGCTCGAGGATAAGCGGTCTTGCCGTTGCACGCTTCCCTATCCTTGGCATATACTGCCGTTGAGGTGATTTTATGCATCAACGACCGCTTCATCCCGTTGCCATTGCGCAGATCCGCGGCGGCGAGGGCGCTCCCGGGCTGACGGGAACGGTTCGATTCTATCAATTTTGCAGTAGCGTGTTAGTCGTCACCGAACTGCGCGGACTTCCCGAAAACGAATCGGGATTCTTTGCCCTGCACATTCACGAAGGCGGCGACTGCGACGGTGGATTTGCCGATCCGCCCTTTTCCGATACCGGCGGACATTACAACCCCTATGGCAAGCCCCATCCCCGTCACGCAGGCGATCTGCCTCCCCTGCTCTCTGCCGGCGGCGGCGCTTACTCAGCCGTCCTCACCGATCGCTTCTCGGCTCGAGATGTAATCGGGCGCACCGTGGTGATCCACGCTAATGGCGACGATCTGCACTCCCAGCCCGCCGGAAATGCAGGGAGCAAGATCGCCTGCGGGGTGATTCGCCCCTGCGCAAGAACACGATGATCCCAACTTACGCGAGACGGTTCAACAGAACAAACCCCGACTACACCGATTCTCTCGGTATGTCGGGGTTATGGTTAGATAATCGTCATCGGTGCGCCACGATTGGCAGTGGGCTTATTTGGCGAAACAGAGTCACCGTTCCCTTTTTCGGAGAACGTTCAGCAGGATGTACACACCCACCAGGATCGCCACGGTAACGCCGAGAATCGCGTACATAGCAGACACCGTCACTTGCCGTCCGAAGAAATAGAGATTACAGTCCAGTGCATCTTTCAGCGATCGGATGACCTCTGCAGGTGCGCCTTCTGCCTGTAACTGACTAAGGACGCCCTGCAGAGAGTGATTGCGGACGAGAGAGGTACCGTAAGTGCCGGGAAGGAAAGAGATGACCTTTTGCAACCCTTCTCCGAAGGAAGAAATGGGCATATACGCACCGCAAATGAAGCCGTAGCCTGCGCTGACGATAGTGCCGACTGCAGAGATCTGCCCTTGAGAAGACAAGAAGGAATTGATGATGGAGGAAAGGGCGGTGCCGAACAGTACCAGCAAGAGAACATCCAAAAGCAAACAGCAAACGTCGGTCACCGTCAGATACCAGCCTACCGCCGCTACATAAACAAGGCAGACAGCGGTTGCCGTGAGGCAGATGAGCGATGTGGAGATCAGCGTGGCGACATAATAGCACAGTGACAGGGTCGAGGACTTTACGGGCGAGATCCGCAGATCTTTGATCGTTCCGCCGGCTTTATCCTGTACCATCAGAAAATTTGAACAAAACGCCACCGTTACGCAGGACACCGCCAGAATGGAGGAGATCAACTGACCGCCCACCATACCGTCGATGAGTGTTTCGGAAACTTTCAGCGATTCGGGAAGGTTCGAGGTAAAGCTATCCCGATAGACATTCCCCAGAAAAGTGGCATACAACACCAGCAGAATCACGGGAGTGATCAGAGAGGTGAAAAACATTCCCTTATCTTTGAAAAACAGTTTGACGTTTCGTTTGATCAGTGCAGATACCGTACTCAT
>JBJDZI010000002.1:0-26021 GCA_051867925.1 Eubacteriales bacterium
TACATTATAGCACATATCGTCGAATATTTCAAGATTTTCTCGCAATTTGTTGCGAGTTGATCTAACAATCCATTCGGGATAAGGGACTCGAATAAAAATTGCGCTTTTACTGCTGCAAACTCATATTTCGCATATAGTTGCGATAATTTCCAATATTGTTAGATTCGAATCCGCACTCTATATCGGCTGCATGACTTTTGGTTGATGTAAAAAGTAACTAAAAGTATTCGAGTCCCGTCGGGTGCTGTTTTGCCAACTTCTTTACTGAGCAAAGAAACGCGAAAAGTAATGTGTGCGGAAAGGCAGCTAAGAGCGGCATAACGGAGCGGGATGGCATAAAAATAGCGTCGGAACACCTTAAAAATGGTACTCCGGCGCTTAATTTGCGTAGTTTTAGCTCGATTTTGGTACGTTTTGGCGCTCTTAAGCGGTAAAATGCATAAAGCACCACAATTTTTGCATAAAAAGAACACTAAATGCCTGGTAGACATTTAGTGTTTCTTTCGTGGTGCCGGTGACCGGGCTTGAACCGGTACGGGAATCTCTTCCCACGGGATTTTAAGTCCCGGGCGTCTGCCAATTCCGCCACACCGGCGCGTGTGGACTTGTTTATTGTAGCACAGATCTGCGGATTTGTCAATCGTTTCTGTGAAATTTGTAAAAAAAGAGGGCTGTCCCCTGCCCCGCCATCAGACTCACTATGCCAAGACACACCCGCTATCCCCACCAAAGAAGCCAAAAAGACTATGTCCGCACGGGGACATAGTCTTTTGTTCCGCGATTCAACGCTGTTTCATCTATGCAAAGGATGCAGGCGTCCTGCGCGGCATTTGCAGTTACTGACCCATGATCTGCTTGTCGATGGCGGCGGCGGCAGTTTTACCCGCGCCCATGGCAAGGATGACGGTAGCGGCACCGGTGACGGCATCGCCGCCTGCATATACACCGGGCTTGGTGGTGGCGCCGGTCTCTTCGGTGACGATGATGCCGCCCCAGCGGTTCACTTCCAGACCTGCAGTGGTATCCTTGATCAGAGGATTGGGAGAGGTTCCGATAGAAATGATCACGCAGTCCACGTCCATCACGAACTCGCTGCCGGGAATCTCCACAGGAGAGCGTCTGCCGGATGCATCGGGCTCGCCCAGCTCCATCCGGATGCACTTCATGCCCACCACGGAACCGTTCTTGGGATCGCGCTTGTCGTCGGGATTATTGTAACCGAGAATTTCTACGGGATTGTTCAGCAAACGGAATTGGATGCCCTCTTCCATTGCATGCTCCACTTCTTCCTTACGGGCGGGCAGTTCCTCCAAAGATCGGCGGTAGACGATAGAGACCTCTTCGGCACCCAGTCGCAGAGCGGTACGGGCGGCATCCATTGCTACGTTGCCGCCGCCCACCACTGCCACCTTCTTGGCGCGCAGGATGGGCGTGGTGGCGTCCTCCCGATATGCCTTCATCAGATTGTTACGGGTCAGAAACTCGTTGGCAGAGTATACGCCCTTCAAAGACTCGCCGGGAATCCGCATAAAGCGGGGCAGACCTGCGCCCGAACCGACGAATACCGCTTCAAAGCCGTATTCCTCCATCAGTTCGTCGATAGTCAGCGTCTTGCCGATGACCATATTGGTCTCGACTTTGACACCCAGCGCCTTCAGGGTGTCCACTTCCTTCTGCACGATGGCTTTGGGAAGACGGAATTCGGGAATGCCGTAAACCAGCACGCCGCCTGCCAGATGGAAGGCTTCAAATACGGTGACATCGTAGCCCTTCTTGGCAAGGTCGCCTGCACAGGTCAGACCTGCGGGACCGGAGCCGACGATGGCAACCTTGTGACCGTTGGGCCGGGGCTTTTCGGGAGCCTCTGCGGCGTGGGAGTTGTGGTAATCTGCCACAAACCGTTCCAGCCGTCCGATAGCAACGCTCTCGCCTTTGATGCCGCGGATACATTTTGCCTCACATTGGGTCTCCTGAGGGCAAACGCGTCCGCAAACTGCGGGCAGAGAGGAGGTGAGGGAGATCACCTGATATGCGCCCTCAAAGTCCTTCTCCTGAATCTTCTGAATGAACCGGGGGATCGGTACGCTGACGGGGCAGCCCTTCACGCAGAGGGGGTTCTTGCAGTTGAGACAGCGATTCGCCTCGTCAATTGCCTGCTCCTCGGTGTAACCCAGCGCCACTTCTTTGAAATTGTGGGCGCGGACCTCGGGTTCCTGAGCGGGCATGGGATTCTTGACCATAGACAGATTCGGCATCTTACTGTACCTCCTTTTGGAAAAGATTGCAAGCCTCGTCATAGGCGTGCTTTTCGAAATCGCGGTAGGATGTGCCGCGGGACATTGCTTCTTCAAAATCCACCTCGAAGCCGTCGAAATCGGGACCGTCTACGCAGGCGAATTTGGTCTTGCCGCCAACGGTGAGACGGCAACCGCCGCACATTCCGGTTCCGTCAATCATAATGGGGTTCATGGAGACGGTGGTCTTGACACCGAAGGGCTTGGTGGTGGCAACTACGAATTTCATCATGATCAGAGGGCCGATGGTGATGACCTCGTCATAACCTTCGCCCGCTTCCAACGCTTCCTGCAGAGGAACGGTGACAACGCCTTTTCTGCCGTAACTGCCGTCGTCGGTCATGATGGTCAGCCGATCGGAAGCTGCCTTGAACTGATCCTCCAGAATCACCAGATCTTGGTTTCTGAAGCCGATATAAGAGTGGACCTCACAGCCCATTTCATGCAGTTTCTCGGCAATGGGAAGTGCGATGGCACAGCCCACACCGCCGCCCACAATGGCGACCTTCTTCAGCCCTTCCAGTTCGGTAGGCTTGCCCAGAGGGCCGACGAAATCCTGAATGGACTCGCCCTCTTTCTTAAGGGAGAGTTTATAGGTGGTGGCACCGACGATCTGGAAGATGATCTTCACGGCGCCTCTGGCGGGATCGGTACCCGCTACAGTCAGCGGGATGCGCTCACCGTCCTCGTCCACGCGCAGGATGATGAACTGACCGGGCTGAGCCTTGCGGGCAACCAAGGGGGATTCAATCTCCATCTGCATGACGGTGGGATTCAGCGATTTCATAGTAAGAATCTTATACATTACGCAAAATTCCTTTCTTCTGCGGCATCTGCCGCGATTTTGGAGGGATATATTTCCACAGAAAGCCTTTTTCGGAGAAATGGCTATCTACGGGAAATAGGGTTGCCGAAATTTCGCTTCAGCAACCCGTTGAGTCAATTGTTTTCCAGATAATATTCCACCGAGCAGAGCTTGACGCTGAGGGCAAAAATTTCTGCCGCCAGTTTCAGATCGTTCAGAGGAGGATAGGAGGGCGCGATACGGATGTTAGAGTCCCGGGGGTCTTTGCCGTAAGGATAGGTGGCGCCTGCGCCGGTCATAATCACGCCTGCCTTCTTGCAGCGGGCAACGATCTTCTTGGCGCATCCGGGCAGAGAGTCGAAGGAGATGAAGTAACCGCCGCGGGGACTGGTCCAAGTGCCGATCTCCAGACCGCCCAGTTCCCGCTCCAGCGTTTCTTCCACCATCTCGAATTTGGGACGGAGGATGTCGGCGTGGCGGCGCATATGCTCCACCATACCGTGAATATCGCCGAAGAAACGGACGTGACGGAGCTGGTTCACCTTATCGTGACCGATGGTCTGATGCGCAAGTTGCTTCTTGATGTCTTCCAGATTGTTGGGCGAGGTGGCAATCGCCGCGATGCCCGAGCCGGGGAAACTGATCTTGGAGGTGGAGGCGAATTTATACACCAGATCGGGATTGCCCGCCCGTTTGCACTCGGCAAGGATCTCAATCAGATGATCCTGCTGGTCATCGTAGAGATGATGCACGCAGTAGGCGTTGTCCCAGTAGATACGGAAATCGGGAGCGGCAGGCTCCAGACGCGCCATGCGGCGAACGGTCTGATCGGAGTAGGAATAGCCCTGAGGATTGGAGTACTTGGGGACACACCAGATGCCCTTGATGGCATCGTCCTCCGACACCAGCCTCTCCACCAGATCCATATCGGGTCCTTCGGGAGACATGGGGATATTGATCATCTCGATGCCGAAATACTCGGTGATGGCAAAGTGACGGTCGTAACCGGGAACGGGGCAAAGGAACTTGACTTTGTCCAGTTTGCACCAAGGGGTGCTTCCCATCACGCCGTGGGTCACACTGCGGGAGATGGTATCGTACATCACGTTCAGGCTGGAGTTGCCGTAAATGATGACGTTGGCAGGAGCAACTTCCATCATATCTGCCAGCAGTTCCTTGGCTTCGGCAATACCGTCCAGCACGCCGTAATTGCGGCAATCTGTGCCGTCCTCGCAGGTGAGATCGTCACTGCTGCTGAGTACATCCATCATGCCCATGGAAAGATTCAGCTGTTCTGCGGACGGCTTCCCTCTTGCCATATTCAGCGACAGATCCATTCCTTGGTATTCTTTATACTTCGCGGTAAGCTCTGCCTTCAGTTCCAGAAGTTCTTCTTTGGTTAAATCTTTGTATGCTGCCATTGATGTAGTCTCCTACGGTAATTAAATTTCGATTTTGAGGATCACTCTCCGCCGTCGCAGGGCTCCAGCGTCTCTGCCAAATGATTGGAGAGGATCGCCAGCGAGGTCGCCATATTCTCATAGCGCACCAGCACGCCTGCCGGTACCTGCAAATGAGCCGAAGCAAAGCTCCAGATGGCACGGATGCCGCAAGCCAGCAGCTGTTCCGATACCGTCTGCGCCGCCGCAGCCGGAACAGTCAGCACTGCCATGCGGATATTCCCTGCGCGGCAATAGTCTGCCATTTCGGAAATGGGCAGAACCGGTTTCCCGGCGACCTCCCTCCCGCACACGTCGGGAGAGAGATCGAAGCCCGCTTCGATGTGGAGTCCGTACTGGGCAAAGCCCTCGTAGCTGAGGAGCGCTCTGCCCAAATTGCCGACTCCCACCAAAATGGCACGGTTGGTATTATGGTATCCTAAGAAAAGCTCAATGTCGTGGATCAGCTCGGTGGTGACGTACCCGACCTTGGGTCTGCCGCCCTTGCTCACCGATGCCAGATCCTTGCGGACCTGCACGTCGTTGAGTCCCAGTGCCTCGGCGATCACCGTCGCCGATACAGTGGGGACGTTTCCCGCTGCCAGCCCTTTTAAGTAGTGCAGGTAACTGGGAAGTCTTTGCACGGTCAGAATGGAAACGGAATTCATCTGCATAGTGCTTTTCTCCTTTCGCTATACTTCTGCCGATCAGAAGAAGAGGATCAGCACCTGCGACACCAGTACGACTGCGATCAGTGCCACGGGATAGGTGGAGGCGTAAGCCGCCGCCACATCCTCGGTCTTGGCTACGTTGATCAGAGTACCCAGTGCAGGAGTGGAGGTCATGCCGCCGGTCAGAGAGCCCAGGTTGTTCAGCAGGCTGAGTTTCAGCACATACTTGGCAAACAGGAAACCGATGATCATGGGGCACACGGTCATGATAATGCCGTATACGAAATACATGGGGTCAAAGTTGGCGACAAATTCTGCGCCGCCGGGAAGACCCGCGCCTACCAGGAAGAATACCAGACCCAGCTCACGGAACAACTTCAGGGTAGAGTCGGTAGGCATAATGCTGACCTTGCCGATCCGGGCAAAGTGACCAAAGACCAAACTCACCAGGAGACAACCGCCGGTGGTGGTCAGAGAGAAACAGGTGCCGGACAGACCGTCCCCCGACAGGGGGATCTTAATCTGACCGATGAGCGTACCCAAAATGGCTGCCAAAGAGAAGGCGGCAATGCCCAGATGATCGATATGGAACAGCTTGCCGGTGTAGGGCTTCTTCTCTGCTTCGCCCTTGATAACCAGCTTTGCTCTCTCCTCATCCATGTTTGCCTTGGAGAGTTTGGGGATCAGCTGCACAAACAGCACTACGCCGATGACACCGAAGATGTAGGCGATGCCGTGACCGACCGATACCAATGATTGATACTGCGGTGCAACCGTTGCCTTCGCCGCAGAGAATGCGGGGGTGGAGGTCAGCGAGCCGGACAGCAGACCGACGATCATGGCGACGAAGCCGTCCTGCTCCTCGATGGAGGAGCCGTAGCCGAACACCTCGCCCAAATAGATACAGCCTGCAGCAGCCAGACCGCCTGCCACAATGATAATCAGCCCAAGCAGGACATAAGATTTGAAATTGCGCTTGAAATTGCCGAAGAACTTCGGACCTGCGATAAAGCCGACCGAGGTAACGAACAGAATCAGACCCAGACTTTCGACGATGGAAAGCCCTGTTGAGAAGTCATATGCATTGAATTTCACCGCATTACCGAGATTGATATCCAGCATGAGACCGGCATCGTTTGCGGTGAAAAACAGTGCGCCAAACAGCAGTGCGATCACGAAGACGCCTGCGTCGCCCAAAGAAATCCCCTTGATGGTGATCCGTCCCAAAGCATAGCCTACCATGAGAACCGAAAATACCACAAACAGCAGAGTAGTAATATTGCTCAGGGAGATCAATCCGCCAAAAATACTCATTTACCTACAAGACCTCCGGACTCAGATTGCCTTCTGCTTCGTATAGTTGGGCAGGAGTTTGGGAGAGACAACATCGGTCCGGATGCCTGCCTCTGCCATTTCTTTTGCAAACTTGTCAACGTGAGACAGCGTCAGCGCGCCGACTGTTACATCCTTGGACTTTGCGGAAGCGCTCTTGCCTGCGTTTCTGCCAAAGACGATGATGTCCAGCAGAGAGTTACCCATCAGACGGTTGCGTCCGTGGATACCGCCGACTGCCTCACCTGCAACGTAGAGGTTCTCGATATTGGTGGTCTGACCGTCTGCGGAGATGTCCAGACCGCCGTTCTGATAGTGCAGAGTGGGGTAGATGAGGATGGGTTCCTTGCGGATGTCGATGCCGTACTTGGCGAACATACGCATCATGGCGGGGATCCGCTTTTCGATGGTGCCTTCGCCGTTCTTGATCTCGATCATGGGAGTATCCAGCCAGATGCCCTCTCCCTGCTCGGTAGGAACGCCGTTGCCGCGGCGGCACTCTCTGATGACAGAGGAAGCGCAAACGTCACGGGTTTCCAGCGGGTGCATGAACACTTCGCCGTTGACGTTGACCAGTTTGGCGCCCAGGGAACGAACCTTCTCGGTGACCAGCGCGCCGAAGATCTGCTGAGGATATGCGGCACCGGTGGGGTGATACTGGAGGGTGTCAGCGTACAGGAGTTTTGCGCCTGCGCGGTAGCCCAGCACCAAACCGTCTGCGGTGGCACCGTAATGGTTAGAGGTGGGGAAGCCCTGATAGTGCATTCTGCCTGCACCGCCGGTGGCGATGACTACGGTCTTTGCCTTGGCAATGTACAGATCCTTGGTTTCCATGTTCATCAGAACCGCACCTGCTGCCTTGCCGTTCTCGTCAAGGATCAGCTCGATGGCGGCGGTGAAGTCCAGAACGGGGATGCCGCGGTTCAGCACTTCGTCGCGGAGCGTTCTCATGATCTCTGCGCCGGAATAGTCCTTTGCGGCGTGCATTCTCTTGCGGGAAGTACCGCCGCCGTGGGTGGTCACCATAGTGCCGTCGGGCATCTTATCAAATTCCACGCCCAGATCGTTGAGCCACTGAATGGCTTCGGGAGCCTCGTTGACCAGCTTATACAGCAGTTCGGGCTTTGCGGCAAAGTGACCGCCGCCGAATGCGTCTACGTAGTGAATAGCGGGGGAATCGTTGGGCTTGTCGGCAGCCTGAATGCCGCCCTCTGCCATCATGGTGTTGGCGTCGCCCATACGGAGCTTGGTCACGATCATGACCTTTGCGCCGTTGTTGTCTGCTTCAATTGCGGCAGAAGTACCTGCTCCGCCGCCGCCGATGACCAGCACGTCTACGTCGTAGTCAACGCTGGTCAGATCGATATCGGCGGGATTGATGCGGCTGTTTGCCTGCAGGATCGCCGCCAGTTCCTTCGGAACCTTCTCACCCTTGTTGGGACCGATCTGCAGAACTTCAAACTCGCTCTGGATGTAGTCGGGGTGATAGGTAGCCAGAACGGTTTCCTTCTCCTCCGCAGTCATACGGGCGGGCTCCATCACGGTATTCTTTGCACGGTTTGCCTCGACCTTTTTGATCGATTCAAGCATTTTTTCATTGGTATACATGGACGTTCCCTCCTTATTTCTCAATCTCGCGATTGTTGTAAAGCTCTTTCATCTCGGAAATGGGCTTCTGCATCAGATTTTCCAGCAGTTCCTCGAAGGTGCCGTCCTTGATCTCCTGCACGCGATCTTCCAGATGAGCGGTCTTGGGAGCCAGATACTTACCGTTGAGACGGCGTGCCAGCATTGCTACCTGAGGATGAGAGATACCTGCGGGGCAACGGGAGGAGCATACGCCGCACATCACGCAGTCAAAGGACTCCTCGGCACACTTGTCGTACTCGCCGCGCTGTGCATATGCGATGTACTGCATCACGTTCAGTTCCTGGGTACAAGCCTTGGTGCAGGCGTTACAGCCGACACAAGCGTAGATCTCGGGGTAGAGCTGCATCATGATCTGCTCGGTGGGCTTTACTGTCTCGATGTCGTAAACCTGCTTCACCAGAGGGAAGAAGGGCAGGGTTGCGATGTACATATCATTTTCTACCTTGGTCTGGCAAGCCAGGCAGGACTTCAGCTCCTGCTGTCCCTTGATTCGGTAGATGGTGGCACACGCGCCGCAGAAGCCGTTCCGGCATCCGCATCCGCGCACCAGCTGATAGCCTGCGTACTCCATGGCGCACATGATCGTCAGGTCGGCAGGTACGGAATATTTCTTACCAAACAGGTAAATATTAACCATTTCTTGCATTTCGGTTCCTCTTTTCTCCATCAATATTCGTTCGGAATTTCATCCAGCTGATCGCAACGGAAGACGGGACCGTCTTTGCAGACGTACTTGTTTCCGATGTTGCATCTGCCGCATTTGCCCACACCGCACTTCATGCGAAGTTCCATGGTGGTAAAGACCTGCGTCTTGTTGAAGCCCAGCTCCTGCAGGCCTGCTAAGGTAAACTTGATCATGATCGGAGGGCCGCAGATGATGGCGGTCTTGTTCACGTCAAAGCCCAACTCTTTTACATAGTTGGGAACGAAGCCCACGTGGCCGTCCCAGCCTTCCTGCTCGCGGTCGATGGTCAGGTGGACGTTGACACCCTCGGTGGTCATCCATTCGTCGATGATCTCCTTGTAATCTACCAGATCGTCCTTGGAGCGGGAACCGTAGACGATATCCACGCTACCGTACTGATCGCGGTAGTGGCGGACGTAGTTGATAACCGAGCGCAGGGGCGCAAGGCCGATACCGCCGGCGATGAACAGCAGATCCTTGCCCTTGAAGGTGGAATCAACCGGGAATCCGTTGCCGTAGGGGCCGCGGATGGTCACCTGCTGACCGACCTCCATTGCATGGAGCCAGCTGGTCAGGCATCCGCACTTCTTGATGGAGAATTCCATGAATTCCGTGTTGGTGGGGGAGGAGGTAATGGAAAACATTGCCTCGCCCACACCGGGGATAGAGAGCATAGCGCACTGACCGGGGATATGCTCAAACGCCTTCTTGCCGTCGGGAGTGACTACGCGGAAGGTCTTTACGTCGGGGGTGTCGATGCGGATATCGGTCACCACGCCGACAACGGGGATCAAAGTCTCGGTCATTCTGCGTCACCTCCCAGAGATTTCATTACTTTTACGATGTTCATATTGATGGGGCACTTGGCAAGACATCTGCCGCAGCCTACACAGCCGAACTCTCCGCCGTTGTTCATGGGGAAATAGACCAGCTTGTGCATAAACCGCTGACGGAAGCGCTCTACCTGAGAGTTACGGGAGTTGCCGTGCGCCATTCTGGTAAAATCGGAGTACATACAACTGTCCCAGCAGCGAGCTCGCTTGACGCCGTGACCGGTATCAAAGTCGAAAATGTCATAGCACTGGCAAGTGGGGCAGACGAAGGTGCAGGTGCCGCATCCCAGACAAGCCTTGGACAGTTCGGGCCACTTGGCGGAGTCGAACTTCTCCAGCAGAACGTCGCCCTTGAAGGCTTCGGTAGGCAGATTTTGCAGAGGGAGTTTCTTGGCGATCTCTTTAACAGCCGCCTTCTGAGCGTCCACTGCCGATGCGTCGCCCTCTTCGGTGAGAGCTGCAACTCTCTCCAGCAGAGCCTCGCCCTTTTCGGTGTTCGCCTTCAGCCACAGCGCATCCTCTGCGATCCAGCAAGCCACGTCGCCCTCAGGCTCGGTCATATCAATGCCGAAGGTGCCGCAGAAGCAGGTCTCGCCGGGACGGGTGCAGGCCATGGTCACGATGGTGCCGTGGGCGCGGCGGGAAGCGTAGAAACTGTCCACCGGCTCTGCGAGAAATACCTTGTCCAGAATGGTGAAGGATCTGGCATCGCAGGCGCGGACGCCGAAGATCACGAAATTCTCCGCCTCGGTACGGGTGTCGATAACCTCAATGGTCTTCCCTTCCCGCTTGAAGTCCACGATGTTCTCGGTCTGGGGAAAGAAGAAATCCTTTGCACTGCGGTTGGTGTTCAGCGCCCCGGAATAGGTGACGCCTTCATTCCACAGTTTATAATCAGCGCCCTTCTCACCGTCTACGGGGAGATAGAGCTTTTCCTCTGCCGCAATCGCGGCGAAGAAATCATTCAGTTTGGAAAGAGCGATCTTTTTCATGCTTTGCCTCCTCTTTCGTGTACGATGAAAGGCTCGCAGTCGTCCACGGTGTAATTGGTCAGAGGTGCGCGGGAGGTGGTGTCCTCGCCTGCCTGATACTCGCCGTACAGTTCGTTCATATCCTTGATGAACTTGCGGTTTAAGAGGTGCAGGGGGATGTTCTGAGGACATACTCTGGAGCATTCGCCGCAGTCGGTGCATCTGCCCGCAACGTGGTAAGCGCGGATGATGTGGAACATATTCTCTTCAAAAGAAGTCACTGCCACCTTCTGCGCGATACCGGAATTGGGGTTATCAAATACGCAGGTCTCGCAGGTGCAGGCGGGGCATACGTTGCGGCAAGCGTTGCAACGGATGCAACGGGACAGCTCGCCTCTCCAGAAAGCGAACCGCTGGTCGGGAGTCATTGCCTCCAGTTTTGCCACCATATCGAATCTGCCGCAGTCGGGATTGACTTCGCCGGTCTCGCCGATCATCTCGTCAAAGACCATGTGCTTCTTGCTCTTGCAGGTCAGGCATCTGTCTGCCATGACCTCATACTTGGGTATGCTTTCATTGCCGTAGATCGTCTCCACCACGAAATTTGCGCCTTCGGAGGCGATGCCGGTGATCCCTTCCACGCCCTTTGCCTTGATCTTGTCCACGTCAGCCTTGCCACTACACTCAATGCCGATCACGTAGATCATCTCGCGCTTGATGCGATGCTCCTTCTGGAGCTGGTTGAAGCTGTAAGTGTCGCAGGGTTTCAGGAAGACCAGCATCTTGCCGCCCTTCTTGCATTCTGCAACCAGATATTTGGACAGGTTGGGAGCGGTAAAATCATCGTAGACGAAGTGATCCCAGAGGTCTTTTGCATCGGTAAAGACGGCGGGGGTGGGATCGTAAGCGAACTCGCCCTTTTTCCAGCCGATCACGCGATCCACTTCTCCGGTGGAAAGCAGTTCGATCGCACGCTTTTTCATCAGTTCTTGCATCTCAGATCCTCCAGTCTCTTGTTCTCGCCCAGCTTGGTGACGGTTTCCACAAACTCGTTCATGGTAGCCGCAAACTTGGCGCCTTCAGCCGCGGAAACCCATTCCACGCGGGTACGCTCGCGCTCGATGCCGAGGTAATCCAGCATGGAGAAGAGCATGGTCATACGGCGACGGGCATAGTAGTTGCCCGAGGTATAGTGGCAGTCGCCGGGATGGCATCCGCAGAGGATCACGCCGTCCGCGCCTCTCTGGAAGGCACGGAGAATAAACATGGGGTTCACACGGCAGGAGCATGGCACGCGGATGATCTTGACGTCTGCGGGATAGCCTGCACGGTTGGTACCGGCAAGGTCTGCGCCTGCATAGGAACACCAGTTGCAGCAGAACGCAACGATGGTGGGTCTGAATTCGTTATTTACTTGCATATTGCGTCTACCTCCGCCATGATCTGATTATTGGAGAAGCCCTTCAGATCCATTGCGCCCGAAGGACAAGCAACGGTACAAGCACCACAGCCCTGGCAGACAGCGGGATTGACGCTGGCTACGCGGCGAACGAGGGTGGTACGGTCGGGCATTCTGAATTCTTTGTCGATGTAGGTAATGGCACCGTAAGGACAAACCTTTTCACAGGAGGAGCATCCGTTACACATCAGCTCGTTGGACTCTGCCACGCAGGGGTTGCAGGTCAGGTGATCCTTCACCAGCAGACCGATGACCTTGGCGGCAGCGGCGGAAGCCTGTGAAACGGTTTCGGGGATATCCTTGGGGCCCTGACACGTGCCGGAGAGGAACACACCTGCGGTGGGGGACTCAACGGGACGGAGCTTGGGGTGCGCTTCGGTGAAGAAGTCGTTGGTGTCCATGGATGCGGTCAGCATGGTTGCCAAAGGACGAGCAGACTTATCAGGCTCGATAGCGGCAGCCAGTACCACCATATCGGCGGCGATGTTCAGTTGCTCTCCTGCCAGCAGGTCGGATGCCTGCACCATCAGCTTGTCGCCCTCGGGAGCGACCTTACCTACCATACCCTTGATGTAGTGAACGCCGTATTCCTCAACGGCTCTGCGATAGAACTCGTCGAAGGACTTGCCGGGAGTACGCACGTCGATGTAGAAGACGTAAACCTCGGTGTCGGGGTACTTCTCGCGGGTGAGCATGGCGTGCTTTGCGGTGTACATACAGCAGATCTTGGAGCAGTAGGGTTTGCCGCAGCCGGAGGTGTCACGGGAGCCTACGCACTGCACGAAGACGATGGTGTGGGGATGCTTGCCGTCGGAGGGACGGAGGAGTTTGCCCGCGGTAGGACCTGCAGCGTTGGTGATACGCTCAAATTCCAGAGAGGTCACCACATCAGGGGACTGGGAGTAAGCGTACTCGTCGAAGTCCTTCAGATCAATGGGATTGAAGCCGGTAGCCACTACGATGGCACCGTACTCCCGCTCGATCAGCTCATCCTTCTGGGTGTAGTCGATTGCCTTGGCGGTACATACCTTGGAGCAGACGCCGCACTTGCCGGTCTTCAGCATGGTGCAGTAGTCGGGATCAATGGTCGCAACCTTCGGCACAGCCTGTGCGAAGGGGATGTAAATGGCACGGCGGTTATCCATGCCCAGATTGAATTCGTTGGGAACCTTCTTCTGAGGACATTTTTCGGTACATACGCCGCATCCGGTGCATACGTCTTCCTTGACGTAACGCGCCTTCTTCTTGATGGTAACGGTGAAGTTACCCACGAATCCCTTGACAGCGGCTACTTCGCTGTAAGAGTAGATGTTGATCAGCTCGTTCTGTGCTACGTCCACCATCTTGGGGGTGAGGATACAAGCCGCACAGTCCAGAGTGGGGAAGGTCTTGTCGATCTGCGACATCTTACCGCCGATGGTGGGCTTCTTCTCTACGATGTCCACTTCAAAGCCTGCATCTGCGATATCCAGGGCGGTCTGGATGCCTGCGATACCGCCGCCGATGACCAGCGCGCGCTTCTTCACGGGAGAAGTGCCGGCAGTCAAAGGAGCGTTCAGATGAACCTTCGCGATGGCGGCTTTGCCCAGAATGATCGCCTTGGCGGTAGCCTGTACCATATCCTTGTGGATCCAGGAGCATTGCTCGCGGATGTTGGCGATCTCTACCATGTAGGGGTTGATGCCCGCAAGGGAGCAAGCCTTGCGGAAGGTGTTCTCATGCATACGGGGAGAGCAGGAACAGATCACGACACCGGTCAGACCGTGGGTCCTGATGGCGTCCTTGATCAGATTCTGTCCCGCTTCGGAACACATATATTGGTAATCGGTGGAATATACTACGCCGTTTTCGTGGGAGAGCGCTTCCGCCACTCTTTTTACGTCTACGGTTGCCGCGATATTACTGCCGCACCAACAAACAAATACGCCGATTTTCTGCATTTGTTTTGATTCCTTTCTCGATTACTTCGTATATTTACGGAAAGCGGTGACGATTGCCTGCTGAGGCAGATCCTCGTCCAGAAGTGCGGGGATATCGTCGGGTTTCAGATGGTTTGCGCCCTGTCTGCGAACCGCCAGCAGACGGATCGCTTCTACCAGCTTGCCGGGCTCTACGCCACGGGGGCAACGCTCTACGCAAGCCATGCAGGAAAGGCATTTATAGATGGAATCGGAAGCCATCAGTTTGGAGATCTCTCCCTTTTCCACCATATACACGAACTGATGGGGATGATATTCCATCTCATTGTAGGAGGGGCAGGTGCCGGAGCACTTCCCGCAACGCATACATTTGAGCGGGTTGACTCCGCTCATGCGGAGAACCTGTTCTTTCATTTGAAGTTCGGTCATACTCAGTCCTCCTTCACGCCCAGCGCTTCTGCCAGCAGTTCGGTAAAGTAAACCACGGGCAGGTCTTCCGTGCCGTTCTTCTGCAGGTTGTACAGGCAGAGGGGGCAAGCGGTGATGACCATCTCCGCCCCTGCCATCTTGGCGCTGCGCAGGACGTTATTGCTCTTCTTGGCGGCGATGGATTTGTCCTCCAGCGTGATGTAACCGCCGCAGCATTCGTTGCGGTAGGGGTAGATCACAGGCGTGGCGCCGATGGCGCGGATGAAATCCTCGATGATGCGGGGATTTTCGGGATTGTCCATCGCCATCACCTTACCGGGACGGAGCAGGAGACATCCGTAATATGCGGCAATTTTCTTGCCTTTCAGAGGATTTACGACCTTTTTCGCCAGTTCGTCGAAGCCCACCGTATCGCGGAGCATCTCCAGATAATGGATCACCTTGGTCTCTCCGTGGTAGGGGGTATCCAATTTCATGTAATTGTTTGCCTTCATGGCGAAGGTCTCGTCCTTTGCCATAGCGGCGTTGGTGCGCTTGATCACATTGTGGCAAGCGGAGCAAAGGGTCACCAGATCCTGTCCCTTGTCGCGGGCTTCTGCCAGCGCGCGAACCGAGGAGAGCTTGGTAGCGATCTCGTCGGATGCGCTGGTGAAGGCACCGCCGCAGCACTGCCAGTTTTCGATCTCTTCCAGAGTGATCCCCAGCGCCTCAGCGGCTTTTCTGCCGTATTTGTCCAGCTCTTTCGCCTTGGTCTTCAGCGTACAGCCGGGATAGTAACTAACTTTCATGTACGGTCTCCTTTCTGGCTCAGACCATTTCTTCGGGGTGGAACACCTCGTCGAAACGTTCGGCGGTGAGGAAGCCCAATGCCACGCAGGCTTCCTTCAGGGAGATGTTCTCCTTGTAAGCCTTCTTGGCGGTCTTGGCGGCGTTCTCGTAGCCGATATAGGGGTTCAGCGCGGTCACCAGCATCAGGGAGTTGTGGAGATTGTGGTGCATCTTCTCACGGTTTGCCTTGATACCGACGGCGCAGTTGTGGTTGAAGGAGAGAATTGCCTCGGTCAGCAGACGGGCGGACTGGAGGAAATTGTAGGAGGTAACGGGCATGAACACGTTCAGCTCAAAGTTACCCTGAGAAGCCGCCATACCTACTGCCACGTCGTTGCCCATCACCTGTACAGCCACCATGGTCAGTGCCTCGCACTGGGTGGGGTTGACCTTACCGGGCATAATGGAGGAGCCGGGCTCGTTTTCGGGAATGAAGATCTCGCCCAGACCGTCTCGGGGACCGGAAGCCAGCCAACGAACGTCGTTGGCGATCTTCATGAGATCTGCCGCCAGCGCCTTCATGGCACCGTGGGCAAAGACGATCTCATCCTTGGAGGTCAGCGCGTGGAACTTGTTGGATGCGGTGACGAAGGTCTTGCCGGTCAATTGAGAAACCGCCTCTGCAACCTTCACGTCAAAGCCCTTGGGCGTATTCAGACCGGTACCCACTGCGGTGCCGCCCAGCGCCAGCTCCTTCAGCTCGGGGAGAGCGATCTGAAGCAGTTTCTTGTCCTTCTCCAAAGAAGCGCGCCAGCCGGAGATCTCCTGACTGAATTTGATGGGGGTAGCGTCCTGCAGATGGGTTCTGCCCGACTTGACGATGCCCTCGTTCTCGGCTTCCAGACGATTGAAGGTCTCGATCAGCACGTCGATGGCGGGGATCAGCTTATCCTCGATGGCGATGACCGCAGAGATGTGCATTGCGGTGGGGTAGGTGTCGTTGGAGGACTGGCTCATATTGATGTCATCGTTGGGGTGGAGCAATTTCTTGCCTGCGATCTCGTTGCCGCGGTTGGCAATGACCTCGTTGGCGTTCATGTTGGACTGAGTGCCGGAGCCTGTTTGCCAAACTACCAGCGGAAAGTGATCGTTGAGGGATCCGCTGATCACCTCGTCGCAAGCCGCAGAAATAGCCGCCAGCTTTTCGTCGGTCATCTTTTCGGGCTTCAGCGCGTTGTTTGCCATAGCCGCCGCCTTTTTCAGGATGCCGAAGGCGTGGGTAATCTCGCGAGGCATGGTCTCAATGCCTACGCCGATGGGGAAATTTTCCTTGGAGCGCTGGGTCTGGGCTGCCCAATATTTGTCGGCAGGCACCTTGACCTCGCCCATGGAATCATGTTCAATACGGTATTCCATTCTTATATCCTTTCAGAGCAATGGGATTAGGTGAAGTCGATCTGATCAATGACGTTCTTCAGACACTGTGCGCTGTTCCGGAGACGGGCAGTCTCTTCCTCGGTGAGGGGAGTCAGCACCTTGCCGCAAACACCGTCTCTGCCGATGATGGTCAGAGTGGACAGACACACGTCGTCGATTCCGTACTCGCCATGCATCATGGAGGACACGGTCATCGCGGTCTCTGCACCGTTCAGAATGTTGCGCACGATATGGCTGGTGGAGACGGCGATAGCGTAGTTGGTCACACCCTTGCGCGCGATGATCTGACCGCCGGACTTGCGGACGTGCTGTTCCACGTATTCGTGATCCAGCGGAGGCTGATCGGGCTTGTCATCCTTCAGGCAGGCCTGATACTGATCCACGTTGACGTTGGAAATATTGGCAAGAGACCACGGTACGAAGGAGGAGTCGCCGTGTTCACCGTAAACGTATGCGTGGACGTTTGCTTCATTGATATTATAATATTCAGCCAGATAGGAACGCAGACGCGCGGTATCCAGCGTAGTGCCGGAGCCAATGACGTGATGCTCGGGAAGACCGGAATACTTGCAGAACTGATACGTGATAATATCAACGGGGTTGCCGACCACGATGTAGATGGCATCGGGTGCCGCCGCCGCGATCTGAGGAATGACGGAACTTGCGATCTTCACGTTGGTCTTGGTCAGATCCAGACGGGTCTGACCGGGCTTTCTGCCGACGCCGGAGGTCAGGATCACGATGTCGGAGCCCTTGGCATCTTCATAATTGCCTGCGTAAATGTTGACGGGATAGCTGAAGGGAGTACCCTGACGGATATCCATTGCCTCACCCAGCGCCTTTTCTTCGTTGATGTCGATGATAACAATCTCCGAAACGATGCCCTGTACCGCTAAGGTATAGGCGATGGTGGAACCTACGCTGCCGGCTCCGATGATTGTGACTTTGTTGCTCATTTTATAACTCCTTCACTTTATAATGGACTGTTTATGAGGGATTTTGCGATTTTGTCCGCAAATATCCGTTTACTATTATAGCAATAAATAAAGTTTTATTGAATAGTAAAATATGAATATGATTATATCAATATTGATATAATTCCCCGTCAAAAGGGATTTTTTGCAGTAAATTTCGGCTGCAAACCGTCTTTTTTCGGTGTCTGCGCATGAATGCATACAACCTTCGGCAAAAATGGATGGAATTTTCGTTTTTTCGACGAACTGCCCCGAAATCGCTCTGCAGACTATTGACAAATCATCATTTTTCAGTTATCATATATGTTACATCACCATTGCGCATCGGAGGCAAAAATGCATACCACGGCAGATTCTTTTCTCATAAAAAGCGGTGATCTTACCGCCGTCATCGCCCGCCGCGGCGGCGAACTGCGTTCTCTCTGCGACCGTGAAACCGAGTGGATCTGGCAGGGCGATCCCGCCTATTGGAGCGGCAGTGCGCCCCTGCTCTTCCCTTTCTGCGGACGGGTGAAGGAAGGCGTCTATCGCTGGCAGGGGCAGAACTATCCCATGCCCATCCACGGATTTTTGTCCGAAGCAAAGCTGACTGCCACCGAGTATAGCGAGGATTCTCTGACGCTGACTCTTGCCGATACCCCTGAGACCCGGGCGATCTATCCCTTCGCCTTTGGGCTTTCCCTCTGTTATCATTTGTCTGCCAATGCGCTCTCCCTCACTGCCACGGTGACGGCAGGCGACACGGGGCTTCCCTTCTCCTTCGGTGCCCATCCCGGCTTCCGACTGCCTTTTGGGGAGAACGGATTCGGCGATGCCTTTCTGCGGTTTGACTCCCCCGCCCCGCTCACCCGCGTTGTGATCACCGAGAACGGTCTGCTGGGCGACGGACGGGTGGTATTTCCCCTGCGGGGCAATGATTTTCCCCTCTCCCCCGATCTTGCGGGCGGATGCGGCATCTTTTTTGAGGTTGCCGAAGGGAGGCGGGCGGTGACGCTCTCGGCGTCCGCGCTCCCCCGCGATCTGCGGGTGGAATTTGCCGATTTTCCTGTGCTGGGGCTGTGGCACGCGGAAGGCGCGCCCTATCTTTGCATCGAGCCTTGGCAGGGACTGCCCGCTCCCGCCGACGCGCCCACCGATCTTGCGAACAAGCCCGCCACCGTCTGTCTGGCTCCCGCCGAGCAAAAGCAGTTTGACCTACGAATCATTCTTCAGCAGAAAGGAAACCCTCATGTATAACGATCACTTGGAGCAATTCACCCTCACTCTTGCCGACGTGTTGAAATCCATCAAAAAAATCAAAGACAAGCGGATGAACGCCTACGGTCTGCGCAGCAGTCATGTGATCGTGCTGTACGTACTGGGGCGCACGCCCGAAGGAATGACCCCTGCCGAACTGGCAGAGGCAGGAGACGTGGACAAAGCGTTGATTTCCCGCATTGTGGCGGAACTGACCGAAAAGGGCTTCGTCACCGCCGTCAACATCGGTGGCAGACGCTACAAAGCCCGCCTGCGCCTGACGCCCGCCGGGGAGGAACTTGCCGTTTACATCAGCACGACGGTAGCCGAGATCCAACACCAAGTCAGCGGTGACATCCCCGCACAGGATCTGGAGGTCTTCTACCGCACGCTCTTCACGCTGCAAAAGGGGTTCCGCAAACTGGCGGATGCCGACGACGCGGAGTGAAAGGAATATTTGAAAATGAACAGAAACAAACGCAAAACCGCCACATTGTTGGCAGTTGCCGCCGCCGCATTATACGCCGTAAACATTCCTCTGTCCAAGCTGCTGCTTGACAGGATTTCGTCCACAATGCTGGCGGCGTTCCTTTATTTAGGAGCGGGGATTGGTATGGGCATCGTCTTGCTGTGCCAAAAAGCTGTGGGACGTTCAGACCAAAGTGAGCCGCTGGCCCGCAAGGAACTTCCCTATACCGTTGCGATGGTACTGCTCGACATCGCCGCACCCATCCTGCTGATGGCAGGAATCGCCCGAACCGGTTCTACCCACGTTTCTCTGCTGAACAATTTCGAAATCGTTGCCACCTCGTTGATCGCGCTGATCATTTTTCGGGAAGTGATCTCCCGCAAATTATGGATCGCCATCGGATTGATCGTCGCCGCCAGCCTTTTGCTGAGCTTTGAAGGCACCGACAGCCTGTCGTTCAACGAAGGGTCGCTTCTGGCGTTGGATGCCTGCCTGTGCTGGGGATTTGAAAACAACTGCACGCGCAAGATCAGCAATAAAAATGCCAAAGAGATCGTCTTCATCAAGGGCATTGGTTCGGGGCTGGGCAGTTTGCTCATCGCACTCTTCATCGGGGATGACTTTCCGTCGGTTTGGCTCATCCTTGCCGCATTTGCACTGGGATTTGTAGCATACGGGCTGAGTATTCTCTGTTACATTCTGGCGCAAAAGGATCTGGGCGCCGCCAAAACCAGCGCGTACTACTCCATTGCACCTTTTCTGGGCGTGTTGTTCGGTATACTTCTGCTGGGAGAGCGCCCCGGACTGCAATTTTTCGCGGCGTTGACACTTATGATCGTCGCTACCGTACTGATCGCGCGGGACACCGTCTCGCTCCAACACGAGCATCTCCACACGCACACCCACACCCATGCGCATCGACACGGTGACTTGGTGCATACCCATCCGCACGAACATACGCACACCCACAGTCACGTGCACACCGGCGAAGAGACTGCACACACCCACTCCCACGATGAGGACTGTTTCCCCGATCATATCCACTCTCACACATAATCCCCGGCAGTATCCAATCAATCCCAACCACCGGTAAACCGGTGGTTGGATCAGCCCCTTTCAGGGCAAATACAGGCAAAGCCCTGAAAGGGGCACAGAA
The DNA here is from genome assembly GCA_051867925.1 of Eubacteriales bacterium. GTDB lineage: Bacteria > Bacillota > Clostridia > Oscillospirales > CAG-272 > CAKSQF01. The sequence continues at coordinate 20,528 of JBJDZI010000002.1, forward strand.
GTTTGCCACCGCATTACAATCTCAGACAGCCGCTCACGTGCGGCTGTCTGTTTTTGCCTACTTATTCTTGTTACCCGTAAACGGGTCGGTGTACTCCTTTATGCTCGTTTGACCTGCGGCATGATCTTCCCCTAACTGATTTCTGATGTATTCCGCAATCACTTTTTTATTCTTTCCGATGTCTTTTCTCAATGTACCATATATCCCTTTTCTCCTATACTTCGGTACATAGGCGATATGATACCGACACCTGTATTTACTGTGGGCAGTACTTTTATCTCGTTGCTCTCTTTTTTCACGGTCAAACCTCCTTGTATTTTGTAACACGGCGTCAAACCCTGTTCAGTATACTTGGTGGTTTATCTTTTGCAATCCTTTTTCTTTTGGGTTTGCATTCAGCTCGCCCTATTTGTTTTTACTAAAGCGTTTTTCGTTTCCCCGGTAGAACCGGAGGTTTATTTTGGGTACCAAAAAACAGTGTCTGAGAGATTAACTCTCAGACACTGTGTAGCGCGTCGAAAAAGTCTTTCAGAAAATCGAGAGGAGGGCGAAACCATCTCATACGCCGAAGTTTTCGTAGCTGTCGCGTAGCGACTGCTACACTCCTCCTCGAGCTCTCCACCCACTTCCTTGGCTGACGGCTTTCTAAAATTATAGTTTTTCGACAGTCTGAACAGTGTCTGAGAGATTAACTCTCAGACACTGTGAAATCCGACAAACTATAATTGCTCAACAGCAAATCCTGATCCGAACATAAGCATTCAATCAAGTCCGGTCTGCATTTTCATGTGATTTGCAGAGAACCGTATCAATACTGTTTTGCTATGCTTTGGGAATTGTTTGCTGATAGGATTATTGATTAAGTTTTTTTAATTTTGTCAAGATCTTTTCTTGAGCAGCAATACCAGCAACGCGACATTTCCAAGCAAGGAAACGCTGCCGATGCACAGCCCGACGATTGTAATTATTCTGGTGGTATCCGCCGCTTCCTGCTGGGTGTTGTCGACACCTTGCAGCGTCTGAATGGCAGTGCTGTTGATCTCGTCCTGTGCCGCAATCTGCGCTTTCAAAGCATCAAGCTCGGCACGCAGAGCGTCAAGATCCTCCTTATGCTGGGCTTTCAGCTCCTCCAGCTTTTGGGACAGACCGTCAATATCGTTCTTGAGCATCTCGTCTGCCAGCTTGTAGGCGGCATCCAAAGCGGAGTTCAGCGTGTCGATCTTATTGTTGAGTTGCTCCACATCTTCCGCCATGGCGCTCTCCAGATCTTTCTTGGTTGCCGCCAAATCTGCCTGCACCTGTTCAATGGTTGCCAGCAGTTTGTCATCCGCATCGCTCATCGCCTTCTTCAAAGCGGTAAGATTTCCGGACAGGGTGTCGATGTCTGCTTTCAAAAGAGCATCCGCGGCGGTATAGGCAGTCGTCAAATCCTCGACGGCTTTCTTCAAATTCTCATCGGTCGCCTTACTCAGGTTTTCGATAGCGTCGGACAGGTCCTTCTTGACCGTGTCAATAGCTTCCTGCAACTTCGTGTCAGCATTATTCATAGCCGTTTTCAGACCATCAAGCTCTCCGTTAATTTCCGCCTTCAGGAGAGCATCCGCGTTGGTGTAGGCAGTCGTCAAATCCTCGACGGCTTTCTTCAAATTCTCATCGGTCGCGTCACTCAGGTCTTTGATGGCGGTGGACAGATCTGCCTTGACCTTGTCAATCGCTTTCTGAAGCGCCTCATCCGCTTTTGCCAAAGCTTCCTGCACACCTTCCATTTCACCTACCTTGGTACTCAGCGTCTGATAATCCGCTACAAGGTTGTCAATAGCATCGGCGAGGTCGTCGTCCCCTTTCTTAAGCGCTGTTTCAAGAGCGGCAACACTGTCCCGCACCTCCTGTATCAGCGCGCTTACCACGGTGCTGCTCATGACAAACAGGCAATATGCCTCGTTGGAGGGCATACCTCTCAGATTGTTGGATTCGTGATAAGGAATGACCGTAAACGTTGCGCCCGCCGCTAAATACCCGGTGACATCAACGGTAATCGTGCGGTTTGGATTGGAAGAAGAATAGGAACAAGCTCCAACATAGGTATCATGCAGGTCGTCATACGCATAGAAATGTGTAGCTGCCATCCGTCCCGGATCTGTTTCCGGCGCAGTAAAGGTCAGGGTGACTGTCAGGGTTTCCGCAGAGTACTCTGCCTTCAGGTCGTCAACAGGCTTGGGCAGATCCGTCTGATTCTTTACGGCATAACCCACAAAGGGAACTCCCTCAAACAGGTCGTCGGTCTTCCAGCCGATCAGCTTCCAGTTAAAGCCGTAGTTGGTCAGATCGGAACTGAGGTTCTGAACCGTACCGGACGTTTCGGTGCCGGTCATGGATGCCGTGGAGATAGAGGAACCTTTCAGGCGTTCATATTCCGCGGTAATGCCCGCATAGGCGCTGACATTGAGAAGATCGCTTCCTCCGCCTGCCATCAGCGACATATTGGAATAGCAGCCCTCGGCAACGGATTTGGTCTTTTCCTCCTCCAGCGTAACGGAATAGGTCTGGGTCTGGGTGCCGCCCGCGTAGGAGAGCATCATCCAGGTATCGGTGTCACCCACTTTTGCCTGGCTCAGATCCCAGCCGGAGATCCCGTTGTATGTATAGTCGGCGGCACTACTTGCGTAAGCGAAGGGGTTGCCCTCGTTGTTCAGAAAGTACTTTGCTTTCAGCTCGTCGGTGATCAATTCCATTGTGTGCGATTTGTCAACCTTGGACTCTGTGCTCGCCGCAACCGCCTTGTTGTACGCATCGGCAAGCTCGTTGTACTGATCCATGGAAAGCGATGTGAGCACAGGGTACTGCGGAGCGGAAATGATCAGTGCATCCTCGAGATATTCGTATTTTCCGTCTTTATATACCTGCACATCATAGTAGTAGTAGTACATCAGTGTCTGGCGCAGAATCACCTGGTTCTGGTCGTTGGCTTCAAATGTAGCTGTGTAGGTTTTATCGATGCTGCTTGTAAACTCCTGATTCAGCTCGTATGCCACGCCTACTTCCATGCTCGACTTGATGGGTCCGGCTTCCACCTCCGACGCAAAGCCTACATTGTAGGACACTTTCTCCGACGTACCGGTTGTTATGCGGTACCCCTCCGAATAGCTGTACTGGGTAGAGCTGTTGCCGGCTTCCAGCTCGGAGAAATAGGGGGCTGCCTGCAAAAACGCTACCACGGTGGGGTCCGTGTAGGAGTATGCCTTGCCGCTGTACCTGCCCACCACGCTGTCGGTGCCGTAATCCGTCGCGATCAGCAGCACATTCGGGCTTCCCATGCTGCCTGATACAAGCGAAGAACCCTCATCGGTCAGCTCTTTCATAGGACGGTTTAATTCGCCGAGGATGCTGAACCAGACCGTCTCTGTCTTCATATCGTTCGCACTCGTGCGCCCCCGATCATAATAGATACATTCCTTGTAATGGTAAGAGCCTTCCTCATTTGCGTCGGTGTGGGTTTTGTAGCCTACAACGAAGAGAATGGCTTCCTTTCCGTCGTTCGTGCCAAAAACGTTTCCTACCGATGCGCTGTGAATAAATACTTCATCAACATCCTTGCCGTCAACATTCGTTTGAAGTTCAGTGAAAAGGTTAGGAAAATCACCGGTTTGGTATTTTTCAATTGTATTTGAGGCGATACTCTGAAGATTTCCGGCGTCGTCCAGACAATAGAACCAGCCGCTTAAGAATACATATTCCTGGGTGTGCTTGCCTTCCAGCGCCACACATTCCACGGAAAGCTGCTGGAAAAGCAGCTCCGCCTCACGAAGGCTGTCGTCCTTTGCGATGGGGCTGGTTTCCGCCCTTTTCAATTCCCGGATATTTCCAACGCTCTTCAGTGTACCCACTCCGCTGGTTTTATAGTACATATAAGCAACGGGGTTGGCACTTTGGCTGTCATCAACATTCATGACATCGGTTGGCTTGCTTTGGTTTAAATATCCGGCGGTAATGATCTCATTTTTACCGTCGCCGTCAATATCACCGATGGCAATGCCGGGGCAGGCCAGGGTGTTTGTCGCACCACTGCTCTGTTTTGTGCCGACAGATGTCTTGTCAATGGAAAGGTCGCTGATCCATGTGGCGCCGCGTTTGCCGTAGCCGACGGAAAGCTGGGATATGCAGGTTGTGTTGCCCACCGCGCTGACATAGTCACTGGATATATCTCCCGTGTAGGAGAGCACGACCAGGTCGTCAATGCCGTCGCCGTTTACATCCCCACTGGCAAGAGCCATGCAAAGCTGATTTCGCAACTGCCAGGATCCGCCTAACTCTGAGCTTTTGTATGCATCGTTTGCGTAGGATTTACCGCTTGAAGTGTTATCAATGCGTTTAGAGGAGTATGCGGAACTTGCGCAAGAAACCTCATACAAGCCTAAGCCGTCGTAAATGATCAGGCTGTCACTGCCGTCGCCGTTATAGTCACCTGCGGTGATCTGAACGAAGTTGCCGGAGTCCACAATGGTAAGTTCATTTATAAAATTGCCATATCTAAAGTCGCTGTCTGTTGTAAACGTCATATGCTTTACTGTTTTTTTCGTCTCGGCATTGACAATGTACAGGTGAAAAGAGGCAACAGGGCAATCTTTATTATTGGAATCTTTTTTGGTGCCATCGTACTTGAATCCAATAATTGCCACGTGATCCCTGCGTCCGGAGCCGGTGGGGTCAAACGCCACGCCCCGGGCAAAGCGCAATCCCGCAAGGGTATCCTCCGAATAAGTCTCTGACATATCAGCCGTACTACCGGATGTCACCGAGTAGCGACCTTCTTTCAGATCATCGTGAAAAGTCAAAGTTTTCGCGAGTCCGCCACCATTGGCTATGTATTCAAAGATTTCCGCCTTTTCCAGAATGGTGAACGCTTCTTCCTTTTGGGTGCCGTAGGGCGTCAGGGTGTCGTCGGAGAAGGAATCCGGCGCCGTCTGCCCCATCAAGGCATTTAAAATATCTTCACCGCTGACCGTGGAATTGTAGCCGCCGCCGGCATCGGCATTCGGATACCAGGGCTTGATGATCATAGACGAATCATCATCGTCAGGATATGGTATGATGATCATCTCCGCCAATACCTGTGTCGGCATCAGACTCAGCAGCATAAGCACGCAAAGAGCCAGTGCAATCATTCTTTTTTTCATAATGGGTTTTCCTCCTTAAATAAGCGGTCCTTTTGGGACAAATAAAGCGCGATGCCCTTCTTCAGAGCACTGAGCTGTGCTTCCAGATAGAATTCATCCTCGAACAGCGCATAGTGGACACTGGCGCGGATCAAAATGAAAATCAGCGGGGTGATAATGTCTTTCGGAATTCCGATTTTGTCTTCCAGTTCCGCGGCATATTCGGAATACCTCCGGTTGACGCCCTGAAAGAAATCCTTGCCATGGGAAAAATACTTGGGATGGGTGTATACCTGATACATCAGCCGGTATTTCTTTCCGTGCTTTTTTGCCGTCCAGTA
>JBJDZI010000003.1:0-17352 GCA_051867925.1 Eubacteriales bacterium
ATCTCCTTGGTGCGGTTGAGAATATATTCACGGTTCAGATTGCGCAGTTTGATCTCGGCAATGTAGTTGGCTTGGATCTCATCGATAGAGAAGCCTTCCATCAGATTCGGCACCACATCCTTTTCCAAAGGCGTATTGCGGACGATGCGGATGGCTTTGTCGATATCCAGCAGGATCTTGGCAAGACCCAACAGCAGATGCAGGCGCTCGTTCTTGCGATCCCGATCGTAAGTCAGTTCACGCTTGACACAACCCATACGGAAAGTGATCCATTCCTGCAGGATCTCGATGATGCCCATCTGTCTGGGTACCCCGTTCACCAGCACGTTGAAGTTGCAGGCGAATCTATCCTGTAGGGGAGTGAGCTTGTAGAGCTTATTCATCAGCTGATCGGGATCGGTTCCCTTCTTCAGGTCGATGGTCAGTTTGAAGCCCGACAGATCGATCTCATCGCGGAAATCGCTGATCTCCTTGAGTTTGCCGTCCCGCACCAGTTCGGTGAGCTTTTTCATAATAGCTTCTACCGTGGTGGAATAGGGAATCTGAATAATGTCAATGCAGTTAGCGCTCTTGTCGTAGACATAGCGTGCCCGCACGGAAACGCTTCCCCGCCCTGTACGGTAGATGTCCGCCATTTGCTGACGGTTATAGATCAGCAGACCGCCGCCGGGAAAATCGGGGGCTTTGATGATATCCAGCATCTGATCCACATCGGATTGGGGATTACGAAGCACCTGAATGGCGCCGTCACAGACCTCCCCCAGATTGAAGGAGCAGATCTGGGATGCCATTCCCACAGCGATGCCCATATTGGCGGAAACCAGCACATTGGGGAAAGCCGTAGGGAGCAGAACCGGCTCTGTCATGGTATTGTCGTAGTTAGGTACCATATCCACGGCGTTCTTGTCGATTCCGCGGAAGATCTCGTTACAGAAGGGATCCAGTTTTGCCTCCGTGTAACGGGGAGCGGCGTACGCCATATCGGAGGAATACTGCTTACCGAAGGAACCCTTGGAATCAATAAATGGATGGAGCAGTGCCTCGTTTCCGCGGGTCAGACGAACCATCGTCTCGTAGATGGAAGCGTCACCGTGGGGGTTCAGTTTCATGGTGTCGCCGACGATGGCAGAACTCTTCTTTCGTCCGCCGGTCAACAGTCCGGTCTTGTACATCATATAGAGCAACTTACGGTGAGAGGGCTTGAAACCGTCGATCTCAGGGATCGCACGGGAGATGATCACGCTCATACTGTAAGGCATATAATTGCTGACCATGGTATCGGTCAGCAGTTTATCGGTAATGGGGGCAATTTCGCCGACGACGTCACGGTTAGCTTCTTTCTTCTTCTTTGCCATGTATCTTTCCCTTTCGTTGATGGATATATGGTTCGGTTATACTGCTTCAATGTCATAGCCTGCGGCTTTGAGCATTCGGTTGAATAGGGCAAGCCCGATTCCCTTGCGGTCAGGGAGAGGGGCGTAAATGCGGGTGATCTCAGGGCGGCTGTCAAAGGAACGGAGCAGGTCGAACAGATTGCGCGCCTGCTCGTCTCTGCGCTCGAACGCGCCGAGGATACGGGCATTGGATGCATCCGCTACGGGGTCATCGGCGTAGCAGATCAGCGCGACGTCGGTTCGATTGCGATAAGGTGCCATCGCGGCTTGCACTGCTTCCCGCTCTCCCGAGAGCAGGATCACCCGCGCCCGGGGCGCGTAATGACGGTATTTCATACCGGGAGCCAGAGGTTTTTCCCCCTCCTGCAGGCGCTCTGTGACCGCTTTGTCCAGCGTGACGGCAAAGCCTTCCTCCTCCAGCATCTCCACGGTGATGGCACCGGGACGCAGGAGTACCAGCGAGCCGTCTGCCTTTGGTAGGATGATGGTGGACTCCAGCCCGATGTCGGAGGCACCGCCGTTCAAAATCATATCCACTCTGCCCTGCATATCCTCGATGGCGTGTTCCACGGTGGTGGTGGAGGGGCGTCCCGACAGATTGGCAGAGGGTGCCGCTATGGGAAAGCCGCAAAGCTCGATCAGACGGTGGGCGATGGGGTGGGAGGGGACGCGTACCGCAACGGTGGAAAGCCCGCCGGTGACGCTGTCGGGGATGCAGCCCCGTTTGGGCAGGATCACGGTCAGCGGTCCGGGCATAAAGGCTTTTGCCAAGCGATCAAAGGTCTCAGTGGTCACGGCGTACTGCTTGGCATCGACGGCATCTGCCAGATGAATGATCAGCGGGTTGTCCGACGGTCTGCCTTTGGCGGCGTATACCTTGGGAGCGGCTTCGGATAGAAGTGCGTTGACTCCCAGTCCGTAGACCGTCTCGGTGGGAATCACAACCAGCCCGCCTGCCCGAAGCAGATCTGCCGCGGCAATGAGATCACCCTCCTCGGGCGAATAGATGACTTTCGTATTGATCGTTTGTTCCATAATCGTTTCCGAATTGATTGAAATCGGTTAAAATTCGCTGTTTTTCAGTTTCTCTGCATTGTCGGCACGGTTCAGTGCATCGATCATCTCGCCGATGTTACCGTTCAGGAAACTCTCCAGCGAGTGGAGGGTCAGTCCGATGCGATGATCGGTGATACGCCCTTGCGGGAAGTTGTAGGTGCGGATGCGCTCACTGCGGTCTCCCGTTCCCACTTGACTGCGGCGCTGGCTGGCAATCTTCTGATCCTGCTCGGTTTTGGCAATATCGTAGAGCTTGGCACGGAGCATCTTCATTGCCTTGTCGCGGTTTTTGAACTGGGAGCGCTCCTCCTGACATTCAATCACGATGCCCGAGGGCTTGTGGGTCAGACGAACCGCAGACTCGGTTTTGTTGATGTGCTGACCGCCCGCGCCACTGGATTTACAGCTCTCGATGACGATGTCCGCAGGATTGATCACCACATCCACATCTTCTACCTCGGGGAGGACGGCAACGGTAACGGTGGAGGTCTGAATGCGCCCCTGGGACTCGGTTTCGGGGACTCTCTGTACCCGGTGTACGCCGCTTTCAAACTTGAAGCGGGAGTATACGCCCTCGCCGTCTACTGAGAAGGAAATCTCACGATAGCCGCCCAGCCCCGTTTCGTTGCAGGAGATCCGTTCGGTCTTGTAACGCAGCATATCGGCGTACATGGTATACATCCGATAGAGATCCGCGGCAAACAACGCTGCTTCTTCTCCGCCTGCGCCTGCGCGGATTTCCACGATAACGCTCTTGTTATCGTCGGGATCTTTGGGCAGGAGCATGATTTTCAGCTCCTCCAGCAAGGTCTCCATATTCTGCTTGGAAGATTTGTATTCCTCCTCCAGAAGGATCTTGAACTCGGGATCGGGAGAGTCGGCAAGGAGCATTTTCGCTTCTTCAAACGCCTCTTCCTGCCTTTTGTAAGCGCGATACTGCTCGATCAGCGGTGTCATGTTTTTGACCTCGCGCATGAGCTTTTTGTATTCATCCTGATTGTTGACGATAGCGGGGTCGGCAAGACTATCGTTCATTCGTTCAAATTTTTCTTCGGCTTCTTTCAGTTTATTCAGCATAGCGTTTCCTTAACTGTTCGGCAAATTCAAGGATGGGTCTTCGATCGGTAGAATGGAGATTTTCGGGCAGAGCATCGATATCAAACCAGCAAAGCTCGGCGGCTTCGCCGTCTGCAAAGGCAGGTTCCCCCGCAAAATCGTCGCTGACATAAACGATGTCGGTATAGTTGGCAATATCGCCGCTTTCATAGGTGACGGTCATCTCGGGACCCGTGTAGACCCCGAAGAGAGTCAGTTTTCCTACCCGCAGCCCGATCTCCTCCAGCACTTCGCGGCGGCAAGCGTCTTCCGCCACTTCTTCGTAGTCCATGATGCCTCCGTGCTTTCCGAAAGAGCCGTCATCTGCACGCTTCTGGAGCAGCAGTTTCCGTCCTCGGTAGAGGATGACACCGCTTCCCACCAGCATCAGCGGACGGTGTCCGATCAGACGGCGTATTTGCTTATAATATTCCATATTGCCTCTTATTTGACGAAATCAAACTCGAAATCCAGAATGCTGACGGTATCGCCGTCAGTACATCCTGCACTCTCCAGTGCCTCGATCACCCCGGAGGTGCGAAGCACCTTTTCAAAATAGCGGAGAGATTCCCGATCTTCGAAATTAACCGAGCCCATCAGTTTATACAGCCAATCGCCCTCCACCACATAGTAGCCCTTGTCGTTGCGGGTGACAGTGACGGAGTGATCCTTTTTGGATGAAAAATCCTCCACGGGCGCTTGATATTCGCTCTCGTAGATGGTCATGGGCGGCAGGGTCTGGAGTTTCTGATATGCCAATTTTACCAGTTGATCCACATTCTTGCGGGTGGCGGCGGAAATATAAACCAGATCATAACCCTTCACCGAGATGAAGTCCTCAAAATCGGTCAGATCAGCGTCTTCTTCCAAAAGGTCGCACTTGTTGGCGGCAATGATCTGCGGACGCTTCGCCATTTCGGGATTGTACTGCTCCAATTCATAGTTGATGGCAAGGATATCGTCGATGGGATCTCTTCCCTCTTTCCCTGTGATGTCCACCACGTGGATAAGCAGTCGGCAACGGTCTACGTGCCGCAGGAACTGGTGACCAAGTCCCGCACCTTCGGATGCGCCTTCAATGAGTCCGGGGATGTCTGCGGCAACGAATGCGGCGTTTTCGCCGACCTCCACCACGCCGATACTGGGTTCCAAAGTGGTGAAATGATAGTCACCGATCTTGGGATGCGCACCGCTGATGATGGAAAGGAGAGAGGATTTTCCTACATTGGGCATTCCCACCAGACCTACGTCTGCCAGCAGTTTCAGCTCCAGCAGGATCTCTTTTTCTTCCCCTTGAATGCCCGCTTTGGCAAATCGGGGAATCTGACGGGTAGGGGTGGCAAAATGCTTGTTGCCCCAGCCGCCGCGTCCTCCTTTACAGATGACGAAATCCTCGCAATCGGACATATCTTTGATGACCAGCCCGGTTTCGGGATCTTTCAGCACCGTTCCGGGAGGAACGGGCAGGATCAGGTCGGCACCGTTTTTGCCGTGGAATTTTCCGCCCGCACCGGGCGCGCCGCTCTCGGCAACGAATTTGCGCTTGTATTTGTAATAAGTCAAGGTGTTCTGTCCTTCGTCAATGCGGAAGATGATGCTTCCGCCGTTGCCGCCGTCACCGCCGTCGGGACCGCCGTGAGCGATGTATTTTTCGCGGCGGAAGGAAACGGAACCGTTTCCGCCGTTTCCTGCTTTCAAATATACTTTTACGGTATCAAATAACATAGTTTATCTCTCTTTTTGTCGATTATTTCAACAGTTCACGGAACTCGTTCTCGTCGATGATGCGCACGCCGAGGGACTCCGCTTTGGCAAGTTTGGAGCCTGCTTCTGCGCCTGCCAGCACGACGGAGGTCTTTTTGGATACGGACGAGGAAGTTTTGCCGCCGTACTGCTTAATCAGCGCTTCTGCTTCACTTCTGGTCAGCGTGGGGAGCGTGCCGGTCAGTACGAAAGTCATCCCTGCAAAACGGTCGTCGGTCTGTTCGGGAGCGGTCATTGCCATTTCCACCCCTGCGGCTTTCAATGCGTCGATCAGGGTGCGCGTCTGGGGATGGGAGAAGTAATTCACCACGTTTTCTGCGGTGATCAGCCCCACGTCCTCCACCGCGCAAAGCTCGTCGGCGGTCAGCGTGAAGAACCGCTCGATGTCGCCGAACGCCGATGCCAGCGCTTCGCCTGCTTTTTCGCCGATCTGGCGGATGCCCAGTGCAAAGAGGAGCCGCGAAAGTCCGCGAGTCTTGGAGGCTTCTATGGCGGCAAGGAGATTGTCTGCCGACTTGTCGCCCATTCGGTCGAGGCTGATGAGATCTTCTTTTTTCAGCGTGTAGAGGTCGGCAACCGAGGTGACGAGTCCCTTTTCGTGCAACACTTTGATTTGTGCGGGGCCGAGTCCTGCAATGTCCATAGCATCTTTGGAAGCATAATGGATCAGATTGCGGATGAGCTGTGCAGGGCAGGAGGCGTTGGTGCAACGGGTCGCCGCTTCCTCGTCACGAACCACAGGTTCGCCGCAGGAGGGGCAGAGAGCAGGCATCTCGTACACGGGAAGTTCGCCCTCCCGCTTGGTGGGATGAGATGCGGCGATTTCGGGAATGATGTCGCCCGCCTTCTGCACGGTCACATAGTCGCCGATACGGATGTCCCGCTCGTGGATAAAGTCGATGTTGTGGAGGGTGGCACGGCTGACAGTGGAACCTGCCAGTCTGACCGGCTCCAGTTCGGCGATGGGGGTCAGCACACCTGTGCGCCCCACTTGGATAGAAATGTCCAAAAGCCGCGTGATCTTCTGCTCGGGCGGGAATTTGTATGCCACCGCCCATTTGGGAGTGGAAGTGCCTTCGCCGATCTCCTCCCGTCTTGCCAGAGAGTTGACCTTGATGACCACGCCGTCGATGTCAAAGGGGAGGTTCTCCCGCATCCTGCCGATCTCCTCGATCTGTGCGATGATTTCGTCGGCTGTGGAGGCTTTTGCGTAGAACGGTACCACCTTGAAGCCCTGGGCTTTCATAAATTCCAGCGTTTCGATGTGGGTATCGAAGGCGCGGTCGCACAGTTGCAGATTAAACAGGAAAATATCCAGCTTTCGGGATGCGGTGATCTTGGAATCCAGCTGACGGAGGGAGCCTGCCGCCGCGTTTCGGGGATTGGCAAAGAGCGATTCCTCGTTTTCCTCCCGCTGACGGTTCAACGCTTCAAAGGAGGAGCGAGGCATATACACTTCCCCGCGGACTTCCAGCGTACCGTCATAATCAATGGTCAGCGGGATCGACTGAATGGTGCGTGCGTTTTCGGTGATTACCTCGCCCACCGTTCCGTCGCCTCGGGTGGCGGCGTAAACCAGCCGTCCGCCTTCGTAATGCAGGGCAACCGACAGACCGTCGATTTTGCACTCTACGGAATACTCGTGCGAACCGTATTCCGCCTCCAGCCTGCTGCAAAAAGCACGCAGTTCATCGTAAGAGAACACGTCGGTGAGGCTTTTCAGCGGTACTGTATGGGTAATCTTTTCAAATTTCGAAAGTGCCGCACCGCCGACTCTTTTGGTGGGCGAATTGGGATCGTCGTACTCGGGGTGTGCCTCTTCCAGTTCCTTAAGCTCATAAAAGAGCTTATCGTATTCGAAATCTGAGATCTCGGGAGAGTCCTCCACATAGTATTTTCGGCTGTGATAGGCAAGCGTTTTGCGCAGACGGTTAATCCGCTCCAATATCTGATCCATAGCACCCTCCCGTGATTGCATAACTCGGCATTATTGAATAGTATAGCACATTTTTGCGCGATTTGCAAGAGATATGACAAAAAAAACGAAAGAACTGCATCTCAGACGCCGAAGTTTTCCCCTTCACGCCCCTCCAAGCCGCTGCGCGGCTTCCTCCCGCCCCCATTCCTTGGCTGTGGGCGTTCAAAGTCCATACAACCAATCGCCCGGCAAGAATTTGCCGGGCGATCAAAAAGTTCTTGGAGGTTCGGAACCTTCATTGGGGAAGGTTGCATTTAGTTTGTGCTAATATTGGTTGGGTTTGTTGTTCCAAGCATATTGATATTATACATTGCTTTAATTAGATTATTTATTGCTAACAATTGCTCAGGGGTTGCATTCTCAACCTTTTATCTATCTAACGTGAATGCGTCATAAACTTCAGTGTCGATATAAGCCATCCAATAATCAAATAACGGATTATCTTTGTATTCGTTATAATCTAAAATATGTTTCTGCACTCCAAAGGCATCAAGCATAGCACTATATTCTTCTTTTGGCATTATCAATCGTCTAATAGTTTTATTTGAAGGTCTATTGTCTTTGCTAAAATAATAATTTAAAGTTGTGTAATAGCCGTTTATCGATTCGGTATTAGCCCCATAATATGGCAAGCCTTCGACCCTAAACCAAATATGCTGTGGTTTTGTCTGCAATTCCAATGGAGCAATAGTATTATATAATGGCTCGTCATCAATATATTTCAATACTTCTGGAGCCAAACTTGTAAAAGAAGCTATAAATCTTAATTCTTCTCTATCTATTTTTAATCCGCCATACAAACTCATTTCAGCAAAGTCTAAAGTCATTTCATCTAAGTTTGCTAGTATCTGGCTGGCAGTAATGTTTTCTTCATCAACCGAAAAGTCCGGATTTGGAACAAATGTATCATAATGCTTTGGATTAGATGTTGTATCTGGCTCATTTGTTGTCCCCGGGTTATTTATATCAGTTGTGCCGGTGGTTGGTTCTTTTACATTTGGGTCGTCCGGGCTACCGGATACATATGTTTTTTCCCCATCTACTACTATTATTTGTCCTTGGTCGTCTACATAAGTCTCTAATTCGGGTTTGTTCAGGTTACATCCGGTCAGCACAACGCCTGTAATCATTGACGATGCAACAAGGCTAATCGCGGTGGCTTTGGTTTTCCATCTTTATCATAGTCTTTATCATAGTCTTTCTCCTCCGATACAAAAAAGTGTGTCTCAACAAGAGACACACCGAAAAAGTGAATCTCTTATTGTTGTCACACAATTTCATTACCCTTTGAGGATAGAGAAAGAAAGAGAAACACCTTTTTCCAAAGTATAGTTTCCCCAAGGGGCAATGCAAATATGAAATTGTGTGACGCTCATATTATACATCAATTGTCTGTTTTTGTCAATAGGTCAAATCCAAATAATCAGAAATTAACTCATAACCCAAAGAACCCCCTAAGGGAGGTTCTTTGGGGAAAAACCTATTATCCCTTAAACACCAGCGCGCGGATCACGCCGTCAATGGCATTGATCTTTTCAAGCAGTGCTTCGGGAATGTTGCCGTACACGTCAACGATCATATAACCCATATCGTTCTTGTTGCCGCTGACCATATGCTCGATGTTGAAACCGCAGTCCGCAACGGCGGTCGTGATGCCGGAGATCACACCGGGACGGTTGTGGTGCATGACGCCGATTCGCGTGCAGCTGCCGCGATCCAGCACAACGGTAGGATAGTTGACGCTGTTCTTGATGTTGCCGTTCTCCGCGTAATCAATGAGCTGCAGAGCCGCCATGCGGGCGCAGTTTTCCTCGGATTCGTTGGTGGATGCACCCAAATGAGGAATCGCCACGATGCCGGGATGATTGATAGTTTCCGCGTCCGGGAAGTCGGTGACGTAGCGGGCGATTCTGCCGCTTTCCAATGCTTCCTTCAAATCGGAGGTTTTGACCAGATCGCCGCGAGCCAGATTGATCAGGCGCACGCCATCCTTCATCTGTGCAAAAGCGGCGGCGGAGAGCATTCCTCTGGTGTCCTTGGTAGAGGGGACATGGATAGAGATAAAATCACTGCGGCGATAGATTTCGTCAAAGCCGGAGGCTTTTTTTACATTACTGCTGAGTTTCCATGCGGCTTCCACGCTCATAAAGGGATCGTAGCCGATGACCTTCATTCCAAGTTCCAGCGCGGTGTTGGCAACCATGCCGCCGATCGCACCCAGACCGATGACGCCCAGCGTCTTTCCCGCAAGCTCGATGCCTGCAAAGCGGGATTTTTCCTTTTCCACGCGCTTGGCGACTTCGGGGGTAGGCTCCAAAGAATTGACCCATTTAATGCCGTCATAGATGTCACGGGCAGACAGCAGAAGTGACGCGATGGCAAGTTCCTTGACACCGTTGGCATTGGCTCCGGGGGTATTGAATACCACGACCCCCTTCTCTGCCAGATCATCTACGGGAATATTGTTGACACCCGCACCCGCTCTGGCAATCGCTTTGAGCGCGGGATTCACTTCTCTGTCATGCATGGATGCGGAACGCACCATCACCAGATCGGGATCCTCCTCGTCAGTGGACAGATGGTAGCGGGTATAATCGAACTGTTCAATGCCGCTGTCGGCAATGGAATTTAACAAAAGTACGTTTTTCATGGGAAAATACCTCGATCAGTTTGCATTTTTGGGGTGATTGGCGGCAAATGCCTTCATAAACCCGACCAGAGCCACCACGCCGTCGTAAGGCATTGCGTTGTAGATGGATGCACGCATACCGCCTACCGAGCGGTGTCCCTTCAGACTGCACAGTCCGCTTTTCTCTGCTTCCTTAGCGAACAGTTTATCCAGATCCGCGTCACCGGTAACGAAGGTCACGTTCATCAGCGAACGGGCGGATGCTTCGGCAGGTGCATTGTAATAATCCTGACTGTCCAGATAATCGTACAGAAGTGCCGCCTTCTTGCGGTTCTTCTCTGCCATGGCAGAAAGACCGCCCATATCCAAAAGCCACTCGTAGACCAGTCCTGCCATATAGATGCAGTAGCAGGGGGGCGTGTTATACATCGAATTGTTGTCTGCGAGGAGCTTGTAGTCAAACATTGCGGGTGTGTCGGGGCGTGCTTTGCCGATGAGATCCTCGCGCACGATGACCACGGTCAGTCCCGCGGGTGCCATATTCTTTTGCGCGCCTGCGTAGATCAGACCGAATTTCGATACGTCCACAGGTTCGGAGAGGATGCAGGAGGAGAGGTCAGCCACCAGCGGGATGTCGCCTGTGTCGGGGATATAATCCCACTTAGTGCCGTAGATGGTATTGTTCAGGCAAATGTGAACGTAGTCGGCATCGGGGCGGAAAGCCTCCTTGGTGAGGCGGGGGATATAAGTGTTGTTCTTATCTTCGGAAGATGCGACCTTTCGGATGTCGCCGTACTTGGCTGCTTCCTGCATAGCCTTCTTGGAGAACTGACCGGTGACGACATAATCGGCTTTCCCACTGCCGCTCAGCAAATTCATGGGAACCGCCGCAAACTGCGTGGACGCGCCGCCCTGCAGGAACAGAACTTTATAGTTATCGGGGATCTCCATCAGAGTGCGCAGATCCGCCTCCGCCTTGTTCAGAATCGACTCGTAAAGCGGGGTTCTGTGGCTCATCTCCATCACGGACATCCCGCTGTCGTGGTAATTGGTCATCTCGGATGCCGCTTTTTCCAGTACGGAAAGAGGAAGCATGGAAGGTCCTGCAGAAAAATTGTAAACGCGCATAGTGTTCTCCATTCTGCCGCTTTTGCTGCGGCTTTTATCTAAGTTTGAATTTATTCAGCTCCAAATTAGGAGTTTTGAGATCAAAGTGAAGCGGAATACCGTTCTGATAAATCGTGGGGTATTCGCCTTGGATCAGCGGGAGCAGATAGTCGAGACAAGCCTCGGTAACATAGTTGCCTGCTTCGTTGATATACTCTCTCGGAACCGCCTTGACTTGATTGGCGATCTCGGATACGGGAACGGGGCGGTACGAGATGGTGTAGGGAGCGTCGGTGCGCTCGTAACCGATCATACAGCCGCTGATTCCGCGGTCAGCACAATGGACGGCGTACTTGCCCACACCAATTGCTTCTTCCACATCCGCCTTTGCCAGCATATGCGCGGCACAGCGTTGGGGAAGATTGAAATCGAAGGAACGAACCTTACAGCCAAAGCGCTCTTTCACCGCAAATTCCAATGCCTTCGCAGTTCCCGCCAGATATTTGTGACCGAATATGTCGGTAACGTTGCTCTGAGTTCCCTCGCCGACGTATCTCCCGTCTGCATAGCGAATACCTTCGGAAACGGCAATCACCAAGTCGGGATGTGTCTTGAAGTTTTCCTCTACATCCGACAGGAAGCGTTCCATATCAAAGGGAACTTCGGGAAGATAGATCAGATCGGGCGCGTGATTGGAGAGGATCGCCGGAATGGCGGCGGCGGCAGTCAGCCAGCCTGCATCCCGCCCCATGATCTCTACAATGGTGACCGCTTTCACGGTGTACACCGCGCAGTCGCGGAGAACTTCCTGCATGGAAGCGGCAATGAATTTTGCCGCACTGCCGTAGCCCGGCGTATGGTCGGTTCCGCAAAGATCGTTGTCGATGGTTTTGGGAACGCCGATAAACTGCATCGGATAGTCGAAAAACTCTGCCGCTTTGGAGAGTTTGGCAACGGTGTCCATGGAATCATTTCCGCCGATGTAGAAGAAACTGCGGATATTATACTTTCGGAACACCTGAAACAACCGCGTATAGGTATCCTTTCCCTTCTCACTCTCCGGTTCGGGAAGTTTGACCCGACAGGAGCCGAGAGCGGCGGCAGGGGTTTGGGTCAAAATCTCAATGTCCCGATTTTCCCTGAAAAGCTCGGTGAGATTGCATAGATTCTCATTCAGCATTCCCTCGACACCGTTGAAGGCACCGTAGAGCGTGTCAATCTCGTGAGAAAGTTTGGCACCGTAGATCACGCCCGCAAGCGTTGCGTTGATGGCGGCGGTAGGACCGCCGGACTGTCCGACGACTGCATTATACTTCATTGTTTTTGTGCGGAAACGCTCCTTTGGGAAGTTTCCTCTCCTTAATATAAAAATCTACATACAATGCTCCGGCAGGCACCGGAGAGGAATAAGTTATTTCTGCAATCTGCGGTTTACGGCATTATAGCAGAAATTTATTCGTTTGTCAACCTATTTTTGAAAAATATTTTCGGAAAAATGCTTTTTCGGCAAAATTTGCCGAAAATTATTCGTTTGCCGTTACGAATTTCCGCATCGGCGACAGATTAACATATATAACAAAAAGCGCACACGATCGTGTGCGCTTTGCTGGTGACCCAACCATGCATATAGACGCACCCTTACCGGCATCGCCGCCGGAATCGGGTACCGATCCATTGCCATCGGACGGGGACACGGAGTATTTATAGACAAGTTTGTATCCGTCCGGATCGGAAGGGTCGCGGTAGACGGTAACGGATACGATCAGCATATCGATCACCTTGCGACGGAAATCGGGATCATCAATATCGCCGTTTGCAAATTGCGTCAAAAAATAATCCACCTTATCTGGGTCCAGTGCGATCTTCTGCAGTTCCGTAGCTTTTAATTGGGTATATACCGACTTCTTCTCTTCCTCCAGCTCCCGGATGCGGGACGCGGTGGAGTCGGTTGCCATACCGTCCTCCGCGAGCTTTATCAAATTGGATATCTTCTTTTCGATCTCCCGCGCCTGCTTGCGAAGCGCATCCGCGCGGCTGTCTGTGTCTGCATCTTTGGCAGATTCTTGCATGACCAAATCTACCAATTGGCGGCGGATGTCCGGACTGCTGAGCAGTTCAACGGCGTCCTTGACCGCAGTTCGTTCCAGCCAATCCTTACGGATGCGCGGCATATCGCAAAGGCTGCGCTTTCGGTGCGTTGGGCATCCGTAATAGTGATAAGTTTTCCCGCTTTTGCCTGTGGACGATTCTCCCGTCATAGACGAGCCACAATCGCCGCAGAAGCATTTTCCGCTGAGAAGGTAGTCTGCATAGGGGGAACACGGTTTCGGTCCCGTGGTGCGCGTTTCAAGCCGCTTGACGGCTTCTTCAAATATTTCTTTGCTCACGATGGCTGGGACGCCTCCTTCGATCTCGATATCGTCATAAGTATATACGCCTATATAGCGTTTGTTGCGGATCATATGCTCCAGCGCGTTTCTGCCGTACGGCTTGCCGACGGCGTTTCTGATCCCTCTCCCGGCAAGTAGTCGCCCGATCGCAGAAATGCTCATGCCGCCGACAAACAGGTCGAACACTTCTCGGACAATCTCTGCGCGCGGCTCGTCGATCACAAATTTTTTGCCGACTATTTTGTATCCGGTTGGAACGGTACCGCCTGTGCTGTTACACTTGTACGCGCTCTCCCGCATCCCTCTCGTTACCTTTTGCGACAGTTCGGCAGAATAATACTCTGCCATGCCCTCCAAAAGCGACTCTAAGATGATGCTCTCGATCCCGTCGCCGATGCCCTCGGTGGCGGACAGCACCCGCACACCATTGCGGGCAAGGACGGCTTTATATTTTGCGCTATCCTGACGGGATCTGGCAAAGCGGTCGAGCTTGTACACCACCACGGCGTCAAACTGCCCGGACTCGCTGTCCCGGATCATCTGCAAGAACTGCAGACGTTTGTCGGTGTCCTTGGATGCAGACAAGGCGCGGTCTATGTAGGTGGCGACGATCTGATGCCCTTCCCTATCGCAGTAGGAGGAGCAGACGCGCTGTTGCCCTTCGATGGACTGCTCGGTCTGACGGTCGGAACTGTAGCGTAGGTATAGGGCTACGCGTAGCGCACCCGACTTTTGGGCTTGTTTTATTTTCGCCATATTACACATCCTTTTTGCAATTTTTTTCGAAAAATCAAAAACTTAATACAAGTTGCAACTGTTTCATACGGTCGTATGTGCTATCCTAATAGCGGAAATATCCAATATTACCGTTAAGCATATCGCATAACAGGATCGCCATCACAAACGAAACAAAGATGGATCAAAACCACAAAGCGCATGACCTGTTTGCATTCGTCATGCATCCGATCCGCGTCCTATCTATATGTGCTCACTTGCCCCGCATCATCTTACCAACGTACAGAGATCTGTACTTGTAGTGCCGCCTTACCAATCCGGCGATGATTGCTACAGCCACGGCAACGATCACGTACACAAAGCTTGACGATGTGACCCAGACGTACAGACGGGTAAGAACGCCGTCATCTCGCGCCAACTCCAGCACCGCACGTTCGTCCAGACTGTTTGCCCAAATATATGCGATCGACCATGCCACGACCGAAACAATGTTAATGACCATAAACACGGTGGCCCATGTTTTGATCCGATCGTATAGATCGATCAATTCAGCGCAAATGCTCACTCGAAATTTTTCGAGGATGTTTATCCGATCATCGAATCCGGGCTTGACTCCGGTGTTCGGAGACCGTTTCCCTGTAAGTATGTCCTCTAACTTGTTACTCATAGCAATACCTCTTTGTTTATCATTTATCTAATATCTAATGTCGTCCATTTTTCAATCGGTTGATAATTCCATCTGTCCATCCACGGAAGAAGTTCGATACCGTTAGATTCTGCTTTATCTTTCAATGAATGAAAATTATTTGAGTTAGACTTCTTCATGGCGATATAACCAGAATAGGTTTTCGGGCAGTCATCCGGCATATGTTCGTACATCCAGTCGTATTCAATTTTAGCGCGGCGTTTGTTAAGCAAGTCGGCACCGTTCGTCTCCAATGCTTCTCGATCTATGTTTACAGGATCAAGATCATTCAAATTTCCTTGCCAATCAACCAATGATGTAATCGCAATGACGTGCGCGCACAAATCGCAACATAGATACTTAAACATATCGTTGTCCGGTGGATAAATAATTTTAGGATCGTTCAATTCTTCGATGGTTTTATGATCAAGCGAGTATAATTTGAACTGAAGTGTATAGCATTGCGGGCATTCAAGATTCGAACCCATTTTGAACAATCTACCGCCGAGGGGTAATTCGGAATATTTTTTCTTCGCTTCTCTTTCTCTATAGGCATCATCCAACCGATCTGCATATTCTCGCTCCGACTTAGCTTCATCGAACATTCGCAGTCTAAACAGCTCGGAAGCTAAACGACCATAACCCAAGCCATTCGTTTCGGAAATTTTCTTGCACTTTCTCATGCAAAAAATCTCCATTTCGACGTCGCCGATCTTTTTGAAAGCAGTTACTTGACGATCTAATACATAGACAATGTTGTACAACGATCCGTAACTGTTTGGGGGTCCAACCTGAAAATATATGTCAGGGATTGCATTCAATCCATCAACGGTAGTCATATCAAGTTCTGAAATATCGACATATTCATATTCATTGTATGCACGAACCGATGATAGCGGAACACGCACGGGATCGGACGGTTGGATAGTTCTTACTTCTACGGTAGCTTTAACAGGTTCCTGCTTTTGTCTATTGGATCGTACCTGCGATTTCTTTTCCTTTGATTCGTTAACTATTTTCTTTATGTTTTTTATACCATAGACCACGAACACAACTACAAACAGTATCAATATAAACCACATATACCAATCCATCGCACATCCTCCATATTCATATATCGTAAATAATTATAAATTAAAAGGAGATTTCAAGCATGACCACAAAAGTTACATCAAAAGAAAACGATCACATCAATTACCAAGACTACGAACAGGTACTTCTTCTATTTCTTAGCTTGTCCGAAGAAGATCAAGAAGATGTTTTGCGCATTATGCGCGAAAAGAGTGTTGCTTCCGAAATCCAAAAGCAATGACTATAACAATCCAACGCATTTGATAAGCACTGCCATTATGGCGGTCTTTTTTATTTATTGTTCTTCTTTTCGAGCATGATGCGTATCATGTCGTTTTGATCTTCCGGAGACAAGCTGTTAAAAAGATCGTAAAAAACTTCTTTTTTGTTTTCTGCTGCATGATCCGATCGCGCGAGCAAGTAATCAACGGAGCAATGAAAATAATCTGCTATACGTTGCAAGCTATCTGTATCGATATCGTATTTGCCTTGCTCCCAATAAGATAGGGTATTTTGTGCGACTCCGATAACTCTGGAAAGCTCTGCCTGGGTAACGCCGTTGGATCGCCTCAATTCGCGGACTCTGTTTTTCACATGTATCATCTCCTATCATTATCAATTATAATGATATTACGTGGATATGTCAATGATAAAAACAAAGATTTGAAAAATATATCAAGAAATTTGATTAAACCACTTGACAAATCAAGTTTGCTGATATATAATGATATCAAGAAACTTGATGAAGGAGGACTATATGAAAGAAAAGCTGAAGAAACTGCGGCTGGATGCGCATTTGACCCAGCAAGAAGCAGCTGAAAAAATCGGAGTTGGTCAGCCCACTATATCGATGTGGGAGAGCGGAGAAAGCAAGCCAAGGGTAGGAATGCTTGCTCTGATCGCAGAAACATACGGATGCAAAATAAGCGACATTTTGGACACGGAATAAAAAATCTCCCAATGCAAATGCAGAAATGAAGTAAAACAGGAGGAAAAAATGAAAATCACAAAAGACTATGCAGGCTTAAAACGGATCGAAAACGGCGACTACGTCCTAGAAGGAGACCTGATATCCGACGAAAGCATCGAGATCGAATTGGATGATCGGCTGGTTGTCAGTGGAAGTGTCAAATCAGCAAAAAACATATCCATACAAATGTATTTGATAGCCGGATTGGGCATCGAAGCCGGATGGGGCATCGAAGCCGGAGGTGGCATCATAGCCGGAGAGGGCATCAAAGCCGGAGATGGCATCGAAGCCGGAGATGGCATCGAAGCCGGATGGGGCATCGATGCCGTAGGTGGCATCGAAGCCGGAGGTGGCATCAAAGCTGGATGGGGCATCGAAGCCGGAGATGGCATCAAAGCCGGATGGGGCATCGAAGCCGGAGATGGCATCATAGCCGGAGAGGGCATCAAAGCCGGAGATGGCATCGAAGCCGGATGGG
>JBJDZI010000003.1:17452-25981 GCA_051867925.1 Eubacteriales bacterium
GGCATCATAGCCGGAGAGGGCATCAAAGCCGGAGATGGCATCGAAGCCGGATGGGACATCATAGCCGGAGAGGGCATCAAAGCCAAAACGCATATCAGTTCCGGGAGGCGGATATTCGCAGGCGTATCTGTTTACAGATCGTCCGATAATTGCGATAAAACCATCCGCTGCAAGGAGCTTATACGCGGAGAAATCGCATACGGCGATCTGATCATAGAGAAGGAAAAATCATGAAATGGAGGACGTAGAATGAATAACACTATCACTGTAAGACATGGTGCAGTGCGCGTACTTACCCGCGCCTGCGAGAAGTATTTCGAAAATCCATCCAATCAGGCGGCGTTTGAACAGTGGAAGGCAGAGAAAGCCAAACGCGAAAAAACCTACGCCGAATCAGCGGAGCCGAAAGAGATCGTTTCGCAGTTTATCGCGCGGATGTCTGTAAGGGATCACAAGTATAATCCCGGAGGTGCGAGATGACCGACCCTATCCATATCGTAGTAAGCCGTTACTCTCGCGTGACCGGGGAGAAAGTCGAGGAAGAGCGCATCCCGCTGGAGCGGAGCGGCGCAACCGTTGAGACGATCAAGCAGGTAGTCGACAACCTGAACGTATGGGCGAGCCTGTCACAGTTTGGGCACCGTGAAGTGTATTCGGTGCCTGGCATCGCATAAGGAGGAAACATGGAACAGAACGCAATCGAAGAATTCAACTATTTCTCGGAGTTGTACGCGATCAACGTCAGCGACAAGATCGAGAAGAAAAACAACCTAAGCTATCTCTCTTGGGCTTGGGCTTGGGCTGAGCTTAAAAAGAAGCACCCGGATTCTACCTATACCGTCTACGAGAACAGAGACGGTTGGAGCTATCACACGGACGGCAAGACCTGCTGGGTCAAGACCGGCGTTACTGTAGCCGGAATCGAGCACGTCGAATATCTGCCCGTTATGGATCACCGCAACAACTCTATTCCGCTGGAACGGGTCACGTCGACAGATGTCAACAAAGCGATCCAGCGTAGCCTAACCAAAGCCTGCGCGCGGCACGGTGTCGGTCTGTATATTTATGCTGGGGAGGATCTCCCTGAAGGGGAGGAGGCTACTCCCACCCCCTGCGTAATCTGCGGTAGTGAGATCACCGCAGTTACTAAACGAGATGGGACCGTGTGGAATCCTGCTGAAATAATCGCATACAGCGAACAGAGATTCGGGAGAAAGCTATGCCCTGCTTGCCAGAAGCAGGCGATCGCCACAGAGAAAGAGCTGGAGAAACAGCGGCAAGCCTTTGACTCTACCCTCTCAGCCGCTCTTCCTACGGCATGATCACCGCTGCCATCAAGGGTGCGGACTGGAGCATCCAAAAAAGCGGTACCTATCTGATCCTGCAGGTCTCCGAGAGGGACGCACGCGCCGCCTGCGAGGCGATTTCAGCAGGCGGGGAATTTGTCGCAGAGATCAAAAAGCCGTCTCGTAAGCGATCCCTGACCGCCAACGGATACCTGTGGGAGTTGTGTGACCAAATCTCCGCGCGGCTGGCGCGGGATGGTCTTGCAATCGGCCCACTGGAAATATACCGAAAGCACATACGGATAGCAGGAGTCCGCGAATGCTACGCCGTCGATGCGCGCGCCGCAGATCGCACGATCGAGCGGTGGGAGAAGAACGGAGATGGATGGTTTGTGGACGTGATCGACAACTGCAAGATCGCCGGATGCAAAAAGCTTTGCTTTTATTACGGGTCCAGAGTATACAATGTGGAAGAGATGCAACGTCTGCTTACATCTGTAGTACAAGATGCGCAGGACCTTGGAATCGAAACGCTGACTGGCGCGGATCTTGCACTGCTACGGGAGGGATAACATGGAATACTATCTTTGCGAACACTGCGGCAGAGTCTCGCGCGACTACGAGATGTCCAGCGATACGATCCGCGAGAGGCACATCGACCACTACGTCGAAGTGCGCGACGTTCCGTCTTGCCCGATCTGCGGTAGCATATTGGTGGAGCCGATTCCGCGAGAATACTACGACGCATACGACATTGACGACGATTCCGGCGAAGAGGAGGGCGATCCAGATGACTGGTGAAGAGGCCAAAAACGCCGCTCTGAATGGGCTACCGGTGGTTTGGAGCAATCCGATCAACGGATCTATTGAATACGATCGGATCATGCGCATCGAGTACACGCCGAAGGACGGTCGCTTTATCGTCGGGCTCGCCCTGCTGGACCGAAACCGACACAGCATCACCGTTGCTCCGATGGAGGAGGTGGAGCTGCTTGTATTACAAGTCGAAAAGGAGCCTGTCGTGCGATATACCGCCAAAAGTAAAGGCTGAGGTATGGGAGAGGGACGGATTCCGTTGCATCATCTGCGGCGGCCCCGGTGCTCCCAATAGCCACTATATCCGCCGATCCAAAGGCGGGCTTGGCATCCCGCAAAACATCGTTACGATGTGCATCTATTGTCACGACGCCTACGACGGCGTAGCGCACGAACGGATGGAACCGCAGGTGCGCGCCTATCTTCAATCAAAATACCCGGGCTGGAGCCCGTACAAGCTAATTTACAGGAGGAACAAAAACAATGGCAAACTTTAATTTTAACAAGGTAATCCTCGGCGGACGTCTGACCGCCGACCCCGAGCTGAAAACCACGCAGAGCGGCACGTCCGTGACCAGCTTCTCGGTGGCGATCAACCGTAAGTACGCCGCAGACGGTCAACAGCCGCAAGCGGATTTTATCAACGTCGTGGCGTGGCGGCAGACCGCCGAATTTGTCTCCCGCTACTTCCGCAAGGGCAGTTCGATCTGCGTGACGGGCTCTCTACAGACTCGATCCTACACCGATCGGGACGGGCAGAAGCGCACCGTCACCGAGGTGATCGCCGATGAGGCCAATTTCGTCGACTCCAAGAGCGAAAGTAATGGTGGACAGTACAACGGAGCCCCCGCGCAAAACTACGCTAAGCAGCAACCGTACACGCATCAGAAGCAGAATCAGCCCGCATCTGATCAGCGGCAGAACGCATACCAACAGCCTGCATATGTCCCGCAATCATACCAGCAGACGTCGATCCAGACTTCTGCAGGAGGATACGCAGACGCGCCATTCCCGGGGGACGATGACCTGCCATTTTAACCGGTAGGTCTGGCAGGTGAGAAAATGCAAGCTATCAAATACACGATTTGGAGGGATACAGAGCATGATCCGAAAGACTAAACGAAACGTGTGTATTGTGAAATGGACAGCCTTTGCGCTGACGATGCTGTTTGGTGGGCTGTTCCTGCTGGCGGCGAGTTGGCATTTTAACTACGGGCTGAGTCCGTGGTACATGGCATTGCCGACTTTGCTGTACATATTTTTCGGCGTGGCGTGGTGCGAGCTGATTGAAATCTACGACGAGAGCTTCGGAGAGGGGGCGAGGGGATGAAGTCCAAAATACCTATCCCGGAAGAGTACCGCAAGCAGATTCAGCGGGATGCGACCGAGATGGCGCAGAAGATCATCAAGGAGCAGCTGGATCAGATGCACGGGGAGGTGTCCCTTCGGTGTTTTTACGCTGTTCTCCTAACTTTGGACGATTGCTTCTGCGATCTATTCGGCGATACCGAGGATGAGCAGAAGAAGGGATATCGACGGTTCGCGCTGGCGTTTATGTCGCAGATCGCAAACTACAATCGGGACTGTTACGAGTGGGACGCCAGTAAGAACCCACGAGAAGTCAGCTATCGGATGCGCCGTGAGCTGGAGGAGAGAGGAATCGAGGTGATTTTTGAATGATTCAGTATAATGACGACGCAATAGAGCGGCTTAAGATGCGACTGGTCGAGAAGGCGATGAAGGATAACACACCTAAAAAGTACGCAGGTGATATGCTGGAAGCTGCCGAGGTGATCGTTCTGCTACAGAAAAAGTACAAAAAATTGACAGAGGACATACGTGAGTATGCAGTAATCGAGATATGCAAAATCTGCGTAGGCGGTACGCCGCCTTGCATCGGTGAATCCTGCGACTTTGAGTGTGACACCTGCACTCTACCGTGCAGGTGTCACAGCTGCATAAACGATAACCTATGGAGATGGAGAGGGGAAGACGGATTCGACAATCCGAATGTTTTCGCCTCAAAAAATAAAAACTAAGGAGAAGCAACATGAAGAACGAGACGATTGAAACGAAGGAAATGATCCAATGCGATCTGATGGACGGTGAGGAAGAGCGGCGTCTGCAGTATATCCCTGTGGACAAGCTGTTCCCGCACCCGGACAATCCCCGGAAGGAGCTGGGTGATCTTACCGAGCTTACCGACAGCATCCGCGCCAAGGGCGTGATGCAGAATCTGACGGTTGTGCCCTTTGTATCGAAGGTGAACCCAAAGTTTAATGGAGCTGGGCTGTACACCGTGATCATCGGCCACCGCAGATGCGCGGCGGCGAAGCTGGCTGGGCTTACCGAGCTTCCCTGCGTAGTGGTGGAAATGACGCCCGAGGAACAGGTAGCGACTATGCTGCTGGAGAATATGCAGCGGGTAGATCTGACTCCCTTCGAGCAAGCGCAGGGCTTTCAGATGATGCTGGATCTGGGCGATTCGGTCACCGGTATCGCCGAGAAGACCGGATTTTCGAAGTCAACGGTTCGCAGACGTCTGAAGCTGACCGAGCTGGATCAGAAGCTCCTGCAGGAAGCCTCTGGGCGGCAGGTGTCGCTCCTTGATCTGGAACGGCTGGAGAAGATTGAGGACGTGAAGGAGCGCAACCGTGTGTTGAAATCCATCGGTACCAACAACTTTGAACGGGATCTTGCCATTGCGCTGACCGATCAGAAGAATAAGAAGCTGGAGGCAGCGTGCCGTGCGATCCTTGCAGAGTACAACGCGATTGAGATCCCCAGCAAGGATAAGTGGGACAATGATAAGTATAGATCGTACGGCTATGTAGATATTGGTATGCCTGACAAGCTGAGAGAGGATCTGGAGCGGCTGAAGCAGCAGAAGATTTATTTCTGTATAGAATATGGTTCGTGTTATCTGCGAACGCCCGCCGGCGCCAAGGATCAGAAGGAAGAGGAGGAAAAGCTGGCAAAGCAGAAGGCGGAGGATGAGCGCAATATGCGGAGAAAGGCTTTGACAGAAGCGTTCGAACGAGCTTATGATTTGCGTACAGGATACATAAAGAAATTGGCCAGCGGTAGAGGCTCTTTGCTTTCGGATCAAGCAAGTGATTTTATCATAAAGTACAGCTGCCTGATCTCCCCGGAATTTGACCCGGTGTTCTTTTTTGGAATTGATCGGACTAACGGACGATGAAATCGATAATTGCGATGATTTGGCAAGAGAGATAAAAGTGCGAATGATCGGTAAGCCAAGTCTGCAAATATTTGTGTATGCGTATGCGCTAACTGGTGACGCTAAAGGCGAGAACTGTTGTGACTGGTACGGTCGATTTGTTAGAAACAATGCTTTGGAACTAATTTACGAATATCTTGAAAAAATCGGCTACGAGATGTCCGACGAAGAGAATGCTCTGATAGACGGTACACATGAGCTTTACCTGAAGGAGGACGCCAATGGATGAGTGTGATACTACCGACACTACCCACTGTCGGAGGTGCCAATATCATGGATTGGATGCGACTCTGGGCGTGTATTGCAACTATCTGATGATCACCGGGCATTTGCGCGGATGCGATGGAGGCGACGATTGCGACAAGTTTACAGAAGAACCTATAGATCGCGATCCGGATCAATGGGCAAGTCATTTTTTTAAGAAAGGAAATACGGGCGAGAGTCACTCTCGCCCGGGTTAGGAGCGAGACGGAACATGAAGATTGACAAACAGAAGCTCATAGAGCTGAGGCGAGAGGGAAAGACGCTTGGAGAAAGCGCCAAGGTGTTTGGATGCAGTGCAGATGCGGTGCGGCAGGCGTGCAGGAAGCTGGAAGCCGAGGGACGGCTGACGCCTGCAACCGTTAGCAACGCTGAGGATTACATTGCAGAGAAGCAGCTGCAGAGTACGCTGGATGAGACCATGGCCAAGACTGCTATAGAACGCCTTGCCGAGGAGGAAGCGGCGGAAGCTACGAGGTGATCCGCTACCAAGGTAGGCGCGTCGGATACAGCGGTGCGTATGAAAGCATCTACCGTGTGAGGTGTACATCCTGCGGGAAAGTACAGGATATGACATCGTACGAGATGCGGCGACAGTCATCCTGCGCCTGTATGCAAAACGCTCCTGTGCGATCTGCTGATCGCAAACGGTCGTGGATACGATCGCCGGAAAGCAACAGCGACCGGCTATGGATGAGACCCGGAGATATATGGAGACATTACAACAACTTAGCGGACAAGAACGCCGGCATATCCATATTGGCGGAGCTAAACGACGTTAGCGAAAGAGAGATCCGCAACATCCTGCGCGATGAAAGCGAAAGAAGAAAGGAAAAACTATGGCAGACATAAAATGGGTTAGAGTTGCAACCGATATCTTTGACAACCCCAAGATCAAATATCTGCGTAGCCTGCCCAAAGGAGACGCTCTGGTGCTCCTTTGGCTGTGGCTGATCGCCAGAGCGGGCAAATGCAACGCTGGCGGACGCGTTTACATAGCAGAAGGCATTCCGTACTCCTCTGCCCTGATCGCCTCTGAGATCGGCGCAAAATCGACCGTGGTGAGTCAAGGGCTGGACGTGATGGAACGGCTAAACATGATCGATCGCAACACCGGCGGAGAAATCCTGATCCTCGGCTGGGAGGAGCATCAGAATGTAAGCGGCATGGACAAGATCCGTGAGCAAAACAGAGAGCGCGTGAAGCGTTGCAGAGAGCGCAAGGAATCTGAAACGGATGAAACCTATTGTAACGCTACTTGTAACGTTACGAGTAACGTTACAGTAACGCAATGTAACGCAACAGATAAAGATAAAGAAATAGATAAAGAAAAAGAATGTTACTATCGTAACATTCCAAAAAGCTGTCGCGCTCCGACCGAGTTCGGCGATTTTTGGAACGCCTACCCCAAGAAGGTCGGCAGAGCTGAGGCGCAGAAAGCATGGCGGAAGCAGTTCCCCACCGGCGACGTTGACGGCATTACCCTTCCTGCCATCGAACGGCAGAAGAAGTCAGCCCAATGGACGAAGGACGGTGGGCAGTTTATCCCCAATCCGTCCACCTGGCTGAATCAGCGTCGCTGGGAGGACGAGCTTCCCGAGCCTGCAAAACAGCAACCGTCTGCTCCTTCCGGTAGTTTCACAACGGACGAATTTTTCGAAGCGGCGCTCCAACGCTCTTTGGCAGGTGGAACAGGATGACAGTAACATTTCGAATCCCATACCCTGCAACCAAGGCTGGGAAATCCGAATGGAGCAAGCTTTACGGGCTTAACGCCTACTGGAGCGGAAAACACTGGTCAAAGCGTAAATCAGACGCCGCCTTCTGGCATCAGCTGACAGCGCGGGAAATGGATCGTCAGGGCGTACGGAAAACGCCACTCCGCAATCCTGTAATACTGACGTTTTACCATAACGACCGTCTGGATTGCTCCAATCACGCCGCCATCGAAAAGATGATCGAGGACGCGCTGCACGGCAGAGTGATCGTAAACGATGACCGCCGCTGGGTGCGAGGCAAAGAAAGCTATTTTCACGACGAGGACTATATTCTGGTCGTCGTGAGGGAGGTACAAAAATGACACAATGCGAACGAATCCACAGACATTTGCAGGACTACGGCACCATAACGCCGGTAGAAGCTCTCCGAGAATACGGAGTGATGCGGCTCGCCGCGCGGATCAGCGATCTCAAAAAGCGCGGCGTTGCCATCGAAAGCCGTCAGACCGTCGGACAGAACCGTACGGCGAAAAGGTGCGATATAGCGTGTATTCGCTGGAGGTGAGATGGTGATGTGGTGGCATATTGTTCTCGCATTCGTCGGTGGATGCTGGTTCGGAATGGCTCTGATGGCTGCATTTGCGGCGAATAGGAGGTACGATGATGAGTGAAGGCAAAATCACGGTGGAATCCGCTCTGTTTGACTTTCAGAGACCGTCAGCCGAAGATAGTCGAATGCTTCCACGAATGCGATATATTCGACAAAGTTGTGATCTACTCAAAAAGTAAAGGCGTGTATACAGCGTGGTATAGAGGTGCAGACGAGGACGACAGCGAACACCATATGTTTGACGTTGACGGCGTGTACGGAGGTGAAGACCGGCTGTGCGACGTTACCCACTGGATGCCGTTGCCTGAACTGCCGGAGGGAGATTGATATGATTAAATTCATCACATTCGCCACGCTCACGATTCTCTGCGTGGCGATGCTGTTCGCGGGTTTCGTGCTGGTCGGCGTACCCGATGGCGGAGGATGGAATCACATCCCGCTTGCCGGAGCTATGATCGGCGGAGGAATAATCGGAGTCATCGTGTTCGGCGTGCTTGCCGGTTGCGCCGGTGATGATTTACCAAATTGGAGGTGGTAAAATGGATGAACGCAAATTTACAGACGACGAAGTATTAAAGGCTTTGATCCTTTGTTCAG
>JBJDZI010000004.1:0-8641 GCA_051867925.1 Eubacteriales bacterium
AACCAACAGATTTTCTGAAAGACTTTTTCGACAGACTGAGGACGGCAAATATTTGCCGCCCTGTTTTTTTGCCGAGGAAGATCGTTTTTTCAATGAAGTTTCCGACAGATTCATCATCGCCTAAAAAGCGCGAGGATGACGCGCCACAACAACCGCTTGGCGCAGTTTTTGCAAATACCGCCAAAGAAAGCACTGCCGCGTGTAGTGCGCTCATTTTTTTGAAGATCGTTCTTGACTGTCCGCGAACTTTCCTGTATAATAGAGACAAATCAAACGGAAATCAAATCTTTTCGAAATCCAAACGCCTGCGAAGGGAGAATTTGTGATGATCAATCAAACCTATATGGAGCGCGCCCGGGCACTGGTGGCAGAGATGACCCGCACCGAAAAGGTGCAACAGATGCTCTATAACGCGCCCGCTATCCCACGGCTGGGTATTCCCGCCTATAACTGGTGGAACGAAGCCCTCCACGGCGTTGCCCGCGCAGGACAGGCAACCGTCTTTCCCCAAGCCATCGCCATGGCGGCATC
This sequence comes from Eubacteriales bacterium, assembly GCA_051867925.1. Classification (GTDB taxonomy): domain Bacteria; phylum Bacillota; class Clostridia; order Oscillospirales; family CAG-272; genus CAKSQF01. The sequence continues at coordinate 532 of JBJDZI010000004.1, forward strand.
CTTTGATGACAGGCTTTTGGAAAGGATCGCCGATGCCATTTCCGACGAAGCCCGCGCCAAGTACAACGAGTATAAAGCAGAGGGGCGCACCGATATCTACCAAGGGCTTACCTTTTGGTCGCCCAACATCAACATTTTCCGCGATCCCAGATGGGGCAGGGGACAGGAGACCTACGGCGAAGACCCATATCTGACCGCTCGTATGGGTGCCGCCTTCGTGCGGGGAATGCAGGGCGATCATCCCGCCTATTACAAGACAGACGCCACGCTGAAGCATTTCGCCGTTCACAGCGGGCCCGAATCGCTTCGGCACAGCTTCGACGCGGTGGTGGACGAGACCGATCTGTGGGACACCTATTTGTGGGCGTTCCGTTATTGCATCGACCACGCAAACCCCGCCGCCGTGATGGGTGCGTACAACCGTACAAACGGTGAGCCGTGTTGCGCCTCGCCTGCGCTCCTGCAAGAGATTCTGCGGGAGAAGATGGGCTTTGAGGGCTACGTTGTCTCCGACTGCGGCGCGATTTCGGACATCTATTTGCACCACAAATACGTGGAAACCAAGCCCGAAGCCGCTGCTTTGGCGGTAAAGGCGGGGTGCGATCTCAACTGCGGCGGTGCTTACGCCGCGCTGGAGGAAGCCCTCGACCGCGGGCTTCTCTCGGAGGACGATCTGACCGTGGCGGTGGAACGGCTCTTCTATTCCCGTATCCGACTGGGAATGTTCGACAACGATTGCCCCTTCGATGCCATCTCCTACGACTCTGTGGAATCTCCCGCCCATCGGGCGCTGAGCCTGCAAATGGCAGAGGAGAGCATCGTCCTGCTGAAAAACGACGGGATTCTGCCCCTCTCCCCGAAGCAGAAGATCGCGGTGATCGGTCCTAATTCCGACGATCTGTCGGTTCTGCTTGCCAATTACAACGGCACGCCCACGCAGTATACCACGCCCCTTGCGGGGATTACCGCGGCGGTGGAAGCAGCGGGCGGGGCGGTGCGCAGAGCCAAAGGATGCGATCCCTTCTCTCTGACCGCCCACCATCCTGTGGCAGAAGCGGTGGCGGCGGCAAGAGCCGCGGATGCTGTGGTGTTGGTGATGGGGCTGAACCCCTCCATGGAGGGGGAAGAGGGCGACGCCTACAACGGAGATGCCTCGGGTGATCGCCGCACGCTGGATCTGCCCGAAGCCCAGCAGGTGCTGTATCGCGCCGTGCTGGATGTGGGCAAACCGACGGTGTTTGTCAACATTTCCGGCTCTGCGGTGAACCTCTCCGAGCCTGCGGAGCGGGCAAACGCTCTGCTTCAATGCTTCTATCCGGGCGCGGAAGGCGGCACAGCCCTTGCCAATATTCTCTTCGGTAAAATATCCCCCTCGGGTCGGCTCCCTGTCACCTTCTATCGGAGCGTGGACGATTTGCCCCCCTTCGAGGACTACTCGATGCAGGGGCGTACCTATCGCTTCTTCCAAGGGGAACCGCTCTATCCCTTCGGCTACGGACTCAGCTATGCCGACATCCACGAGGAGCGGCTGTCCGAGACTCAGGTGGCGGTGACCAATCGGAGCGATTTTCCCGCCGATCACACGGTGCTTTGCTTTGAATCCGCCGCCCCCCACGCCCTGTGCGGCTTCAGACGGGTTCACCTCGGAGCAGGGGAGACGGTGACCGTCAAGTTTGAAAAGTACGAATAAATCCCCACTGCCTGCTGCCTCTCTCCCATTCCCAACAATCGGCGGAGAGAGGGCGCGGGCGGAGAAAACCGCCAAGGCGGTCGGGGTAGGGCGCAGTCGGGATACCTCTAAGGCAGACGGGGCGGGGCGCATTTGACGGCTATGGTGATTTTGCCCGACGGATTTGCGGTTTGGTGCGCTCCGATTTGTGACTTGTTTCGCCGATTTTCGCAGAAAAACTATTGACAAGTTTTTTGGGGTATGTTATAATAAACGCGTATTGATCCCGCACCCTATCAGCGAAGCGGGATGTGTCGGGACAGATATGCCCCGCAGGAAAATGAACATCGTGTTTTCTTGTGACTGACGGATCAGCGGAGTACCGCATGGAAGCAAGGAAAGTCAATGCCGACCGTCTGGGCAGCCCTTTACTTTTTACGGTACAGGACTGCCTTTTTGCTTTTTTTGAACCCTATGCAATTTTCGGAGGATACCATGAAAAAAATCGGAATCATTATGGGAAGCGACAGCGATCTGCCCGTGATCCAGAAAGCCACCGATCAACTGAAGGCTTTGGAGATCCCATTTGAAGTACACATTTATTCGGCACACAGAACGCCTGTGGAAGCCCGGGACTTTGCCGTGAATGCCAGAGCCAACGGGTTCGGCGCGCTGATCTGCGCGGCGGGAATGGCGGCTCATCTGGCAGGTGCCATCGCCGCCAACACCACACTCCCCGTCATCGGTATCCCCTGCAAGGGCGGAATGATGGACGGTCTGGACGCACTGCTTGCCACCGTGCAGATGCCCACCGGTATCCCCGTAGCCACCGTTGCGGTGGGCGGCGGTGCTAACGCCGCTCTGCTGGCGGCACAGATTCTGGCGGTATCCGATGCAGACATCGCCGCAAAGCTGGACGCCAAGCGTGTCAGCGATGCCAAGGCGGTTCTGGCAAAAGATGCCACCGTTATGGAAAAACTGTAAACCATTATTTTTGATTTTTGATATAGAGGATTTAGGAGAGTAACAATTATGGAAAAGAAACTCGTTTACACCGGCAAGACCAAAAACGTTTATGCGCTGGAAAGCGGCAACTACGAGCTGAAATTTAAGGATGACTGCACCGGCAAGGACGGCGTGTTCGATCCCGGCGAAAACTCCGTGGGTCTGACCATCGAGGGCGTGGGTGATGTGAACCTGCGGATGTCCATCTACTTCTTTGAGAAGATCAATGCGGCAGGCATTCTGACGCACTATGTTTCTGCCGATCTGGCAAACACTACCATGGAGGTTCTGCCCGCAAAGGTGTTCGGCAAGGGGCTGGAGGTCATCTGCCGTTACAAGGCAGTGGGTTCTTTCTATCGCCGTTACTCTGACTACTGCACGCTGGGACAGGATCTGCCCGCTTATGTGGAGACCACCTTCAAGAACGACGAAAAGGGCGATCCGCTGGTTACCAAGGACGGCCTGGTAGATCTGGGCGTGATGAGTGCAGAGCAGTATGACGCTCTGAAGTCCATGACCCAGGCCATCACCAAGATCGTCGCAGACGATCTGAAGGCAAAGGGTCTTGATCTGTACGACATCAAGTTCGAGTTCGGCTACGATGCAGAGGGCAACGTGATGCTGATTGACGAGATCGCATCCGGCAATATGCGCGTGTACAAGGACGGCGAGTACGTCGATCCCATGACCCTGAACAAGCTGTTTTTTGCATAACTAACTCCCGAAGGGGCGGTGATTCTTTGCCGCCCCTGAGGTCGTGGAATAGGCGTTTTTTCTGCCGACGGACAAGGACGGTTTGCTCCTGTTAACGGAGGCGGATGCCCCATGCAAATGTCTCGGAATTGTCCCATCCTTGCCCTTACGGGATGCCTGTTACCATTGCTTCTGCCGCTCCCTTTTTCGGGACTTGGGGAGAGGGATGAAGTATTTCACATTTACAAACCCGGAAGTGAAAAGAGACGGTTTGCAATCGCCGCACCGAGCGCAATGCGGGAAAACTTACCCCGCATCAACCCCGAAGCGGAAAGAGACGGTCAGAACTCGCTGCACCAAGCGTGATGCGGGAAGGATACGCACAACCGTCCCCCGCCCCAAAAACCGTCACCCGCAACCAACAAGGAGGAGAATATAATGGGAGGATTTTTCGGAGCTATCTCGAAGAGAGATGTCGTGCTGGACATCTTCTTCGGTGCAGATTATCATTCGCACCTCGGCACCCGTCGAGGCGGTATGATCATCTACGATGACAAGATAGGCTTTCAGCGTTCCATTCACAGTATAGAAAACACCCCCTTCCGAACCAAGTTCGAGAAGGAAATTGAAGATTTTTGCGGATGCAGCGGCATAGGCTGTATCAGCGACTCTGATCCCCAGCCCCTGCTGGTGCGTTCCCATCTGGGACTGTATGCCATCTCCACCGTCGGCGTGGTGAAAAACGCAGACGCGCTGATCGAGAAGTATTTCTCGGATCACGGTCATCAGTTTATGGCAATGTCCTCGGGTAAGGTCAACGAAACAGAGTTGATTGCCGCTCTCATCAATCAGAAGGACACGCTGGCAGAAGGCATCCGCCATGCGCAGGACGAGATCGAAGGCTCCACCACGATCCTGATTTTGCAGGAGGATTCGCTCATCGCCGCCCGCGACCGACTGGGTCGTCTGCCTGTGATTGTGGGCAAGAACGACGAGGGCTGCTGTGTAGCATTTGAGTCCTTCACCTATCGCAAACTGGGCTACAATGATTACTACGAACTTGGTCCCGCCGAGATCGTCAAGATCAACCCTGAGGGAGTGGAACAACTTTCGCCTCCCGGTAAGGAGATGAAGATCTGTGCCTTCCTTTGGACTTACTACGGCTATCCTAACTCAAGTTACGAGGGCGTAAACGTAGAGGTCATGCGTTATCGCAACGGCGAGATCATGGCGCGGGACGAGGCGGCGCGCGGTGCGCGTCCCGAGGTGGACTGCGTGGCGGGCGTTCCCGATTCGGGCATTCCCCACGCCATAGGCTATGCCAACGAAAGTCGGATGCCCTTTGCCCGCCCGTTGATCAAGTATACTCCTACCTGGGCAAGATCCTTTATGCCCACCACACAGAATATGCGCAATCATGTGGCAAAGATGAAGCAGATCCCCGTCCCGGAACTGATCGACGGCAAACGTTTGCTCTTCGTGGACGATTCCATCGTCCGCGGCACTCAGCTGAGAGAGACGGTAGACTTCCTCTACGCCAGCGGCGCCAAAGAGGTGCATATGCGTTCGGCTTGCCCGCCCATCATGTACGGATGCAAGTATCTGAACTTCTCCGCCAGCCGTTCCGAGATGGAACTGCTTGCCCGCCAGACGGTGCAGGAACTGGAAGGGGACGAGGGGCAGAAACATCTGGATGAGTACGCAGACTGTCACACCCGGCGCGGACAATGTATGCTGAAGAAGATCTGCCAGCAGTTCGGATTTGATTCGCTGGAATATCAGTCGCTGGAAGGCGTGCTGGAGGCCATCGGCATTGACAAGGACAAGGTCTGCACCTACTGCTGGAGCGGGAAAGAGTAATTTTCCCGACGAAAAACGGGATCGGCGATGCACAAGTGCCGCTCTCCCGATCAAAAGGATCGGCGATGCACAAGTGCCGCCTTTTCCAAAAAAGCAATCTACGAGATTATCTAAAATACTTCTGAAAAGGAGCAAACATCATGGATCACAAAAATTCGCAGTCTGCAAGCTACGCCGCTGCAGGCGTAGACATCACCGCCGGCTACCGTGCGGTGGAGCTGATGAAAAAGCATATTGCCCGCACCAAAAACGAGGGCTGTCTGGATGACGTAGGCGGTTTCGGCGGTTGCTTCGGTCTGCCCATCGCAGGGATGGAGGAACCCGTTCTGGTCTCCGGTACCGACGGATGCGGAACCAAAGTCAAACTGGCGATCCTCATGGACAAGCACGACACCATCGGTATTGATGCCGTTGCCATGTGCGTCAACGACATCATCTGCGTAGGCGCAAAGCCTCTGTTTTTTCTGGATTACATCGCCTGCGGCAAGAATGTCCCCGAAAAGATCGCCGAGATCGTGGGCGGCGTCGCGGAAGGTTGTGTGCAGTCGGGCGCGGCGCTGATCGGCGGTGAGACTGCCGAACATCCCGGTCTGATGCCTGTGGAAGACTACGATCTGGCAGGCTTTGCTGTGGGCATCGTGGACAAGAAAAAGATCATCAACAAAGAGAGAATGGCGGCGGGCGATGTGGTGATCGCGCTGGCATCTACCGGCATTCACTCCAACGGCTTCTCCCTCTGCCGCAAGGTGTTCGAGATCGACCGCAATCCCGCCGAACTGTACACTCCCCGTGAGGAGCTGGGCGGCAAATCGGTTGCCGAGGCACTGCTGGTTCCCACCCGCATTTACGTGAAGTCGATTCTGGCTCTGCTGGAGAAAGTTGACGTGAAGGGCATCTCCCACATCACCGGCGGCGGCTTCTACGAGAACATCCCGAGAAGCATTCCCGACGGTCTGTGCGCCAAGATCACCAAGGCTTCTGTGAAGGTGCTCCCCATCTTCGATCTGATCGCCAAAGAGGGCAACATCCCCGAGCGCGATATGTTCAACACCTACAACATGGGCGTAGGCATGAGCGTGGTGGTTCCCGCCGCAGAGGCGGAGACCGCGTTGGAGATTCTCCGTGTGAGCGGCGAAGACGCTTACGTGATCGGCGAGATTGTGGCAGGCGGCGACGAGAAAATCGAGATCGTCTGATGATGAAAGAGAAAACGAGAATCGCCGTCTTCGTATCGGGCGGCGGAACCAATTTGCAAGCACTGATGGATGCTGCCGATGCGGGCATCCTCCACAGCGGCGAGATCGTGCTGGTGATCGCCAGCAATCCCACCGCCTACGCGTTGGAGCGTGCCGCCCAAAAGGGAATTGCCACTGCCGTTGCATGGAAAAAGCAACTTGGCTCTCAGGAAGCCTTTGAAGCGGTCATCAGCGAAAAACTTGCCGAATATGAGATCGATCTGATTGTTCTGGCGGGCTTTATGAACATCCTCTCTGCCGAGTTCACCGCCAAGTGGCCCGAGCGGATCATCAACGTGCATCCTGCGCTGATCCCCGCATTCTGCGGAAAGGGAATGTACGGTCTGGCTCCCCATATCGCTGCTCTGGAGAAGGGCGTGAAGGTGACGGGTGCGACCGTCCATTTCGTGAACGAAATTCCCGACGGCGGCAAGATCATCGACCAAAAGGCGGTCTACGTCAAGGACGGCGACACCCCTGAACTTCTCCAACGCCGCGTGATGGAAGAAGCCGAATGGATCATCCTCCCCCGTGCCGTCGAAAAAGTCAGCGCGGAGATGCAGAAAAATTGAATATATTTGGGGCTTTGCCCCAAACCCCCACCGACTTTCTTGAAAGAAAGCCGGGCAAAGAACTTTTATTAAAATTGGGCGGCAAATACCGGCCGTCCGGGGATGGATTGAGATCAGGGTTCCGGCACCTCAAAAAACTTTTATTAAAAGGGGCGGCAAATACCGACCGTCCGGGGAATGTCCGTACAACGATTCCCTCAATTTTCCCCTCAAAAAAAGAACAGGAGAATACACATGAACGTATACGAAACCCACAACATCGGCGCGCTTCTGGCAGGCAACACCTATCCCGGTCGCGGCGTCATCATGGGCAAGTCCGCAGACGGACGGTATGCCGTTACCGCTTACTTCATCATGGGCAGAAGTGCCAACAGCCGCAACCGCGTCTTCGTGGAAAAGCCCGATGCCCACGAGGTCATCATCTATCCCTTCGACGCATCCAAGGTCGAAGATCCTTCTCTCATCATCTACTCTCCCGTCCGTGTGTGGGAGAACAAACTGATCGTCACCAACGGCGACCAGACCGACACCATCTACAATTTCATCAAAGAGGGCAAATCTTTTGAGGAAGCGCTGGAAACCCGTTACTTCGAACCCGATCCCCCCAACTTCACCCCTCGCATCAGCGGCATGATCACCTTTACCAAGAGTGATTTCACCTACAAAATGAGCATTCTGAAGTCCGCAGATCCCGAAGGCACCGCTTGCAACCGTCACACCTACTCCTACGCGGCGCTCCCCGGCATCGGTCACTTCATTCACACCTATATGTGCGACGGCAACCCCATCCCCACCTTCTGCACCGAACCCGAGCGCATCTATATTCCCAACGACATCGACTCCTTCACCGCAGACATCTGGGACAACCTCAACGAGCAGAACAAGATTTCCATGTACGTCCGCTACGTTGATCTGGAGACCGGCGAAGAGCAGAATCGGATGATCAACAAGAACAAGTAATTTTGAAAGTGTCGCAGGGAATGCCATCCCCGCGCCGCAAGGGTTTATCATCCTCTCTCCTTGAACGCTTCTTTCGAATAGTTCTTCAAGAAGTTTTTGAAAGGTTTGGGAAACTT
>JBJDZI010000004.1:8741-25881 GCA_051867925.1 Eubacteriales bacterium
TTTCTACAAATTTTTCCAAGACAAAAAAGTTTTTGAAAGGTTTGGAAAACTTTTTCTACAAATTTTTCCAAGACAAAAAAGTTTTTGAAAGGTTTGGAAAACTTTTTTCAAACAGTTTTCCAAGATAGATTAAAATGGATAACAAAGAAAAGTATATTTCTCCGTTTTCTACCCGCTACGCCTCGACTGAGATGCAGTATGCATTTTCCGAGGCGAACAAGTTCCGCACCTGGAGACGGCTGTGGATCGCGCTGGCAAAGGCAGAGCAGAAACTGGGGCTTGACATCACCGACGAGCAGATCGCTGAACTGGAAGCACACGCCGACGACGTGAATTTTGCAGAGGCAGAGGCGCGGGAGAAGATCGTGCGCCACGACGTCATGAGCCACGTTTACGCCTACGGTCTGCAATGTCCCAAGGCGGCGGGCATCATCCATTTGGGTGCCACCTCCTGCTACGTGGGGGACAACACCGACGTGATCATTCTTCGGCAGGCTTCCGAGATCGTGCTGAAGAAGGCGGCGCAGGTAGTCAAGAATCTTTCCGAGTTCGCGATGCAGTACAAGGATATGCCCTGTCTGGCGTACACGCACCTCCAGCCCGCTCAGCTCACCACCGTGGGTAAGCGCGCAACTCTTTGGATGTATGAACTGATTCAGGACATCGAGAATCTGGAGTATCAGCTTTCCCGCCTGCAACTGCTGGGCAGTAAGGGTACCACAGGCACCCAGGCTTCCTTCATGGAACTGTTCGAGGGTGACGAGAACAAGATCAAGGAAATGGAAGCTCTGATCGCCGCAGAGGTGGGATTTGATTCCTGCGTTCCCGTGTCGGGACAGACCTACTCCCGCAAGGTTGACGCCTACTTCTTGGCGGTACTCAGCGGATTTGCACAGTCTGCATATAAATTTGCAAATGATCTGAGAATCCTGCAATCTTTCGAGGAAGTGGAAGAGCCGTTTGAAAAACAGCAGATCGGTTCCTCTGCAATGCCCTACAAGCGCAATCCCATGCGCAGTGAGCGCATCTGCGCGCTGGCGCGCTACGTCATCGCCGACTCGGTGAACCCCGCCTTTACTGCGGGAACCCAATGGTTCGAGCGGACGCTGGACGACTCCGCAAACCGCCGCATCTCCGTGGCGGAGGCATTCTTGGCGGTGGATTCGATTCTCAACATTTATATCAACATCACCGGCGGACTGGTGGTCTACGACAAGGTCGTCCTCCGCAGAGTGATGGAAAAACTCCCCTTTATGGCTACCGAAAACATCATGATGATGTCGGTGAAGAAGGGCGGAAACCGTCAGGAACTGCACGAACTGCTCCGTGAGCATTCCCACGCTGCCGCATACCGTGTGCGGATGGAGGGCGGTCAGAACGATCTGATCGACCGCATCGCGGCAGATCCTGCGTTCCCCGTTACCAAGGAAGAGATCGAAGCCGAGCTGAATCCCGCTCTGTATGTTGGGCGTGCGCCCTCCCAGACCGTCCAGTTCGTGGAGACGGTGGCAAAGCCCGTCATCGAGCGGCTGTACGCAGGCGATGTCAGCGCAGAACTGAAGGTATAAGCGATCCCCATCGAGATACGGACATTTGCCCGTTGGGGCAAAAAATTCAATTGAAAGGATAGGAAAACTTTTCGCAAGGAGTTTTCCGATAAAGTGATTCAAATGCAAGAGTTTATGCTGAAATACGGGTGCAATCCCAATCAGAAGCCTTCCCGCATCTTTATGAAGGACGGCAGAGAGCTGCCGATCACCGTGCTGAACGGCCGTCCCGGTTACATCAATTTTCTGGACGCCTTCAACTCCTGGCAACTGGTCAAGGAACTGAAGGAGGCTCTGGGCATTCCCGCCGCCGCTTCCTTTAAGCACGTTTCACCCGCAGGAGCCGCCATCGGTCTGCCTCTGGATGCAGGACTGAAGAAGGCTTGCTTCGTGGACGCCGTGGAGGGACTGGACGAGTCTCCTCTGGCTTGCGCCTTCGCCCGCGCCCGCGGTACCGACCGTCTTTGCTCTTTCGGCGACTGGATCGCGCTGTCCGACGTTTGCGACGTGACCACCGCCAAGCTGATCCAGCGGGAAGTGTCCGACGGCGTCATCGCTCCCGGTTACGAACCTGAGGCGCTGGAGATTCTCAAATCCAAGCGCAAGGGCGCATATAACATCGTAGAGATCGATCCGAACTATACGCCTGCTCCCATTGAGACCAAGGATGTGTACGGTATCACCTTCGAGCAGGGCAGAAACGAATTCAAGATCGGCGCGCATCTGCTGGAGAACATCGTCACCGCTAACCGTGATCTGCCCGATTCTGCCAAGCGCGATCTGATCGTTGCGCTCATCACGCTGAAGTACACCCAGTCCAACTCGGTCTGCTACGCCATGAACGGGCAAGCCATCGGCGTGGGTGCAGGTCAGCAGAGCCGCATCCATTGCACTCGTCTGGCAGGTACCAAGGCAGACACTTGGCTCCTCCGTCAGCATCCCAAGACTCTCGATCTGCCCTTTATCCCCACCATGGGACGCCCCGAGCGGGATAACGTCATCGACGGCTACATCAACGGCAACGAAGAGGACGTTTCTGCCGAGGGCAACTGGCAGAAGTATTTCACCACCCGCCCCGAACCTCTGACCGCAGAGGATAAGCGCGCATGGCTGGACGGCTTCCGCAGCGTTTCACTGGCGTCCGATGCCTTCTTCCCCTTTGCAGATAACGTTCAGCGCGCGTTCGCTTCGGGCGTCAAGTACGTTGCACAGCCCGGCGGCTCCATCCGCGACGATCTGGTCATCGCAGAGTGCGACCGAAGCGACATGGTCATGGCGTTCACGGGCATGAGACTGTTCCACCATTAAGTCTGATCGGGACTTGCCCGGCGGCATCGGATCGGACGATGCGGTCGTGGCTTGCGGCTTTGCCCGGAGGGCAGAGCGTTTGCCGCGCAGATTTACCGTCCCCCGACGGCTTTGTAAGTCCCATAAATTACCGAATAGCCCCGCAAATGCTTGCGGGGCACGGGTGGTTATATAGAACTGTTGAAAAACCGCAAATATTTACCTGTTTCGGGGGATTTTGACCCCATCGGACATGAATTTGCGGACAAGATTTGACGGACAACTCTTGTCGGACGGGCATTGACGGACATACCGTGTCTGACAGATCATCCAATGATAGAACTTCAGCTAAATTCCAAAGTCACGCTTTCCCGAAAAAAGCGGCTTTGACAGAGTGCGGGGATCCCCGCAAGGAGATTGATTTATGAAACTCATGGTAGTAGGCGGTGGCGGCAGAGAACACGCCATCATCAAGAAACTCAAAGAAAATCCCGCAGTAGAGGAGATCTTCGCGCTTCCCGGAAACGGCGGCATCGCGGCAGATGCCACCTGCGTTGCCATCGGCGCCAAGGAGATCGACAAGATCGTGGCGTTTGCACAAGAAAACGCCATCGACTATGCCGTAGTCGCGCCCGACGATCCGCTGGTGCTGGGTTGTGTGGATGCGCTGAGCGCCGTAGGCATCCCCTGCTTCGGCCCCGAAGCGAAGGCGGCGATCATTGAAGGAAGCAAGGTCTTCTCCAAGGATCTGATGAAGAAATACGGCATCCCCACCGCGCGCTACGAGGTCTTTACCAATCTTGACGCGGCACTCACCTATCTGGAGACCGCTCCCATTCCCACCGTGGTCAAGGCAGACGGTCTGGCGCTGGGCAAGGGCGTGATTATTGCCATGACCCGGGAGGAAGCCAAGGACGCTGTCCGTTCCATGATGGAGAACAAGATTTTCGGCGAGTCGGGCAGTCGCGTGGTCATCGAGGAATTTCTGCAAGGTCCCGAGGTGTCGGTGCTTTCCTTCACCGACGGCAAGACCGTAGTGCCCATGGTCTCTTCCATGGATCACAAGCGTGCCCGCGACAATGACGAGGGACTCAACACCGGCGGCATGGGAACCGTCGCCCCCAATCCCTACTACACCGACGCTGTGGCGGCTGAGTGCATGGAAAAGATCTTCCTGCCCACCGTCGCCGCCATGAACGCCGAAGGGCGCACCTTCAAGGGGTGCCTCTACTTCGGTCTGATGATCACAGGGGACGGTCCCAAGGTCATCGAATACAACTGCCGCTTCGGCGATCCCGAAACCCAGGTGGTGCTTCCTCTGCTGAAGACCGACCTGTTGACCGTGATGCAGGCAGTCACCGAGGGCAGACTGGACGAGGTGCAGGTGGAATTTGACAGCGGCGCGGCTTGCTGTGTGGTGATGGCATCCGACGGTTATCCCCAAAAGTACGCCACCGGCTTTGCACTGCACCTTCCCGCATCCACCACCGCCAACATCTATATTGCAGGCGCAAAAGTTGACGAGGGTAAACTGGTCACCGCAGGCGGGCGCGTGCTGGGCGTCACCGAGACCGCTCCCACGCTGGAGGAAGCCATTGAGAAGGCTTACAAGGCAGTGAAGACCGTTTCCTTCGAGAACGCTTATTACAGAAAAGACATCGGGCAGAAGGCTCTGGCAGCCAAAGGTTAAATCGGACACCGAGAAAGGATTTTTTGAACATGGTTTATCGCATTTATGTAGAAAAAAAGAAGGAACTGGCAAACGAAGCGAAAAGTCTCCTTTCCGAGATCAACGGACTTCTGCAGATCAGCTCGGTCACCGACGTGCGCTTCTTTAACCGTTACGACGTGGAGAACATCACCCCCGAACTGTTTGATTACGCGGTCAAGACCGTCTTTTCCGAGCCTCAGCTGGATCTGACCTATCCCGATCTACCCGCCACCGCAGGCGCCGCCGTGGTGGCAACCGAATATCTCCCCGGTCAGTTTGACCAGAGAGCCGATTCCGCCGCACAGTGCATCCAGATCATCTCCTGCGGCGACAGACCCACCGTCCGCACCGCAAAAGTATACTACTTCTACGGCACTCCCACCGAGGAAGAGATGGCGACCATCAAAAAGCACATCATCAACCCCGTGGAGGCAAGAGAAGCATCCCTCGCTCCCTTCGACACGCTGAAAACCGAGTACGCCATCCCTACTGAGGTGGCTACGCTGGGCGGTTTTACCAAACTGGATGAAGCAGGGCTTGCAAGCTTCCTGAAAGAGCAGGGGCTGGCAATGGATCTGGACGATTTGAAGTTCTGCCAGAACTATTTCATCTCCGAGGATCGGGATCCCACCATTACCGAGATCAAAATGATCGACACCTATTGGTCGGATCACTGCCGTCACACCACCTTCCTGACTACCATCGACCACGTGACCTTCGAGGACGCGCTTCTGCAGAAGGCTTACGATCGCTATGTTGCGGTGCGCCGCGAGCTTGGCAGAATCAAGCCGCAGAATCTGATGGACATCGCTACCATCGCCACCCGCTATCTGAAGGCAAAGGGTAAACTCCCCAAGTTGGACGAGTCCGAAGAAATCAACGCCTGCACCGTCAAGATCAAGGTGACGGTGGAAGGCAAAGAGGAAGACTGGCTCCTCCTCTTCAAAAACGAAACCCACAACCATCCCACCGAGATTGAGCCTTTCGGCGGTGCCGCCACCTGCATCGGCGGAGCCATCCGTGACCCGCTTTCCGGTCGTTCCTACGTTTACGCGGCAATGCGCGTGACCGGCGCGGCTGACCCCACCGTTCCCGTGTCCGAGACCATCACCGGCAAACTGCCCCAGCGCACCATCGTGCAGACTGCGGCGGCAGGCTACTCCTCTTACGGCAACCAGATCGGTTTGGCTACCGGTCAGGTAGACGAGTTGTACCACCCCGGTTATGTAGCAAAGCGTATGGAGATCGGCGCGGTTATCGCCGCCACTCCCGCTGACCACGTTCGCCGCGAGTGCCCTCTGCCCGGGGATCAGATCATCCTGCTGGGCGGCAGAACCGGTCGCGACGGTTGCGGCGGTGCCACCGGTTCCTCCAAGTCCCACACCGTTGAGTCGCTGGAATCCTGCGGCGCAGAGGTGCAGAAGGGCAACGCCCCCGAAGAGCGCAAACTCCAGCGCCTCTTCCGAAACGGCGAGGCATCCCGCCTCATCAAGCGTTGCAACGACTTCGGCGCAGGCGGTGTATCGGTTGCCATCGGCGAGTTGGCAGACGGTCTTGTCATCGACCTCAACGCCGTGCCCAAGAAGTACGACGGTCTGGACGGCACCGAACTTGCCATCTCCGAATCTCAGGAGCGTATGGCAGTGGCTGTTGCCCCCGAGGATGTGGAGCGTTTTTGCCGGCTGGCGGCAGAAGAGAATCTGGAATCCACCGTGGTGGCGACAGTGCAGGCAGAACCCCGTCTGACCATGTACTGGAACGGCAAAGCCATCGTGGACATCTCCCGCGAATTTCTCAACTCCAACGGTGCGGAAAAGCACATTGACATCACACCCGCCGCGCCCGCAGAGTTTGCCAAGCAGGTAGAGGGCGGCTTTGGCGAAGCCTATACCGCTCTGGTTTCCGACCTCAACGTTTGCTCCAAGCGCGGTCTGTCCGAGCGTTTTGACTCCACCATCGGCGCAGGTACCGTGCTGATGCCCTTCGGCGGCAAGAATCAGCAGACCCCCATCCAGGCGATGGTACACAAGATCAGCCATCCCGAAAAGAATTCCGACACCGTTTCGCTGATGGCGTGGGGCTACAATCCCTACATCGCGGAGAAGTCGCCCTATCACTCCGCTTATCTGGCGGTTGTGGAGTCTGTGGCAAAACTCGTCGCCACCGGCGCGAAATTCGAGGACGTTTATCTGACCTTTCAGGAATACATGGAAAAGCCCGGTCGCGACGGCAAGCGTTGGGGCAAGCCGCTGGCGGCTCTGCTGGGCGCGTTCGACGCACAGCTGGATCTGGGCATCGCTTCCATCGGCGGCAAGGACTCCATGTCCGGTTCCTTCGAGCAGATCGACGTTCCCCCTACGCTGGTTTCCTTCGCCGTGACCACCGAGGAGATTTCTTCCATCGTTTCGGGCGAGTTCAAGGGTGCGGGTCATCGTGTGGCTTGGTTCAAGCCCATTTACAACGAAAACGGCCTGCCCACCAAAGAGTCGCTTCTGACGCTCTTTGACCGTGTGACTGCGTTGGTGCGCGCAGGCAAGGCACTTGCCATCTATACCCCCGGATTCGGCGGCGCGGCTGAGGCGATCTTCAAAATGGGCATCGGCAACGGCATCGGCTTTGCTTATGCCGACGGCTTTACGATGAACGATCTCTTCGGCTACGCATACGGCTCCTTTATCGTGGAGATTGCCGACGGCGTAGGCGACGGTGTGACGTTGGGTTACACCACCGAGGCGGAAACCATCGTCCGCGAAGGGGAAGTGCTGTCGATGGACGCACTTCTGACGGCTTACGAGAATAAACTGGAGGACGTTTACCCCTGCAATATCAAGCAGGGCGGCGATCAGAGACTGACCACCTACTCCTACGATGCGAAATCCCATCCCGCACCTTCCGTGAAGATCGCGCGTCCCCGTGTGCTGATTCCTGCATTCCCCGGCACCAACTGCGAATTTGATACTGCCAAGGCACTGGCAAACGCAGGTGCCGATCCCGAAATTATCGTCATCAACAATCTGAGCCAGCAGGGAATTGCGCAGTCCGTGGACTATTTCGCGAGACGGGTGAAGGAATCCCAGATGATCTTCATCCCCGGCGGTTTCTCCGGCGGCGACGAGCCCGACGGATCGGGCAAATTCATCACCGCCTTCTTCCGCTCCGGTGCGGTCAAGGAAGCGGTCAACGAACTGCTGAAGACCCGCGAGGGTCTGATGGGCGGCATCTGCAACGGCTTCCAAGCCCTGATTAAATTGGGTCTGGTGCCTTACGGTGAGATCGTGGACACCACCGAGTCCGATCCTACGCTGACCTTCAACACCATCGGTCGTCACCAGTCCCGTATCGTGCGTACCCGTATCGCTTCCAACAAATCTCCTTGGTTTGCGAAAACCAAGGTGGGCGAGGTCTACAATGTGGCGATCTCCCACGGCGAAGGTCGGTTCTTAGCCGACGACAAGCTGATCGCAAAGCTGGCGGCAAACGGTCAGATTTTGACGCAGTACGTGGATTTCGACGGCAAGCCCACCGCTGATATTCACTTCAATCCCAACAACAGCGCCATGGCGATCGAGGGCATCACCTCTCCCGACGGACGCGTCTTCGGTAAGATGGGACACACCGAACGCTACAACGAAGGGCTCTACAAGAACGTGGAAGGCAATTACGATCCCCACATCTTCGAAGCCGCCGTCGAGTATTTTAAGTAATTTTTATCGTAATTGGGGCTCCGCCCCAAACCCGGCAAGCCCCCTTTTGGAAAAGGGGGCTTGACCCCCGAAAACTTTTGATAAGGGCTGCAATACTTGCCGCCGGGGACGGGCATTGTAGCACTGCCTCGGAGCAGGGCTGCTCCCACCCTCACAAGCCCCCTTTTGAAAAAGAGGGCTTGGCACCCGAAACTTTTGGGAAAGACGGCAATACTTGCCGCCGGGGAGTGTCGAAGAAGCCCCTTCCCTCTAAGCTGGCAAGCGATTTGTCCGGTACTCCACCCCAAGCGCCAAATACACATCCCGAAGCAATCACCCTATCCGACTGCCTCCTGTGAGGTTCAGCCCGGCACATCAACCAAGCTAATCATTTTCATCTATTTTCTATCTGTTTTTCAGCCATCCGCATGACAGGATGGCACATGAGGTTTTACTATGGCATTTGAATTTGTACGCAAACTCCCCATTCCGATGGAGACCAAAGAAAAATATCCCCTGACCATGGATGCGGTGGCTGCGAAAGAAAAACGCGACAACGAGGTCAAAGAGATTTTTGAAGGCAAGTCTGACAAACTGCTTCTCATCATCGGTCCCTGTTCCGCAGACCGTGAGGATTCGGTGATGGATTACGTTCACCGTCTCAAAAAAGTGCAGGAACAGGTTGCCGATAAGCTGATTCTGATCCCCCGCATCTATACCAACAAGCCCCGGACTACCGGCGACGGTTACAAGGGCATGGTGCATCAGCCCGATCCCGAAAACAAGCCCGACATCTACAAGGGCGTGCTGGCAATCCGCGAACTGCACTCCCGCGTCCTGCGTGAGACCGGTCTGTCCTCCGCTGACGAGATGCTCTACCCGGACAACTACCAGTATCTGTCCGATCTGCTGTCCTATATTGCCATCGGCGCGCGCTCGGTGGAGAATCAGGAGCATAGACTGGTGTCCAGCGGCGTCAGCGTGCCCGTGGGAATGAAAAACCCCACCGGCGGCGATCTGTCGGTGATGATGAACTCCATCACCGCCGCACAGCACGCCCACACCTTCATCTACCGCGGATGGGAAGTCAACACCACAGGCAACCCCTACGCCCACGCCATCCTGCGTGGGTATGTGGATGCTCAGGGACACTCTCTGCCCAACTACCATTATGAGGATCTCTGCCGTCTGTACGAAATGTACGCGGCGAAGAATCTGCTGAATATGAGTCTGATCGTAGATGCCAACCACGCAAACTCCGGCAAAAAGCCCATGGAGCAGGTGCGCATCTGCAAGGAAGTCCTCCATTCCTGCCGACACAACGGCGACATCAGAAAAATGGTCAAGGGCTTTATGATCGAAAGTTATCTGGAAGACGGCGCCCAGAAGATCGGCGAGGGTTGCTACGGCAAGTCCATTACCGACCCCTGTCTCGGCTGGGAAAAATCCGAAAAATTGATTTTTGATATTGCAGATTTAATATAAAGTTCACATTTGTGTGTTATAATCAAAATCGTGTAGGTCTGTGCGTTTGAAAAACTGCCTGAAAACGGTTCAAACGAACGACTTTTGAGGGGACGGATCGCTGTCCCCTCAAAAGTGTGCATAGGGGCGGCGGAAATTTCCTGCCGTCCGCGTTCCCTGTGGGATATCCCTGAGGGATACAAATTTTGATGAGGAACGGTAAAACGATGAATTTGAAACTTCCTAAGTCCTGCAAATTATCCAATGAGTATATTACGTTGGGCGTGGACATCGGCTCCACTACCGCGAAGATCGTCGCCATCAAGGACGGCGAGGTGGTCTACGATACCTACGAGCGGCACTTTTCTCAGGTGCGGCAGAAGACGCTGGAGATCGTCCGCCGTCTGGAGGGCATCATTGACCGTCCCGTGCGGCTTGCCATTTCCGGCTCTGCAGGACTTGGTCTGGCGCGGGTTTGCGACATTCCCTTTGTGCAGGAGGTCTTCGCCACCGGCGAAACCGTCCGCAAGATGGAACCCGATACCTCGGTGGTCATTGAGCTGGGCGGCGAGGACGCCAAGGTGATCTTCTTCAAGGGCGGCGCTGATGAGCGGATGAACGGCACTTGTGCCGGCGGTACGGGCGCGTTCATTGATCAGATGGCAACGCTGATGAATCTGACCGACGACGAGATGGACGAGCTTTCTCTTCAGCACACCCGTATCTATCCCATCGCTTCCCGTTGCGGCGTGTTTGCCAAATCGGACATCCAACCCCTTCTGAATCAGGGCGCATCCAAAGCGGACATCGCCGCTTCCATTTACGCCGCCGTGGTCAATCAGACCATCGCAGGTCTGGCGCAGGGCAGACGTATCGAGGGCAAGGTCATGTTCCTCGGCGGTCCTCTCTCCTTTAACAAGGGATTGCAGAACGCCTTCGTGGAAGCGCTGAAACTCTCCGATGAGAACGCAATCTTCCCCGAATACGCCCGACTGGCGGTTGCCATCGGTGCGGCGCTCTACGCGGACGGGCAGAACGTGTCCTTCACTTATGACGATCTGATCGCCCGACTGGAAAACGCCACCAATGTCAAGGTGGAGAAGGCGCATCTGCCTCCCCTCTTTGAAAGTGAAGCGGATCTCTCCGCTTTTAGAGAGCGGCACGCCAAAGCCTCCTCCCGCAAGATTGATCCCCATACATACGAGGGCGGTGCCTATCTAGGCATCGACTGCGGCTCCACTACCACCAAACTGGTGCTGATGGCAGAGGATTGCGGGATTCTTTACGAATACTATCACTCCAACCAAGGCAATCCCGTGGAGATCGTCCGTGAACAGCTTTCGGAGATTTACGATCTTTGCGGCGATCGTATCAAAATCCTCGGCTCTGCCGTCACGGGCTACGGCGAGGAACTGATCCGCCATGCCTTCCATGTGGATCACGGTCTGGTGGAGACCATCGCCCACTTTACCGCCGCCAAATACTACGATCCCAAGGTGGATTTCATTCTGGATATCGGCGGACAGGACATCAAATGCTTCAAGATCCGCGGCGGTGCCATCGACTCCATCATGCTCAACGAGGCTTGTTCCTCAGGATGCGGCTCTTTCGTGGAGACCTTCGCCAAGTCCATGAACTATGAGATCGGCTATTTCAGTAATCTGGGGCTGACCGCCAAGGCACCCGTTGATCTGGGTTCCCGTTGCACCGTGTTTATGAACTCCTCGGTGAAAGAGGCGCAGAAGGACGGCGCGACCGTGGAGGATATCTCCGCAGGTCTGTCCATGAGCGTGGTGAAGAACGCCATTTACAAGGTCATCCGCGCTTCCTCGGCAGAGGATCTGGGCGAGAACATCGTGGTGCAGGGCGGCACCTTCCTGAACGACGCGGTGCTTCGCTCTTTTGAGTTGGAGATCGGTCACAACGTCACCCGCCCTGCCATCGCAGGTCTGATGGGTGCCTACGGCGCAGCGCTCTACGCCAAACAGCAGAGAACTGCCGAGTCGGAGCTGATCACGCCCGAGGCACTTCGGAAATTCTCCCACACCACCAAAGCAGTGACCTGTCACGGCTGTACCAATCATTGCCGTCTGACCATAAATACCTTCAGCGGCGGCGAGAAGTATATCTCGGGCAACAAGTGCGAGAAGGGTGCAGGTCTGAAGGTAGACGAAAGCCGCGCGCTCCCCAATCTGCACGCCTACAAGCGGGAAAAATTCGCCGCCATCCAAGGCAGTATGGAGGACAAGAACGAGCGGATCACCATCGGTCTGCCGCTGGCGCTGGGAATGTACGAGTTGGCACCGTTCTGGAAAACTATTTTCGAAAAACTCGGATTCCATGTCATTACCTCGGGTTTCGGTAACCGCAGACTGTACGCCAAGGGGCAGTATTCCATCCCCTCCGACACCGCCTGCTATCCCGCCAAACTGATGCACGGTCACATGGAAACGCTGATCGAGAAGGGTGTGGATGCCATCTTCTACCCCTGCCTCTCTTATAATATGGATGAAAAGGTGGCAGATAATCATTATAACTGCCCCGTAGTGGCTTACTATTCCGAACTGCTTTCCCACAACATGGACAGCATGAAGACGATCAAGTTCCTCTATCCCTATCTGAACATCAACTCCGACAAGGAACTGTCTGCCGAACTGTGTGCGGTCTTCCGCGACGAAATGGGTATCGCCTTCTCCAAAAAGCAGATGACCGCCGCCGTGGTGGCAGGTCGTGCCGCCTACGAGGAGTGGATGGCTGATATCCGCCGCGAGGGCGAGCGCGCCGTTGCATTTGCCAGAGAGAACGGCTACAAGATCATGATTCTGGCGGGCAGACCTTACCACATCGACCCCGAGGTCGGTCACGGCATTGATAAACTTGCCACTAATCTGGGCTTTGCGGTAGTGACCGAGGACAGCATCGACACGCTTTTGAAGCCTGCGGACGTGGACGTCCTCAACCAATGGACCTACCACGCTCGCCTCTACGGCTGCGCCGAGTACGCCTGCGAAAATCCCGACGTCAATCTGGTGCAATTGGTTTCCTTCGGGTGCGGTCTGGATGCCATTACCACCGACGAGGTACGGGCAATTCTGGAAGAAAAGGGCAAACTTTACACCCAGATCAAGATCGACGAGATCACCAATCTGGGTGCCGTAACCATTCGCCTGCGCTCTCTGCTGGGTGCGCTGGATCAGGCGGAGCAACAGCCTGAACTGATTACATCCAAGGAGGTGATTTGATGTCCGCTCGTGTAGAACGGGTGATCTTTACCGAAGAAATGAGACGGGAATACACCATTCTGATTCCCACCATGCTCCCCATGCACTTCAAAATCATCCAGTCCATTTTCAATACCAACGGCTACAAGACCGTCCTTTTGGAGAATATGGGCGACGAGGTCAAACAGTGCGGATTGAAATACGTCCACAACGACACCTGCTATCCCGCTCTGCTGGTCATCGGGCAGTTCATCGACGCGCTGAACAGCGGCAATTACGATCCCCACAAGGTGGCTCTGCTGATCACGCAGACGGGCGGCGGTTGCCGTGCTTCCAACTATCTGTCCCTGCTCCGTAAGGCACTGGCGAAAGCAGGCTACGATTACATCCCCGTCCTGTCTCTGAACTTCTCGGGTCTTGAGAAGAATCCCGGTTTCACCTTTACTCTGCCGATGATCTTCAAGGCGGTCTACGGCGTACTGTTTGGCGACCTTCTGATGCTTCTGCACAATCAGGTGCGCTCCTACGAAAAGGTGCCCGGCACCTCTCAGGCACTGTGCGATGCATGGACGAAGAAACTGGAAGGAATGATGGGACAAAAGAAAATCTCCTACCAAAAGGTCAAAAAGACCTATGTGGAGATTCTCAAGGATTTCGAAGCCATCGAGCGCGCTCCCCGCAACAAGGTGCGGGTAGGCATCGTAGGCGAGATCTTCGTCAAATTCTCCCCGTTGGGCAATAACCATCTGGAGGATTTTCTGGTGTCCGAGAACGCAGAGGTGGTTCTGCCCGGTCTGATGGACTTCCTTCTGTATTGTGTCTACAACGGAATCGTGGATCATAAACTCTACGGTACCGGCAAACTGTACGCCACCGCCTGCCGCTTTATCGACAAGTATCTTCTGAAAAAGCAGAAGGATCTGATCCGCATCATCAAGGAAAACAGCACCTTCTCTCCCATGACTCCCTTTGACCACACCCGTACCCTTACTAAAGGCTACATCGGTCTGGGTGCCAAAATGGGCGAAGGCTGGCTTCTGACCGCAGAAATGCTGGAACTGATCGAGCAGGGCGTCAACAATATCGTCTGCACCCAGCCCTTCGGCTGTCTGCCCAACCACATCATGGGCAAGGGTATGATGAAACCTATCAAGGAAAATCATCCCGGTGTCAACATCGTCGCCATCGACTACGATCCCGGCGCCACCAAGATCAATCAGGAAAACCGCATCAAGCTGATGCTTGCCAACGCAAACAGAGAGGTTTGAAACGCCGGGGCACGGTTCTCTTCGGTCTACCGATCAGAACCGTATCCCCCGTCGGCATCCGACGCAATTTTCACCGCTATCGTATTCATCGTTTGCGGATTCCGCCGCAAGCGAATTTATATCATGGTCCGGTTGACCAATCAACATTTATTATATGGAGACAACTATGGATAAGATCAAACTCATCACCGACTCGGCTTCCGATCTCACTCTCGAACAGGAGAGAGCCAACGACATCACCGTGCTGAATTACAGTTTTCTGCTGGACGAAAAGTCCTACGAAAGCCGCGTGGACCTGACCAACGCAGAGTTCTACACCCTGCTGCAAAATTCCGAATCCCTTCCGTCCACCTCCCAGATCACCGTCTTCCGCTTTACCGAACTGTACGAGTCGGTGCAAAAAGAGGGATATACCGACGTGATCCTCACGCTCATCAACCGCGAGGCATCCGCTACCTTCGGAAATGCCGAAACGGCAAGAGAGCAGTTTTACGAGGCACACCCCGAGTGCCGCGACAGCTTCCGCATCCGTCTCATCGACAGCCGCACCTATACCATGGCTTACGGCTACGCCGTCCTGCAGGCGGCAGAGATGGTGAGAGCAGGGAAGTCCGCCGATGAGGTAGAGGCGACCATCTGCGATCTGCTGTCCCATACGCTGATCTATTTCGCGCCCTACACCCTCAAATACGCCAAGAAATCGGGACGGATTCCCGGCGCCGTTGCCGTGGTGGGCGAAGCGCTGGGCATCAAGCCTGTGATGCGGATCTGCAATCACAAGATCGAAAACGACGAAATGGTTCGCGGTGAAAAGAAGTTGATCCCCAAGATCGCCGAAAAGGTACTGACTGAAGTGGAAGCGGGGACACCTTATCTGATCATCAACGGCAATAATCCCGCCGACGGCGATGCCATGGAAAAGGCGATGACCGATGCACTGGGCTACGCGCCCGTGTCTCGCGTGGAAATCGGCGCGATCATCTCTTCTCACGCCGGGCCGAAGGTGGTTGGCGTAATTTTCCGGTCGAAAAACGCAAATTATTGAAAAACGAACACAAATAATTGAAAAACTAAGGTTGGAAAGCGATAGAGGGGTCTTGACAAAACCGTATTTGTATGCTACAATGTCTCTGTGCGAATAATGATCTAAAGGAGAGAATAGATTCATGAAAGACGAGAAGACACTCAACGAATCGTCCCCCGCAAAAATCGACGGCGCCACTTATGCCAGCATGGTGGTCTCTGCCGCAAATTCTATCCATAATCAAAAAGAAGCAATCAACGAGCTGAACGTATTCCCTGTACCTGACGGTGACACAGGCATCAACATGAGTATGACCATGTCTCCTGCAGCTGAACTGGCAGATTACAACGGCTCCATTTCCGAGTGTGCCGACAAGGTGGCAAGCAGTCTGCTCCGCGCCGCACGCGGCAACTCCGGTGTTATCCTCTCCCTCTTCTTCCGTGGCATTGCCAAGGGCTTTGCAGGCAAAGAATCCGTTGACTCGGTCGATATTCTGAAGGCGTTCGATATGGGCGTTTCCGAGGCGTACAAGGCAGTTCAGCATCCTACCGAAGGTACGATCCTGACCGTTATGCGCGCCAGCGTGGAGACTGCTTTGGAGAAGGCTTCCAATAAGGAATACGAGGTCGACAACCTTTTCGACTACATGGTAGAGGTTGCGGAGCATACTTTGGAGGAAACTCCTGAGATGCTTCCCGTACTGAAGCAGGCGAACGTGGTTGACGCAGGCGGCGCAGGCTTCGTTGCCATTCTGGAAGGTATGCGCGCTGCGCTGAAGAATCAGCCTGTGGCGGCAGTCAACAAGACCGACGCTCCCGCGGCTACCGCCAAGAAGGCAAACTTCGCCGAATTCGAGACGGTTGACATCGAATTCCCCTATTGCACCGAGTGCATTGTCACCAAGAGCGAGGCATATTTGGGCGAGGGCAAGGTGGAGGAGTTCCATCAGTTCGTGCTGAACGCAGGAAACAGCGCCGTATTCGTGGAGGATACCGAGATCGTGAAGGTACACGTACATACCAAAGATCCCGGAAGCGTTCTCTCCCAAGCGATCCGCTACGGTTCTCTGTACACCGTAAAGATCGAGAATATGCAGAATCAACATACCGCGCTCATCGAGGAAGGGGCGGCTCCCGCAAAGACAGTCCGCGCCCCCGAAAAACAGTACGGTTTTGTATCGGTTACCATGGGCGAGGGGATGAAGACTCTGTTTGCCGATCTGGGCGTAGATTCCTTCGTCTACGGCGGTCAGACCATGAATCCTTCCACCGAACAACTGATTGAAGCAGTCAACGCCACTCCCAGCGAGATCGTTTATCTGCTTCCCAACAACAGCAACATCTGTCTGGTAGCCGAGCAGGCAGCCAAGATTGTGGAGGACAAGAGGGTCATCGTGATTCCTTCGGTCAGCGTCCCCCAGGGCATTGCCGCGATGATGAACTTCAGCCCCGACGAGACTCCCGAGGAGAACACCGCCAACATGACCGCGGCGCTCGGTTCTGTCAAGACGCTGGACATCACCTTTGCGGCACACGACTCCACCTTTGACGGGCAGGAGATCAAGGGCGGTCAAATCCTGGGTCTGGTCGAGCGCAAAGTGAAGTATGTCACCGACACCCGCGAGGAGTGCATGGATATGCTCATCGATCACATGGGCGAGGCATCTTTTGTGACCCTGTTCTACGGCTCTGACGTAGATCCCGAGGATGCCGAGCGTATGGCAGATCATCTGCGCGAAAAGCTGGGCGATGACGTGGAAGTTGCCGTAGTCGGCGGCGGTCAGCCTCTGTACTATTACGTGATCTCTGTTGAATAATGGAAATGAGCGCGGGACGCTGTCCCGTGTCTTCCAAAAGGCTCCTTCTTTCAAGAAGGAGCCTTCAGACTGTCGATAAACTACGAATTTAGAGTGCCGCCAGCCAAGGAAGTGGGTGG
>JBJDZI010000005.1:0-4976 GCA_051867925.1 Eubacteriales bacterium
TGAGATGGTTTTCCCCTTCCCTCGGTATGGTATGGGGCTTTTTCGACACTCTGAGCGGTGCGATAATTCTATCGCACCGCCGATGGTTTTAGTCTGCCTTATTTTTGAAAATGATGCGATCTTTGGTCCAGTTGTCGCGGTAGTAGGAACTCGGGTGGAATTTGTCCCCGATGCGCTCCATCTCGGCGTGCATGGCGGCAATCATCTGCGCCTGCAGATCGGCGTATGCGGGATCGCCTGCCAAATTGTGCATCTGCAGGGGATCGGCGACATTGTCGAACAACAGCTCACTGCCGTCCACCAAATAGGTGGCGTAGGTGTAACGATCAGTGCGCCAAGCGCGCCATTCGTGACCGTCCTCCCATTTAGCGGTGGCACCCGTCCCCATCATCAGCGTGCCTGCGGGAGCGGCGGCACCTTCCTTTCCTAAAATGGCATCGGACAGATCCAGCCCTTCCACCTCTGCGGGAATCTGATCTCCCATTCCCATCATGGAGAGCAGGGAGGGCATCAGATCGGGTGTGTTGATGCAGAGCGGATTTTCACCTACTTTCAGTTTGTCGCCCCAGCGCATCAGGAAGGGAATCCGCACGGCTTCTTCGTAGAAGATGTTCTTGGCACGCCGTCCGTGGGCACCGAACAGCTCGCCGTGGTCGGAGGTGAAGACGAAAATGGTGTCATCGGAAAGTCCCATGCGATCCAGGGCATCAACCATCTTGCCCACATTGTCATCCACTTTGGTCGCCATGGAGTAGTAACCGCGCATCCAGCAGGGAAGATCTGCCCGTTCCTTCTTGCTGAGTCTTGCCCAGCCGTCGGCGTAGGGATCGTTTTCGGGAAGATAGTTCTCGGGGAGCGTGAACTCGGTGTCGGCGTATTTGGCGTAGGCTTCGGGATCGCAGTTCCACTCGTCCCACGGATCGTGGGGGATGCCGATGGACAGGAACATGGCGAAGGGTTTCTCCTCCTTGGACAGCCGCTCGATCTCGGCGATCGCCATATCGGTCTGACAATCGGGTTCAAATCCGTCATAATAGAGCTTTTCGGGGGAATTTAGGTGATAGTAAGAGGTCTCTCCCACATTTTCGTGATGAAAATTGTAGGCGGCGAAAAGCTGGTCAAAGCCCAGACGGTCGGGACCTTCGGGAATGTAGGAGTTCTTGGGATCGTAGTGATTGCCCCACTCATTGGCGTACATATGCCATTTGCCGATGTAGGCGGTGTTGTAACCGTTGTCGTTCAGCACGTGCGCGAAGGAACGGTGATGAGGGGAGAGACGGATCTCGTTGATGACCATTCCCGTACTGGTGGTATATTTGCCCGTGAGCAGAGAAGCGCGGAAGGGTGCGCAGACGGGATGCCCCGATACGGCGTTGCAGAGATTCAAGGAACGCTTCTCCAGCGCATCGATGTTGGGGGTGATGGCTTTGGTGTCGCCTGCGTAGCCCATACTGCACAGGCGGAGCTGGTCGGCAAACAGAAAGACCAGATTGGGCTTTTTGGTGGATTCTTTCATTTTAGTTCCTCCGTAGATGGATTATCAGGTCTGCGCTCCGACAGTTTTTCCTCGGTGAACGCATCCCGCATTTGCTGGGGGGTGATGCCGTAGTATTCCTTGAATACGCGGTAAAAATTGGACTTGGATGTAAAGCCACTCCGAAGCGCGATGTCCAGAATCGACAGCTCCGATTCGGAGAGCAGTTCTGCGGTGCGCAGAATCTTTTGGCGGTTCATATAGTCGGCGATGCCGATGCCCACCTGCTTTTTGAAGAGATAGGACAAATGGTGAGGGGTGACGTAAACGGCGGCGGCGATCTCCGAAAGTCCGGGATTTTCCGATAGATGGGCGGCAATGTACTCTCTGGCGGAGCGGATCACCTGACTTTGCCCCGGTTCGTTCTTTTCGGGCAGAGAGCCCATTCGGCGAAGTAAGGTCAGCAGGAGCAGATTCAGTTCCAGCGCGGCGGAAAATTGATAGCCGAAGAGGCGATTTTGCAGTTCGGCGGCGATCCTGCGGACGCGGATGGCGGGATCTGTGTCTTTTTCCTGTTCCGAAACGGCGGGAAAGCGCAGAAATTTCAGATTGCCTGCCGCAAGGCGCGAGGCGATGGGACTGCCCTGAATCTTGAACCGTTCGGTAAAATCCGCCTTGAAAGTGATCTCGATCACATTGACCGGGGCGGAGCGGTCGGGAACCCAAGCGTGGGGAATGTAACTGCCGAAAAAGACCACGTCACCGGGACGGGCTTCCACAAAATTGCCGTCCACGATATAGAGCATCCGCCCTTCGGTGATCAGCGTCAGTTCCAGATTTTCGTGCATATGAAAGCCCAGCGTGTCGGGCATATACCGTTCCCATTCGTAAGGAACGGAGCGGGGGAGCAGGTCGGTCTCGATGGTGCGTCCCTTCACGTTCTTGACAAAGGGCGTAGTGCCGTCACGGGGATAGGTCACTTGACCGTAGTCCTGCACTTGGTCAATGATCTCGCGCCGCTGACCGATGGCTTCTTTGACCACTGCCCGAACGGGAAAATCCGCAGCGAGAGGCGGGTCGACCTGATAAAACAGTTTACATTTGGATGTCATGATAGTCCCTCCGCTCTCATTATACACGATCTATGAAAAAAGTCAAGTCTGTCGTAAAAAATTGGACAAATTCAATAAAATGATAGACGAAATAATTTGCGGAAAAAGCTATAATGAAGATACCAAAAAGCAGACGATTCGCGCAGATTGCGGATCGACGCCCGATTATGGAGGTATATGATGAAAAAAGCACTCTCCCTGCTGATAACGGCTGCAATGATTGTTGCGATCTTTGCCGTTACGGCACCCGCCGCGCTGGCGGCGGAGATGAAAACCGTTGGGACTGCTGACGAGCTGATCGACGTTGTCACGAAGATCAATGACGGAACGCTCTCTGCAGACACCAACATCACCCTTTCCGCGAACATTGATCTGAGTGGAAAAAGCTGGACGCCGCTCCATGTTTACAGCGGCACGTTTGACGGCGCGGGACACACCGTGACCGGTGCAACGGTGACCGCCACCGTTGCAAACAACAATGATCAGAAGTTGGACGGCGGCGCACAGAACAAGAATTTTGTCATCGCGGAATATCCCGGCGCATCCGACGGCAATTTCGGCGAGGTCGGCTTCGCTTTGCTGGCAGTTAAAGCGGAAAACGCTACCTTCAAGAATTTTACCTTGAAGGACGGCACGGTGAACACCACCATTAACTTTAACAGAAACTGGCAGATGCACTATGGCGGCGTGGTTGCTTACATGGTAAACGGCACCATTTCCAACGTGGATCTGGTCAATGTGGACATTCCCGTTCATGCCAACGCATCGGATAACCAGCCTTTCCTTGGTTTTGCGGGCATTATGGCGGGTGTGACCATGGGGCGTACCGCCATCCGCGACTGTTCCATTGACAGCACCTCTTCGGTAGACGCTTCCGATAACGCCAAGTATGATGTGGCGGCTTATGTGGGCAGACATTCATCCGCTTCTCCCATCACCGTGACCGGATGCACTACCGCGGCTGCCGTTACTGCCTGCGCCACTGCCGACAGAAGCGGCTTCCACGACAATCAGAAGAATGACAGCTCCGCTATCGGTTGCTGGGCGGCTGCCATCGTGGCACGCTTCAACGACAATACCGAGGCAGGTGTTTATGACGTCCTGCTGGACTGCGCCAACACCGGTGCCATCAGTGGTGCTCACAAGAACGACAACACCAAAATTTTCACGGGCGATCTGAACAGCCGCACCCGCGTTCGGTATTCCTATACCGCTCCCGGCGGACTGGTAGGCTCGGTCGTGGAGGCGCACGCCAAGACATGGGTGGTTTCCGATGAAAAGATCTACGCGCCCAAGGACGGCATCCTGCTCTTTGATCAAGGCATGGAGGAAGGCAAGATCGAGGCGACCATCGTCACCGACGGCAGTACCACCCAGTGCAACGGTATCATTTTCTGCGCCACCGATGCGGACGATGACTGCAATTTCTGGTCGGGCAGCGATGTGATTTACTATTTCCTGTTCATAGACGAAGGCAACAGGCTCCGTCTTGCCATTGACGGCGGCTACAATGCGGAAGGCGTTTACACCGGTCCCACCGGCTGGAAAGAATTCGTCAGCGGTGCCGATCAGGTGGATCTGGACACCGCAGGCTATGATGTAACCCGTGGCGTCAAACTGGGCGTTGAGTACGATGACGAAGGTCATGTGAAGTGTTACATCAACGGCGATCTGATCTACGATCTGACCATTCCCGAGGACTCCCGCCTGCCCGGTACGAAGTTCGGACTTCGTCTGATCGGTGAGGAGGACAAAACTTATGTGACTTCCGTTGTTGCCACCGTCAAGTGCGATCACGCGCATACCGAGATCGTGAACGCCAAGGACGCTACTGCGACCGAAGACGGCTACACCGGCGATAAGGTTTGTTCCGATTGCGGTACTACGCTGGAGACCGGCAAGACGATCCCTGCCATCGGCACCACCGATCCCGTGACTCCTCCCCCCACCGGCGACGGAATCGTGGTTGCAGGCATTCTCGTCGCATCCTTGCTGACCGCTGCCGTTGTGATCGCTCGCAAAAGAAAGATTGAGGAATAAGAGCTGAGTTCACTCAACCTGAGTCTTTGGGAAAGAAGGTTCTCGGAACTCCATAAGCTATTGAAGGGGCGGCAAGCAATTGCCGCCCCTCAGCGTGTCGAAAAAGCCCCATACCATACCGAGGGAAGGGGAAAACCATCGGGGGCGCCGAAGTTTTTCCCGTAGCAACCGCTCTGCGGTTGCTACAACGCCCGGACTCCCACCCCTATTCCTTAGCTCGGTGGCTCCAAAATAACATAAAAGCGGCAAGTATTTGCCGCCTCAGACTGTCGATATACTACAAATTTAGAAAGCTGCCAGCCAAGGAATGGGGTTGGAGGTCTGGAGGAAGGGGAAAAACTTCGGCGTAT
>JBJDZI010000006.1:0-4946 GCA_051867925.1 Eubacteriales bacterium
CAGTATTCTCGTTAACTTTTTCGACACTCTGAGGGCGGCAAATCCTTGCCGCCCTGATTTGAAGTTCTTGGAGGTGTCGGAACCTTCTTGAAAGAAGGTTCCGACCGGGGTTTGGGGTGAAGCCCCCAATATAATCAAAATTCATTTTCCTACGCAAAAGCGGTGAAAGATGGCGTCTACAATGTCGGCGGAGACTGCTCTGCCGTCGGCTTCAGAGAGAGCCGCCATGGCTTCCTCCAGGTCGAGACCTGCCACATCGGGGGTGAATCCGTCTTGGAGCGCACGAAGTGCCGCTTCCACGCCCGCGATCGCCCGATCCAGTGCGCCCTTTTGACGGGCGTTGGCAAGGATCGCGGTGCTGTCATAGTCGATCTCGCCGCTGACATAAAGCGATTCGATGGCGGCAAGCAAGCGATCCATCCCCTCCCCGGTCTTGGCGGAGACAGGGCAAACCGCACCGAACAGCCCATCGGGCAGATCGACCGGATCGCCCGCGCACAGGTCGGACTTGTTCACCAGCGCAATCTTAGGCGCGGCGCAACCGCGGAGTTTCTCCAGTAGCTCCAGATCCTCCGGAGAGAGTCGCTCTCCACCGTCGAATACCGCCAAAATCAACTCCGCTTCGGAGAGAGCCGCCAAACTGCGCCGCACGCCGATCTGCTCGATGGGATCCTCGGAATCCCGCAGCCCCGCCGTGTCGGTGAGTCGCAAGGTCACTCTACCCACCTGCACCGTCTCCTCGATAGTGTCGCGGGTCGTGCCTGCAATGTCGCTGACAATAGCCCGTTCTCTGCCCAAAAGTCGGTTGAGAATGGAGGATTTGCCCGTGTTGGGTCTGCCCACGATGACCGCGGCAATGCCCTCGGACACGGCGTGACCTACATAATAGGTGTCAGACAGTGCCTGCATCTGCGCCCGCAAAGTCTCCAGCGCAGCCACCATCTCCTCGGTGGAGAGATCGGTCAGATCCTCGTCAGGATAGTCGGCGTAAACGTATGCGGTGGAGATCAGCGTCTTCAAACTCTCGTAAAATTCAGCCAGCTTGGCGGTCAGCCGCCCTGCCGTGTGGGAGCGCGCCAGTTTCAGCGCCTCCTCGGAGCGGGCGTCGATGAGATTGATCACCGCTTCCGCTTCGGTCAGCGACAGTTTGCCCGCCACGAAGGCGCGTCTGGTAAATTCCCCCGCCTCTGCAGGTCGCGCGCCTGCGGCAATCACGGCAGAAAGCACCTGCTCGGTCAGCAATATGCCACCGTGACAGGAGATCTCCACCGTGTCCTCGCCCGTATAGGAGCGCGGCGCCCGCAGGACTGCCGCCATGCCGTCGTCGATAACCTTGCCCAAGGCGCCGTCCACAGTGGGTGCGCAAATATTGCCGTAAATGATCCTGCCGCCCTCCGCCTCGGCAAGCGGCTTGCCCGATGCAGGGTGGAACACCCGTCCCGCCACCGCCATCGCCTCGTCTCCGCTGATACGGATGACCGCGATCCCTCCCTTTCCGTAGGGAGTCGATATTGCCGCAATGGTATCTGTCATACTGTTTTGTCGAAGCCCGCTTGTTCCGATGCTTGATTCGGCGTTTACCGCGTTTTTCGGAGAAAACCGCGAACTGCTTGGCTTCGTTCCTTTCCCAAGTTAATCCCAAATGAGGCTTATCCCCAGAACTTCCCGAAGAAGTCCATCAGCATCCCTGCCCAGCGGGAAACGTAAGGATTGGTGTCAAACGCCAGTCCCAGCCCGTGACCGCCGAAGGGGAAAACGTGCAGTTCATAGGGCACGCCCACTTTACGCATGGCGCGCGCCATCTCCAGCGAGTTCTCTACCGGCACCAGATCGTCCTCCGCCGTGTGCCAGATAAAGCAGGGGGGCATATCGGAGCGCACCGCGCCCAATGCGGACAGCTCGCACGCCACCGCAGGATCGTAGCCCTCGCCCAGCAGATTCAGCGTGGTTCCCCAATGGGTGTAATCAGTACCCAGCGTCAGCACGCCGTAGCATAGCACCCCTAAGTCGGGACGGCTGGAGACGCAGTCGATCTCGTCTCCCTCAATACCGCTGTCAAACTTGGTGCAAGCGGTCATCGCCAGATGTCCGCCTGCCGAAAATCCCATCACGGCGATCTTGTGGGCATCGTAGCCGCACGCCCCCGCCCGATAGCGCGCCATTCGAATGGCGCGCGCGGCGTCCCTCTGCTCCACGGGATGGCGGTAAGGTCCGAAGCGATAGGTCAGAATGTAGACAAAGTAGCCCTGCGCGTTCAGATATTCAGCCAGTTCCCTGCCCTCGTGATCGAAGGCGATCCATTCGTACCCGCCGCCGGGGATCACCACCACGCATCCGCGGGGATTTTCCACGGGATGCACCTCCAAATTCGGCTCGGGCTGATTGTATTCGGGATGAAAATCGGGAGTGTTCTCCCAAAGCTTGATGATTTCGTAGTTCATATGCATTCTCCTATCGGATTGATTTTAGGCCGCGGCAGAGTCATCCCGTGTCAAACCTTTGCCGGGATGTCCGCCGGGCGATTTGCAGCAGGGGTACCCTCCGGAACACTGCCGAATCCGTAAGCAGCGTGCAAAAAGTCCACGCCCGCCTTGGCGGAGGCTTCCATATCCCACACCGTATCGCCCACATAGAGCGCATCTGCGGAGGAAAATCCGTTTCGCTCCAGCACCAGCGCGATGTTCTCGCCCTTGGTAAGCCCCGTTGCACCTGCCGACTCAAAGTCGGTGAACAGGTCGTGAAGGCGGTAATAATCCATAAACGCCTGAATGTAGCCGTCCTTGCAATTGCTGACCACGGCGAGGAAACAACCCCGCGCTTTCAGAGTCTCCAGCATCTCAGTAACGCCCTCGTAAAGCCGCGCCCCCTCTTTGCGGATCGCCGCCACCTCTGCGTCAAAGCATCGGGTGAAGAGTGCCAGCCGCTCTGCGGGATCGTCCAGCATGGGCAAAAATTTGTCGGCAAGATCCTGCGGTCCCAGCCCCATAAAGCTGTTCAACTCGTCCATCGTCACGGGCGGGCGAACGCTCACCTCTGCCAGCACCCGATTCCACGCAGGCAGAACCGTCTCCCCGGAATCCCAGAGCGTTCCGTCCAGATCGAACAAAATGGCTTTTTTCATCGCGTATCTCCTATCAGTCGGTTTCGATTTATTGTACCACACATCGGGGAGAAAATCAAGGGAATTTGCAAAAAAGAGCGGCAAGGGCGCGGGCGACGACCGCCATCGCGGCGTTTTTCATCTCCTCTCCCTGCAAAATCGAAACTTTTTCGACAAATTGACGTTATTGCCGAAAAAATACCGAATCTTTTTTCAAAAACCCCTTTACAAACCGATAATTTTCTTGTATAATAGGATTGTTGATACTATTGACAAGGAGAATTTACCATGGTTTACGAAAATATGGAATTTCTGGCGAAGTATGATCCCGCCGTGGCTGAAGCCATCGCCCGCGAACTTGCCCGCCAGCAGGACGGCATCGAACTGATCGCCTCCGAAAACTGCGTTTCCGAGGCGGTCATGGCGGCAAACGCCAGCGTCCTCACCAATAAATATGCCGAGGGCTACCCCGGCAAGCGTTACTACGGCGGTTGCTCTGCCGTGGACATCGTGGAAAACATCGCCCGCGACCGCGCCAAGGAGCTGTTCGGCGCGGCATACGCCAACGTTCAGCCCCACTCGGGCGCACAAGCCAACACCGCCGTTTACGTTGCTTTTCTGAAGCCCGGTGATACGGTCATGGGCATGAATCTTGCCCACGGCGGCCATCTGACCCACGGCTCCCCTGTGAATGTGTCGGGTCTGCTCTACAATTTCGTCCCCTACGGCGTGGAGGACGACACCGGCATGATCGACTACGACAAAGTGGAAGAGATCGCTCTGGAGTGCAAACCCAAGCTGATCGTGGCAGGTGCTTCCGCATACCCCCGCAAGATCGACTTCGAGCGGTTTGCAGACATCGCCCACAAAGTGGGCGCGCTTCTGATGGTGGATATGGCGCACATCGCCGGTCTGGTAGCAGGCGGACAGCATCCTTCCCCCGTTCCCTTTGCGGACATTACCACCACCACCACCCACAAGACCCTCCGCGGTCCTCGCGGCGGTCTGATCCTCACCAACAAAGAGGAATATGCCAAAGCCATCGACAAGGCGATCTTTCCCGGCACTCAGGGCGGTCCTCTCATGCATACCATTGCCGCTAAGGCTGTCTGCTTCGGAGAGGCACTGAAGTCCGAATTCAAGGATTACGCCGCACAGATCGTAAAAAATGCCGCCGCTTTCGCTGATGCGCTGGGCAAAGAGGGCTTCAACATGGTTTCGGGCGGCACCGACAACCATCTGATCCTTCTGGATCTGCGGAACTTCAACATCACCGGCAAGGAGTTCGAGCGCCGCTTGGATGTTTGCCACATCACCGCCAACAAGAACGGCATCCCCAACGATCCCCAGAAGCCTTTCGTGACCAGCGGCATCCGTTTGGGCACACCTGCCGCCACCACCCGCGGTTTGGTAGAGGAGGATTTCGTTGTCCTCGCGCATCTGCTCCGTCTCTGCGCAGACGACGACTTCGAAGGCAAGATCGACTTCGTCCGCAAAGAAGTCGCCAAGATCTGCGAAAAGTACCCCTTGTACAGCAAGTAAAATTTATCAGAATTGGGACGCTGCCCCCACTGTTCTAATTGGGGCGCTGCCCCAAACCCCGCAATCCCCCTTTTGAAAAAGGGGAATTCAGAGTGTCGAAAAAGCCCCATACCATACCGAGGGAAGGGGAAAACCGTCGTGTGCGCCGAAGTTTTCGTAGCAACCGCAACGCGGTTGCTACACTCCTCATCAGACCTCCAACCCCATTCCTTGGCTGGCGGCTATCTAAATTTATAGTTTTTCGACAGGCTGAGGGCGGCAAGTATTTGCCGCCCTCAGTTTGTCGAAAAAGTCTTTCAGAAAA
>JBJDZI010000007.1:0-4896 GCA_051867925.1 Eubacteriales bacterium
CCCCATACCATACCGAGGGAAGGGGAAAACCATCTCAAACGCCGAAGTTTTTCCCGTAGCAACCGCTCCGCGGTTGCTACAACGCTCGGGCTCCCAACCCCTTTCCTTGGCTGGCGGTACTCTAAATTTATAGTTTATCGACAAACTGAGGGCGGCAAATACTTGCCGCCCCTTTGTAAAAGTTTTGGGAGTTCCGGGAACCTTTTTGAAAAAAGTTCTTGGTTATTCAGCGGGCTTGTCCGCTTTGACAATCAACTTGATGGCAGTGCGCTGTTCGTCGTTGACGGAAACCTCTGCAAAGGAAGGTTTGCAGCTGATCTCGATCTGATCGTCGGTAAGGAACGCACCTGCCACAGCGATCGCTTTGATAGCCTGATTGACGGCACCTGCGCCGATTGCCTGCACTTCTACGGCACCACAGTCACGGATCACACCTGCAATGGCTCCTGCAACAAGATTTGGACTGGATTTAGCCGATACTTTCAATACTTCCATTGTCTTTCTCCTCTCACAAACAGAGACTTTAGGTACGGATACCTGCTATATTATTATAGCAAATTCCAAAGTCGGGTGCAAGAGTCCTCGGGATTGTTATGAAAATTCTACTCTTGCCACAAAATCCACGCCCGCCTTTTGTGGGGTTTTGACAAACTCAGCCCCTTGAAAAGTTACATTTCCCTCTGCAAGTTTAAATTTCACGGGAATTTTGTATCTGAGCTTTTGAATGATGCACTCCGTGTCCACGCCCAGCGCGCTCTCGGTGACACCGCACATTCCCAGATCGGTGACAAAGCCGCTCCCTTTCGGCAGGATGCGGGCATCGGCGGTGGGGACATGGGTGTGGGTACCCACGATTATGTCGATCCTGCCGTCGAAATACCGCGCCAGCGCGATCTTTTCCGAGGTAGCTTCAGCGTGAATATCCAAGAGAGAGAGATCGTACCGCCCCGCGTTGCGGTCGAGAATCCGCTCCACGGTGCGGAAGGGACAGTCCAGCGCGTCCATGAAGACGGTTCCCTGCACATTGATCACCAGAATGCGCCAGCCGCAAACGTCCAGAATGGTGTCCCCCTTACCGGGCAGTTCGGCGGGATAATTGGCAGGGCGGAGGATCCGCTCCTCATCGTCCAGATAGCGGTAGACCTCCCGCTTTTTGAACATATGATTGCCGCCGGTGATTACGTCCACGCCCGCGGACAGCAGTCGCTCGGCAGTGGCTTTGGTGATGCCGTTGCCCGCGTCAGCGTTCTCGCCGTTGAGCATCACGAAATCAATCTGATGCTCCTTCCGATATTTCCACAGGGAATTGCACAGGCGATCCACTGCGACGGGTCCCACCACGTCGCCCAGACAAAGTAATTTCATAAAGACTCCTTTCCGAAAAAGAAGGAGAAGTCAGCTTCTCCACAGAAGCGTTTCTTCTCCTTCCGAGATCCATATTTCATAATATATCGCTATTTATGAGAAGTCGGCGGTGCCGAACAAACTTGCCAGCTAACTTTATATTATTTATATGTTCCGTACGGCGGGGGTCGCCGTGTCCGTTATTATTTTGCGTAATCGACGGCTCTGCTCTCGCGTACCACGTTGATCTTGATCTGTCCGGGATACTTGAGTTCTGCCTCGATCTTCTTGGCAATGTCTCTTGCCACCATGATCATTTGCTGATCGGAAACCACTTCGGGCTTCACCATGATCCGCACTTCTCTGCCTGCCTGAATCGCGAAGGACTTTTCCACTCCGGGGAAGGATTCTGCGATCTCTTCCAGCTTTTGCAGACGTTTGATGTAGTTCTCCAAATTCTCGCGTCTTGCACCAGGACGGGCTGCCGAAATGGCGTCTGCCGCCTGCACGATGAAGGCGATGGGAGTCTTGGGGTCCACGTCTCCGTGGTGCGCCTCGATGGCGTGAATGATCTCTTTGCTTTCTTTGTACTTCTTGGCAACGTCCACGCCGATCTGAACGTGACTGCCTTCGGTCTCGTGAGTCAGTGCCTTGCCGATGTCATGGAGCAGACCTGCGCGCTTGGCCATGGTGCTGTCTACGCCCATCTCGTCTGCGATCATCCCCGACAAAAGCGATACCTCTATGGAGTGATCCAGCACATTCTGACCGTAACTGGTGCGGTAACGGAGCCGTCCCAGCAGTTTCACCAGCTCCTGCGGGATGCCGTGGATGCCGGTTTCGAAGGTTGCGCGGTCGCCTGCCTGCTTGATGGACAGTTCCACTTCCTTCTTTGCCTTTTCCACCATTTCTTCGATGCGGGCAGGGTGAATGCGCCCGTCTGCGATGAGTTTTTCCAGTGCCAGCCGTGCTACCTCTCTCCGAACGGGGTCGAAGCAGGACACGGTGATGGCCTCGGGGGTATCGTCGATGATCAGATCCACACCGGTAAGGGTCTCAACAGCACGGATGTTTCTGCCCTCACGTCCGATAATGCGTCCCTTCATATCGTCGTTGGGAAGGGGCACTACCGAAACGGTAGCCTCTGCAACGTGTTCGGATGCCAGACGGGAGATGGCAAGGGACAGGATACTGCGCGCCTTATCGTCGGCGTCTTCTTTCAGCTGTTCCTCGATCTCAGCCAGCTTCATGGCAGCTTCGTAACGCGCCTGCTCTTCGATCTGACCGATGATCTCTGCCTTTGCCTCTTCTACGGTAAGACCGGAAAGTTCCTGCAGTTTTTCGATCTGCTGCGCTTTGATGGCTTCCAGTTCTTCTCCGCGAGCGGTATTTTCCTTGATCTTGTTGTCCAGTTGGGCTTCCTTGCGCTCGTACTGTTCGATCTTCCGGTCGAGCTGTTCCTCGCGGGATGCGACACGGCGTTCCAAGCGAGTCATTTCGTTGCGGCGGTCTTTGATCTCGCGTTCGCTTTCCTTTTTGGCTGCCAGAATTTCTTCCTTGGCTTCCAGAATGGCTTCCTTTTTCTTGGTCTCTGCGGTTTTCGTTGCCTCAGAGACGATCTGGTTTGCCTCCTGCACAGCCTCGTCAATGGTCTTATGAACCCTGCCGACGCGCACTTTGCAGCCAATGAAGAATCCCGCAGCCAAGCCCAGCAGAGCCAGGGCGGCGGCGATGCCGATCCAACCGAACAGTGGAATATTCAGTTGTATTGGGTAAAACAAAATTTACACCTCCTTTTGATTTTCGCTATAATTTATACATACGAGTTTCCGTTAGTTAAATTATATCCATTATTATTTTAATCATTTTTGACCCATCTGTCAAGAGGGTAGTGCCTCTTTGTGAAAAATTTATATTTGTTTCACAATTTGATTATTTTACCAAATTTCCGTTTGAAGATTTATGCAAACTGCCGAGCCCGGTCTTTTGCAGACTTCGGCGGAGCCAAGAAAAGGATTTAGAACTTCCTTGGCTGTGGCTTCGCCGTAATATATTCAAGTCGCAACTTTCTTCTGAAAAATCCAAGGGAAACTATTGATTTTCGGCGTCATTTGTACTATAATAGTACCATTCTATTACGCATCAACACGAAAGGATCCTCACCATGAACAAAGTACAGATTCCCGCAGGCTACGTGCCCGCTTTGGACGCATACAACACCCAGAAAGCCATCGCTTACATCAAACAGACCTTCCAGGAGGAATTTTCCGACGCTCTGCACTTAAAGCGCGTCTCCGCTCCCCTGTTTGTCACAGAGGAGTCGGGCCTCAACGACAATCTCAACGGCTACGAGCGCCCCGTTTCCTTTGACGTCCCCGCCGTGGGCGAAAATGCCCAGGTGGTTCACTCGCTGGCAAAATGGAAGCGGCTGGCACTGAAACGCTACGGCTTTACGGTGGGCAACGGTCTGTACACCGACATGAATGCTATCCGCAGGGATGAGGAACTGGATAATCTCCACTCCATCTATGTGGACCAATGGGACTGGGAGAAGATTATCACCCGCGAGACCAGAAATCTCGACTACCTGCAGCTGATTGTCCGCGCCATCGTAGGTGCTATCTGCAACACCTGTGACCGCTTGCGGGTTCGTTTTCCCCAACTGCACACCGAACTCTGCCGCGAGGTTTCCTTCGTGACCACACAGGAACTGGAGGATCGCTATCCCGATCTGACTTCCAAGGAGCGGGAGAACGCCTTTGTGAAGGAACACAAGACCGCCTTCATCATGCAGATCGGCGGTGCGCTGAAATCGGGCAAGCCCCACGATGGGCGCGCCCCCGACTACGACGACTGGGCGCTGAACGGTGACATCTTCTTCTGGAATGACGTGCTGGACTGCGCCATTGAGATCTCCTCTATGGGCATCCGCGTAGACGAAGTTTCGCTGGACCGTCAGCTGACGCTGGCGGGTTGTGATGATCGCCGCGCCCTTCCCTTCCACAAAATGTTGCTTGCCGGCGAACTTCCGCTGACCATCGGCGGCGGTATCGGACAGTCCAGACTGTGTATGCTCCTCCTCGGTTCTGCCCACATCGGCGAGGTGCAGTCCAGCATCTGGGATGCCGAGACGGTACGGGCTTGTGAAGCGGCGGGAGTACGGCTGCTGTAAGAGATAAGGATTCAGACCATCATTTTCCCGCCGGGTGACTGCTATACAAAAAGAGAGTTTGACCAAGAAGCAGGGTCGGGATGATCCGGCAGAGTTTCGGAGATTCACTATCCCATATTGCTGCTACCCCCATTGGGCTCGGCGTGGCTTGTGCTGTTCTGATTGTCTGCTACGCCGCTACCGCTAACATTACGCTTCCCGTATTTGCCGTTTTGCTGACCGTTTGCTTGGGAATGCTGCCGACAAGCACCCGACTGCCATCGTTGGGCGGCAACAACGGCGATGCTCCCCATCCAATCCAAAAGCCCGACTCTGATGAGTCGGACTCAGACTGTCGATATACTACAAATTTAGAGTGCCGTCAGCCAAGGAAGTGGGTG
>JBJDZI010000008.1:0-4757 GCA_051867925.1 Eubacteriales bacterium
ACGCTCTCGCAATCAGAGCAAAGTCCACTATCGAGAACGTCAAGGCGGAAGGTTACATTGACACAGGCGTGAAGATCATCATCGCCGTTGTGGTCGGTGCAGTCATCCTCGGCGGTCTTTACGCGCTCTTTAACAGCGTCATTCTCCCTCGTCTGAACACCGAAATTCAGAACATGTTCAACTACACCGCATAAGACGGTGTTTTTTTAATCTGACGGAGGACGGAGCCCCCCGTCCTCCTGATATTTTAGGAGGACATATGGAATATTTCACTTACGCAATCCATTTTGCGGCTCTCGTCTTTCTCACGATTATTGTGGGCGGTTCTATGAACAACCACATGGAACAACGTGGTTTTGCCTACAATCCTCGCCTCACCTATCTGTTCATCCCTTCGGTCAGTATCGCCCTATATCTTGTGGGCGGCTTTTCGATGTGGACAGTGAAGGGTATCGTGTTGGCTCTGATATTGCTGTACGCATCTGTGCAGGACTTATCCACTCACGAAGCAGACGATTTTCTGTGGGTGATGCTCGTTATACTGTCCCTTGTGAATTTCGGGGAAGTTGGCATCGGTTCTATGATATTTGGTGCTCTCGCGGTGTTCGTTCCGCAGATGGCAATAGCGATGTTTACAAAGAAGGGCGGTATCGGCGGTGCGGATATAAAGCTGTCTACCGCCGCTGCATTGTCCCTCGGTTTTTACGGCGGAGCGATTGGTTATATGATCGGTCTTGTCTTTGCTATCGTGTTCCAAACGATATACAACAAGGTCAAGAAGCAATCGAACAAAGAAGCCTTTCCGCTTTTGCCGTTTCTGTCTACCGGTCTGATGATCGGATATTTCATTTAATAAATAGGAGGAAAAAAACAAATGAGTTTTGGAAATTTTGGCTCCAAGCCTATGAACAACCCAAAGGCAACCAAAGCACCTAAAGCTCCCGGTAAGAAGCCGTTTTCTTCAAGAACGGTCATCGGTGTTATCTGCATCGTACTCGCACTTCTTATCACCTTTGGTGTGGCTCCTTTGGTGAACAGATTTACCGATCAGAAGGTGGATATCGTAAGACTCAAAACAGATGTGCAGAGAGGTCAGATCATTACCGCAGACCACCTTGAAATCGTCAATGTCGGTTCGTACAATCTCCCGAATAACGTCATTAAGGACGGGAAAGCCGTTGTCGGTAAATATGCCGCGACAGATCTTTATGCGGGAGATTATCTTTTTTCAAGCAAGCTTTCCACAGATAACAAGAGTGCGGATGACGTGCTTCTCGGTCTTGGCGGGGAAAAGGTAGCTATCTCCGTGAATGTGGCAAACTTCGCCGCAGGTCTTTCAGACAAATTGGAGAACGGAGATATTGTATCTGTAATCATCTACGATAAGGATATGTACACGTCCTACACACCCGCAGAGCTGAAATATGTTAAGGTCATTACCACGACCACAAGCGACGGGGTAGACAAGGACGAGATCGTGGAAGGCGGAAAAGCGGCAACCGTTACGCTGCTTGTTACTCCCGAGCAGGCAGAGCTGTTGGCTCACTACAATTCCGTGACGACCATTCACTTTGCGCTGGTGTACAGAGGGGACGCGGATAAGGCAGACGCATATATCAAGGTCCAGGACGATTATCTGAATAAGAACCCTATCGACAACACAACGAAGGATGAAACGGAGGAAGCGGACAATGGGTAAATTGATAGCAGTATGGGGTTCGCCGGGAAGTGGAAAAACAACCTTTTCGGTAAAACTCGCGGAAGCTCTGTACGGTCGCTCCCGTGGCAAAAGTGCTGTTATCGTCGTATTTACCGATATTGTTACGCCTACCATTCCTGTCATCTTTCCGAATTTTCGTTCCGAGGACGTGTTTTCGGTGGGAACGATCCTTTCCAAACCCGATTTTTTTGCTGACGATGTTGTTTCCAATATGGTTATGACAAAGGACAGAATGAACCTCGGGTATCTCGGATACAAGGACAGCGAAAACGTTCACAGCTATCCCGAATACACCGAGGACAAGGCAAAGTACCTCTATGATGTGCTTGTTGGGATTGCGGACTATGTGATCGTGGATTGTATGTCGCTTCCCGATTCGAACTTGCTCACTCAGGTTGCTTTGGAAAAGGCAGACCAACTGATCCGTCTGTCCACTCCTGACCTGAAATGCCTCAGCTTTCAAATGTCGCAGTTCAAGACCTTCGCTTCCCGTGGGTATCTCCGGGAGAATGATGTGGCGGTAATGAATATTCCGCGACAAGAGTTCAACCTTGCCGCTGCTGACGCGAGATTGCACCTTGGCAAGATCGCCTTCACGATTCCGTATTGCAGTACGCTTATCGAACAGTATATGGAGGGCAGTCTGTATGAGCCGATGAAAGACAAGAAATTCATGCAGACGATCAAAGCGATTGCGGAAAGGGCGGTATGAGCGATGTGTAGAAAACTGAAATTCGGAAGTATGGCGATTCGCTCACCCAAAAAGCACTTGTGCTTTTTGCCGAGGAAGGCGGTGACTTAATATGACACAGATCGAATTACCTTCACTGGTAGGTCTGACACAGAACTATATTGCGAAGAACTACGCAACAGCACTCATCGACAAGAGCAAGACCGCAGAACTCAAAGCGTATATCGGTAAGTACCTCTATGATACGGGGTATTTGGTAGCAGGGTATGACACAAAGAGTTTGGTGAATCGCCTTTACACCGAAATGGCGGAGTATTCAATACTGACCAAGTATCTTGCCGATCCCGACCTGGAGGAAATCAACATCAACGGTTGGGACGATGTGGCACTCACTCACCTTGACGGTCGCATTGAAAAGGCAGAGGAGCATTTCTTCTCGCCGGGACACGCCATTGATGTGGTAAAGAAGCTGCTTCAGCATTCGGGCATGATCATTGATAACGCGGCTCCCATCGCGCAGGGACACCTTCCGAATAACACCCGAATTACCGCCCTCAAAGAACCGATCGTGGATGCTGACAGAGGTATAGCGGTGTCCATCCGTATGCTTCATCCGGCAAGGGTTGATAGGGAGAACCTTCTCCGCACGGAGTCTTTGACGGACGATATGCTTTCTTTTCTTGAAACCTGTCTGCGCTACGGCGTTTCTTTTGTGGTTGCGGGAAGAACCTCATCGGGTAAAACGACCTTGCTCAACTGTTTGCTCGGTTCGATCCCCGACAGTAAACGAATCTATACCATTGAGTCCGGTGCCAGAGAATTGTCCCTTGTCAAGCGAGACGAGCAGGGCAGAGTGGTAAATAACGTAGTCCACACATTGTCAAGACCATCCGACAAGGACATTTATGACATTTCCCAGGAGGACTTGGTTATGGCGGCACTCCGTTTTGACCCCGATGTGATCTGCGTGGGCGAGATGAGAGATGCGGAGGCACATTCGGCAGTCGAAGCCAGCTCTACCGACCATACCGTAGTAACGACGGTTCACGGCGGCGGTGGCAGATTTGCTCACAGGAGAATCGCCTTTTTGTCTCAACGCCGTTTTCCCATTGATATGAAAATATCCATGCAACAAGCGGCACTTGCTTTTCCCGTTGTCGTATTCGCGCACAAACTGGAGGACAATACCCGAAAGGTAATGGATATTTCCGAGTGCATCGTTCACGACGACGGCGAATTGGAGTACAGAACACTCTACCGCTACAAGATACACAGCAATGAGTATGTGGGCGGACAGTTCCACATTGTCGGAGAGTTTGTCCAAGAAAACAGCCCATCGGAGTATTTGCGTGCCAAGCTTTTGCGCGGCGGTATTCCGCAGGAGCTATTAAAGAAATTTGAAATCAATCCCGAAAGAAAGGAGGCTTATAGCGCATGACAGCACTTTATATCATCAGTTTCATTTTGCTTGTCGTTGGCACGATAGCACTTCTGAAGCTGACTCCCGAACAGATCAATAAGGATATCAGTGATTTGTTCAATAAGCAAATGACCCTCAAAGACCAGGCGTTGACGGCGAGAGGAAAGAAAAAGAAGAACCGT
Organism: Eubacteriales bacterium; assembly: GCA_051867925.1. GTDB lineage: Bacteria > Bacillota > Clostridia > Oscillospirales > CAG-272 > CAKSQF01. The sequence continues at coordinate 4,014 of JBJDZI010000008.1, forward strand.
ATTCTGCTTGAGCTTGAACGAATGAGACGGGCTTTGCAGGAAACGGGTAAGGATAAGCAGTTCTCTGTGGCTTGTGCGGCGGCTCTGCTCCTTATGGTAGCAGGTTGTATTGTAGCTATTGCAATAGATAATATGTTCCTCATCCCCGTTCTTGCAGTAGCCTTTGCGCTGATCCCGTTTGCCTAGAACCGATAAGCGAAGTGAGCAGTTTACCATAATATAAAATATCAAACTTTATTAAGGGTTCAATTCTGTTGGGCAACTCGAAAATCTCGGCACTCTTTTTTATTTCTAAAGAAAGAGGGAATCATGTCAATTACAAAGCAAGAGATGAGCTACCCATGTTTATGACGGCATGGACGTGGAAAATCTTCAACCGACTCCGCAAGAGGAATAAAAAAGCGCCCGGAGATCCATCACGGAAATTCCGGCGCTTATTTTTTTGTTTCAGACAATGTTATCCATCGGAATTGCAAGTATCATTTTGCATTTTTATATGAAATCACAATATGACTGGGCGCAAATAATACCGATGCAATGATCAATAGCACTGACCTGCTCATAACCCCACTGAATAAGAACAAAATTGAAGGGATAACAGAAAGTGCCAATGCTCTGAAAACGGTGCTTTTCTTAAAACATATAATCCAAATTGCACAATAAAATATTACCAATATGACATCTACGATCAGATATAGCGCAAATGCTTCGTCAGACCACCACCCGAACCAAGTCCCTGGAATA
>JBJDZI010000009.1:0-24248 GCA_051867925.1 Eubacteriales bacterium
ATCGACCAGTCCCCCATCGGGCGGACGCCCCGTTCCAATCCTGCCACCTATACGGGTCTTTTTAACGACATCCGTGATCTGTTTGCTGCCACCGCCGATGCAAAAGCGCGTGGCTACGGTCCGGGACGGTTCTCCTTCAACATCAAGGGTGGACGGTGCGAAGCCTGTGAGGGTGACGGTGTCAAGAAGATCGAGATGCACTTTTTGCCCGACGTTTACGTCACCTGCGACACCTGCAAAGGAAAGCGGTACAATCACGATACGCTGGAGGTAAAGTACAAAGGCAAATCCATCTTCGATGTACTGGATATGACGGTGGAGGAGGGAATGTACTTCTTTGAAAGTCTGCCCAAACTTCACCGACGGCTGAAGACTCTTTACGATGTGGGACTGGGCTATATCAAGATCGGTCAGTCCTCCACCACCCTGTCGGGCGGCGAGGCACAGCGTGTCAAACTGGCGGCGGAACTGTCCAAACGCTCCACCGGCAAGACCATGTATATCTTGGACGAGCCTACCACCGGTCTGCACTCTGCCGATGTGGAGAAACTGGTCGAAGTTCTGAACCGTCTCACCGATGCGGGCAATAGCGTACTCGTGATCGAACACAATCTGGATATGATCAAGACTGCTGATTATATCATCGATTTGGGTCCCGAGGGCGGCGACCGCGGCGGCACGATTCTCGCTACCGGCACGCCCGAAGAACTGGCGGAGTGCCAACACTCCTTCACTGGGCAGTATCTGAAAAAGGTTCTGTCCGGCGAGATCTATCAACAGCACGATTGATCGGGCAGATCCGAGGAAAATGCTGTCAATCGGCAAATTGAACCGTCCCCTCAGAGTGACCTTGAATGTTCAAGCGTCTGCTCTGAGGGGATGCAATTTCTATCGGCACTTGCCCGCAAGGAGCAGCGCTTTTGGGGATCCATCGTCTTTTTTGTGAACACGGTGTTACATTTTTGAAACATGATGCCAAAACATCTTGCAAAACATCTGTTATTTCTGTATAATAAAAAGCAAAGAAGTGCACCTGCAAACGAAAGGAGGAGACCGATGGCTCATAAACAGAAACCCGAGCAGAAGCAAGATCAGCCCCTGCAGAGCGATCCTTTTATAGACTCTCTTCACGCGCTGAAGCCCGCTGACATCGACCAAAAAGCCGCGCCCAAACGAGCGGGTAGCACAGTCGGCCGTCTGTTCCGTTTGGGAGCGCTTCTCCTTTGTGCGGTGGTGCTGGTAGCCAGCCTTGCATCGGTGGCGGCAAGTCTTGCGGACTATAAGGTGGCAGATGATTTCTACGACGGGCTGTCTGACCTGTGGGAGAACATAGACGCCATCGACGGCAATCCCTTCGGTCCTGTAGCCTATGCCGACAAGGACAGCGCAGGGAGCGTAACGCCCGAATACGGTACGGCGATCTCCGAAAACACCTCCGAAGGTGCGGATCAGACCGACGCCGACTCCGCGCTGATGTTGCAGATCCGCGCTAAATTGAATGCATTGAAAGCGCAGAACAGCGATCTGCTGGGCTGGATCAACATTCCCAATACCAAGATCGACTATCCCGTCGCCCATACCGTGGACAACGAGTATTATCTCAATCACGCTTTTGATCGCACTTACCTGCGGGCGGGCACTATTTTCGCGGATTATCGGAATCAAAAAGATCTTTCGAAAAACTATAACACCGTCATTTACGGGCATAATATGTCATCGGGTTCGATGTTCAGTTGTATCTCCGACTTCTTCAGCCGCAGCTATTTCAACGAAAATCGCTACATTTATATTTATACCGAAAACGGCATCTATGTTTACAAGACCTTCTCCATCCGCAAGGTTCGGGTGGATAAGGATGTTCGCTATATCACCACCTATTTCGCTACCGGTGAGGATTTCGTGAAATTCTGCAACGAGCAGATGAACGCATCTGCCGTGAAGGTGGACGATGTTACCTTTAATGAAAACGACAAAATCATCACCCTGTCTACCTGCACCAACGCGCACAATGCGAATGAGCGTTACTGTATGCAGGCGGTGTTGGTAGAGATCCAGAAATGAGTCAGTATTTATGAAGCTTTCAGTTGTAATTCCCATGTATAACGAATCCTCCATCGTGGAGGAAGCTGTCCGCACGGTAGATGCGGCTCTGGCGGAGAAATTGTGTGCCGGCAACTACGAGATGATCTTCGTCAGCGACGGTTCTACCGACGGTTGTGCCGATTTGGCGCGCGCGATGGTGGCGGATTATCCCGCTCTGCGGGTATTGGAGTATACCCCCAATCGCGGCAAGGGCTGTGCGGTGCGCACCGGCATTTTGGCGGCAGAGGGTGATTTTATCCTCTTCACCGATTGCGATCTCGCCTATGGTACCGATCTGATCTTTGATTTTCTCGCCCGATTCAAACAGGGCGGATGCGACGTGATCATCGGCTCCCGTACCCTCGGCGGCTACGACGGCTATCCCTTCCTGCGGAAGCTGATGTCCAAGACCTATCTGAAGGTGATCTCCGTGGCGGCTGGCTTCAAGCACTCCGACTCTCAGGCGGGTATCAAAGGATTTTCCCAAAAGGCGGCGAAGGCGATCTTCGACGAGTGTGAGGAGAACGGTTTTGCCTTCGATCTGGAGGCTCTGATGGAAGCCGATCGCCAAGGCTATCAGGTAGCTGAGTTGCCCGCCGTGATCGTCAATCACCGCGAGTCCAAAGTTCGCCCCATACACGATGCCCTTCATATGCTGAAGCAAGTTCGCAAAATCAAAAAACGCCAAAAAGCGAAGAAATGAATTCGACCGTAATTGGGGCGTTGCCCACACCTCGCCCGCTCTCTTTCAAAAAAGCGGGACAAAGAATTTGAATAAAAGGACGGCAAACAAACACCGCCCGCTTTTGACACCCCAAAACCCCGCCGGAATCGGCGGGATTTTTCGTAGCGCACCCTCGGCTGGTCAAATTGAGCAAAGAACTGTGCGCGCCTCATGGAATTTTTGCGCAATTTAGCACTCCGCTTGCTAACATTGAATAAATTAAAACTATTGTTAACAAATTGTTCACACAAATAACGAGATTTTGTTGCAATTGTGGTGTATATTAGTATCAGAAATTAGCACTCGACCACTGAAAGTGCTAATTCAACTGATCAACAAACAGGGAGGTGGAACGATGGAACACGAATTAAGTGAGCGCAAAAAGCAGATACTGAAAGCAGTGATTGATGCGCACATTGCCTGCGGCGAACCGGTAGGATCCAAACTGTTGGCGGCAAAAGGTCAAATCGCTCTGTCGTCCGCCACCATCCGTAACGAGCTGGCAGAACTGACCGAGATGGGCTATCTGATGCAACCCCACACCTCGGCGGGTCGGGTGCCATCCGAACAGGGCTACCGCTTCTATGTGGATAGCCTGATGGAAAGTTACGATCGCACCGCCACAGAGATCCGCGAACTGAACGAACTGCTGACCCAGCGGAGCCGTCAACTGGATCGGATCATCGATGATGCAGGTCGGCTGATGTCCACCCTCACCAATTACCCCGCCATAGCGGTTCGCTCGCATCCCCGCAGCCAAACGGTGCGACGATTCAATTTGATGTTGATGGACGAATACAGTTTTCTGCTGATCATGGTGATTTCCGAAAACAATGTAGTCACCAAAACGGTGCGGTCGCAGGTTCCGCTGACCGAGGAAGAACTGAAGATCGTGGAGCAGGTGCTTAACCGCGCGTTGGTGGGCAGAGAACCCGACCAACTGACGCTCTCTCAGATGATGGAGATCGAAGCCGCCATGGGACGGCTGGGGGTTCTGACCAACCCCATCCTCAAATGCATCTACGAGGCGCTTCGGGCAGACACCCGCAGCGATCTGCGGGTGGAAGGCGTGGATCGGTTCCTCGAGTACCCCGAATTTTCCAGCGTTGACAAACTCCGCTCCATGTTGGAGATGCTTTCCAACAAGCAGGAACTGCTGGAGATTGTGGAGGGCGCGCAAGGGGATGATGTCAATGTCTACATTGGCTCCGAAAACTCCGCCGATCAAAGCGGTGATTCCACGCTGATCTTCAAGACCATCACGGTGGACGGCAAGCCCATCGGCGCCATCGGTGTCATAGGACCCTGCCGAATGGATTACTCCAAGGTGATCTCCACCGTAGAGCAACTCTCCCGCGGGATCGCGGGAATGATCCGGGCACAGCGAATGCTTCCCGATCCGGACAAGAAGGATCCGCCGTGACGGAATCCGCTATGAAACGATAAACACAGAAAGGATGGGAAGTGTTATGATGACCCCCGATGAGACCCTGAACGAGAATACGGCTCCCGCGAATGAGCCTGCCGTCGAGGAAGAGACCGCAGAATCTGCCGACGACAAAAAGGCAGAGGACGGGAAGGGCTCCAAAAAAGTAAAAAAAGAAAACGCTGAACTGAAGGAAAAACTTGCCGCCGCCGAGAGCGAACTTGCCGAGCAGAAGGATAAATATCTCCGACTGCTTGCCGAATACGACAATTTCCGCCGCCGCTCCCAGAAGGAAAAAGAAGGCATTTATACCGATGCCTACGGCGAAGCGTTGAAAGCGATCCTCCCCGTTGCCGACAATCTGGAGTTGGCAGTCCGCTATTCCGAAGGCGACAAGGTGGTGGAGGGCGTGAAAATGGTACTCAATCAACTCCACGATGCGCTGACCAAACTGGGCATCGAAGAAATCGAGACCAAAACCTTTGACCCCAACGTCCACAATGCAGTGATGCATATCGAGGACGAGGCGTATGCCGAAGGCGAAATTGTGGAAGTCTTTCAGAAGGGCTACCGCAAGGGAGAAAAGATCATTCGCCACGCTATGGTAAAAGTAGCGAACTGAGTTCTGAACAAAATCAACCGATCATAGAATTTATTAGATTATTTGGAGGACAAATATTATGGGAAAGATTATTGGTATTGACCTTGGCACAACAAACAGCTGCGTAGCAGTTTTCGAGGGCGGCGAGCCCGTCGTTATCCCCAATCCCGAAGGAGCAAGAACCACTCCTTCCGTCGTCGGTTTTTCCAAGACCGGCGAAAGAATGGTAGGTCAGGTGGCAAAGAGACAGGCGATCACCAACCCCGACCGTACCGTTATCTCCATCAAGCGTGAGATGGGTACCAACCACAAAGTGAAGATCGACGACAAGAGCTACACTCCTCAGGAGATCTCCGCAATGATTCTGCAGAAGCTCAAGGCTGATGCGGAAGCATACTTGGGCACCACCGTTACCGAAGCAGTCATCACCGTTCCCGCATACTTCACCGATGCACAGCGTCAGGCTACCAAGGATGCAGGCAAGATCGCAGGTCTGGATGTTAAGAGAATCATCAACGAGCCTACCGCCGCCGCTCTGGCATACGGTATGGATAAAGAAGTCGATCAGAAGATCATGGTATTCGACCTTGGCGGCGGCACTTTCGACGTATCCCTGCTGGAGATCTCTGACGGCGTATTCGAAGTGCTGGCTACCGCAGGTAACAACCGTCTGGGCGGCGATGACTTCGACAAGCGCATCATCGACTGGATCGCAGACGAGTTCGCCAAGGAAAACGGCGGAATCGACCTGCGCAAAGACAAGATGGCGGCACAGCGTCTGAAGGAAGCCGCAGAGAAGGCGAAGATCGAGCTGTCCGGCATGACCTCCACCAACATCAACCTGCCCTTCATCACCGCAGACGCTACCGGTCCCAAGCATTTCGACGCTACGCTGACCCGTGCAAAGTTCGATGCAATGACCAAGGATCTGGTCGATGCAACCCTCGGTCCGGTAAAGCAGGTTCTGAAGGATGCCGGCATCTCCACCGCTCAGATCGACAAGGTTCTGATGGTTGGCGGTTCCACTCGTATTCCTGCCGTACAGGAAGCAGTGAAGAACTTCGTAGGCAAAGAAGGCTTCAAGGGCATCAACCCCGACGAATGCGTTGCAATCGGTGCCGCTATTCAGGCAGGCGTTCTGGGCGGCAACGTAAAGGATCTGCTTCTGCTGGACGTAACGCCTCTGTCTCTGGGCATTGAAACTCTGGGCGGCGTATTCACCAGAATCATTGACCGCAACACCACCATCCCCACCAAGAAGAGCCAGGTCTTTTCCACCGCCGCAAACGGTCAGACCCAGGTTGAGATTCATGTTCTGCAGGGCGAGCGTGAGATGGCTTCGGGCAACACCACTCTCGGTACCTTCATTCTGGACGGCATCGCACCCGCTCCCCGCGGTGTTCCTCAGATCGAAGTTTCCTTTGATATCGACGCCAACGGCATCGTAAACGTATCCGCAACCGATAAGGGTACCGGCCGCGAACAGCACATCACCATCACCTCCTCCACCAATATGTCCAAGGAAGACGTAGAGAAGGCTGTGAAGGAAGCAGAAAAGTACGCTGAGGAAGACAAGAAGGCGAAGGAAGCTGTCGAAACTAAGAACCGCGCTGAGAGCATCCTGCTCCAGAGCGAGAAGGCTCTCGACGAGATCGGCGATAAGGTCTCCGAGGATGACAAGGCTCCCGTGAAGGAAGCCATCGAAAAGCTGAAGATCACCATTGGCGGCAACGATACCGATGCCATCAAGGCAGACAGCGAGGCACTGGAGCAGGCATTCTACAAGCTTTCCGAGAAGCTGTACGCACAGAACGGCGGCGCACAGGGCGCTTCCGGTTACGATGCAGGCGCACAGGGCGGCGCAGACGGGCAGGATTACTACAACGCCGACTTTGAAGACAAGACCGAGAACTAAGCCATTGGTCATAAGGGGAAGGGAAATATCCCTTCCCCTTGAAAAGCATTTCGCAAAAACAAAGGAGAACAGCAATGGCTGAAGCAAAAAGAGACTATTACGAAGTGCTGGGACTGCAAAAAGGCGCTTCGGACGACGAGATCAAAAAAGCCTATCGCAAGATGGCTAAGCAATATCATCCCGACCTGCACCCCGGTGACAAGGAAGCGGAAAAATGCTTCAAGGAGGTCAACGAAGCCTACGAAGTGCTGTCGGATCCTGATAAAAAGGCGCGCTACGATCAGTACGGACACGCAGGCGTAGATCCCAATATGGGCGCGGGCGCAGGCGGATTCGGCGGAGGTTTTACTGCGGATTTCGGAGATCTGGGGGACATCTTCTCCAGCTTTTTCGGCGGTGGCGGATCTTCAAGCGCACGTCGGAACGGACCTACCCGCGGTGAGGATCTGGAGGCACAGGTCACCATTTCCTTCGAAGAGGCGGTGTTCGGCTGTAAGAAAGAGATCACCTATAATCGAATCGAAAAATGTTCCGACTGTAAGGGAAGCGGTGCGGTTGCAGGTAGTTCGCCCGAGACCTGTACTCAATGTAACGGTCAGGGACAGATCCGCGTGACCCAGCAGACCTTTATGGGTGTGATGCAAACTACCAAAGCCTGCCCCACCTGCCACGGAACCGGTAAGATCATCAAAAACCCCTGCTCCAATTGCCGCGGTACCGGTATGGTGCGTCTGAGAAAAAAGTTGGAGGTTTCCATCCCCGCAGGAATCGACGACGGTCAGCAGATCCGTCTGTCCGGGCAGGGGTCTGAGGGCAGAAACGGCGGTCCTGCAGGCAATCTGTACATCACCGTACACGTTCGCCCCCACGCATTCTTCGAGCGGGACGGTGTCAACGTCTACTGTGACGTGCCTGTCACCTTCACCGAAGCCGCGCTGGGCGCGGAAATCGAGGTTCCCGTGCTGGAGGGCGGTACTACGCAGTACAAGATCCCCGCAGGTACCCAGACCCACACCCAATTCACCCTCCGCGGCAAAGGCATCCGTCAGGTCAACGGCAGAGGTACGGGCGATCTGATCTTCCGTGCCGTAGTGGAGACTCCGAAAAATCTGAACAATGAACAAAAAGAACTTCTGCGGAAACTGGAAGAGAGTTTCGAAGGCAACAAAAAGGGCTTTTTCGGCAAAAGAAAGAAGTAAGAAAGGCATAAACTATGGAATGGACTCAAATTAAAGTGACCTGCGCGCAGAAGGATCTGGACGAGGTTGCCGCGGTGATGTGTATGCTGGACAACGGTCTGATGATTGAGGACTATTCCGACATCGAGGAAAATCTGATGTCGGTCTACGGCGAACTGATCGACGACAGCATCCTCCACGCGGACAAGCAGAAGGCAGCGGTCAGCATCTTCGTCCCCGAAGAGAAGCACTATCCCGAATATATCGCCTTTCTGAAGGATCGCTTCACCGCACTTTCCCTGCAGACCGATATCAGCATCGAGGGTCTGCAGGAAGAGGACTGGGCAAACGCGTGGCGAGCTTATTATCAGCCTGTTCACATCGGTGAGCGGTTGGTGGTGGTTCCTGCATGGCAGAAATACGAAGCGGGGCCCGAAGAAGTCACCATTCTGATGGATCCGGGAATGGCGTTCGGCACCGGCACTCACGAAACCACCCGTCTGTGCGCCGCCATGGTGGAAAAGCATATGCCATCGAACGCCCGCGTACTGGACGTGGGAACTGGAAGCGGCATCCTGTCGCTCTTTGCGCTGAAACTGGGTGCGGCATCGGCGAATGCTTACGATATTGATCCCGTAGCCGTCAGAGTGGCGATTGAAAACGCCAAGGACAACGGCGTGGAGCATTTCTCCTGCGGCGTGTCCGACCTGCTGGCGGGCGTTGACCTGTCCGAAGGGCAGTACGATTTCGCTATGGCGAACATCGTGGCGGATATTCTGATCCGAATGTCCGAAAACATTGCCGATTATCTGAAGGACGGCGCAAAACTGGTCTGCTCCGGCATCATCGAGGGCAGATGGCAGGACGTGCGCGAAGCCATGGAAGCACACGGGCTGACTCTTTGTGACGAAGGCAGTGAGAATGACTGGAAAGTTCTCGTGTTTGTGAAATAATTACGGTTTTTCGTCCGGAAAACATAAAATATTCTACGCATCTATTGACAAGATCGGGAATTGGTGCTATAATATCGTCAAATGAATGCCGCCGGCACAGTTGCGGCTCATAAAGAGAGGTAGTTTACAATGAAGCATATTCTGATGGGTACCACAGTGGCGTTGCTTCTGCTGCTGACGGTTTCGTTTTGTATCGTTTCCTGTAGGGACAATACCTCCGCAGATACGACGACTGCAGTCACCACGGTTGATGACTCCAACCCCACCACCACTACTACGACGGTAACTACCGCATCGGGCGATCCTGCCACCACCACCAAGACTCCCAACAGCGAGCCTGTGGTCACTACAACCACCGTTACCGAGAAGCAGACGACTCCCGCGACTCCCACCACGACTGTACAGCCTACGGATAAGCCTACCACCACCACCACGAAGGCTCCCGCAACCGATGCGCCTAAACCTCCCGTGACTACTACCTCCAACTCTCTGCAGGTAGGTCAGGATGATAACGATTCTGATTGGAGCGATCTGATCCCTATGGGATCCGACGCGCAGTAATCTGACTTTCGAAAACTCCCCCGAGGGGGAGTTTTCTTTTTCATTTCGCCCGCGCCATCACTTGGGACTTGACAAACGGCGGATTTTTTGGTACAATAAATCAATACCCAAAAACGATTGAAACTTACGAATAGCATTGATTAACAGATTAAAGGACGGATAGTATGGCAACTAAAAAAACAACGCCGCAGGCTTACGGTGATCAGAGCATTCAGCAGCTCAAGGGCGCAGATCGCGTGCGTAAACGCCCTGCGGTTATCTTCGGCTCTGACGGGCTGGATGGCTGTGAGCAGGCGTTTTTCGAGATTCTTTCCAACTCGGTAGACGAAGCCAGAGAAGGCTTCGGCAACGCGATCCGCATCACCGTTTTCAAGGATCACTCCATTGAAGTGGAAGATTCGGGACGCGGCGTGCCACTGGGGTATAACGAAAAAGAAAAACGCTGGAACTGGGATCTGATTTTCTGCGAACTGTACGCAGGCGGCAAATACGAGAACAACAATGAGGGTGCAGTCTACCAGTATTCGCTGGGTACCAACGGCCTCGGCGCTTGCTCCACCCAGTACGCCAGCTCCTATATGACCGTCCGTTCCTACGACGGGAAGAATCTGTCCGAGATCCACTTCAAAAAGGGAAATCCCGACGGTGAACTGACGGTGAATCCCATCCCCCGAAACTCCGAGAAGAAGCGGGGAACAGTCATCCGCTGGCTCCCCGATCTGGATGTGTTCAAGGCCATCGATATTCCGCAGGAGTTTTTCGTGGAGACGCTGAAGCGGCAGGCGGTGGTCAATGCAGGTCTGCACTTTATCCTGCGGCTGGAAGAGAGTGACGGCTTCCGCGAAACGGAATATTACTACGAAAAGGGAATCGTCGACCGCGTGACCGAACTGGCAGGGGAGAAGACCATTACCACCCCCTACTACGCTCAAAAGGAGACCTCCGGCAGAGACCGTGAGGATCTACCTGCCTATAAATTGAAGATGGAAGTGGGTTTCTGCTTCTCCAATTCCGCCGAGATTATCGAGTATTACCACAACTCCAGCTGGCTGGAGCATGGTGGCTCTCCCGACAAAGCCACCCGTTCTGCCTTCGTGTCGGGCATAGACAAGTATCTGAAGGCAACCGGCAAATACAAGAAAAACGAGAGCAAAGTCACCTTTGCCGATATCGAAGACAGTCTGGTGCTGGTCAGCAGTAGTTTCTCCACCTCCACCAGCTACGCCAACCAGACCAAAAAAGCAATCACCAACAGTTTCATCGCCTCTGCCATGACAGAGTTTTTGCGCCAGCAACTGGAGGTCTACTTTGCCGAAAATCCGCTGGATGCCGAGCGCATCGCGGGTCAGATCCTTCTGAATAAGCGGAGCCGTGAGGCGGCTGAGAACACACGTCTGGACGTGAAGAAGAAACTGGCGGGCAATACCGATATGTCCAACCGTGTGGAGAAGTTCGTGGCTTGCCGTTCCAAGGATCCCAGTCGCCGCGAACTGTACATCGTGGAGGGTGACTCCGCGATGACTTCCTGTAAACTGGGAAGAAGCGCAGAGTTCCAAGCCATCATCCCTGTCCGCGGTAAGACGCTGAACTGTCTAAAATCCACCTACGATAAAATCTTCAAGAATGAAATCATCACCGATCTGCTGAAAGTCATCGGTTGCGGCGCAGAGGTCAAGACCAAAGAGAAGGATGTTTCGCCCTTCGATCTGGATGCGCTGAAGTGGGATAAGATCATTATCTGCACCGACGCTGATGTGGACGGCTATCAGATTCGCGCGCTTTTGCTGACGCTCTTCTACCGCCTGCTCCCCACGCTGCTGAAAATCGGAAAGGTCTACATCGCCGAATCGCCGCTGTACGAGATCAACACCAAGGACGACACCTATTTCGCCTACGACGAAAAGGAGCGTGCCGCGATCATCGCGCAGTTGGAGGAGGACAAGAAGAAGTACACCGTCCAGCGCTCCAAAGGTCTTGGTGAAAACGAGCCTGAGATGATGTGGAAGACCACCATGAATCCCGCCACCCGACGGCTGATCCGCGTTTGCGAATCGGAGGCAAAGGAGACTGCCGCGCTGATGGACATCCTTCTGGGCGACAATCTGGAAGGCAGAAAGCAGTTTATCGCCGAACACGGCGCAGAGTATTTGGCGGATATCGACGTATAACCGAAGTTTTTGAAGGTGCCGGGCGTTTTTCGAAATCTCTCAGCACCTTGCAAGGGCAAGCCCTTGCGAATCGTTGAGAAAACCCTCAAGAAAGAATTCCTATGCTTCATTTGATCTACGGACGTGCGGGCAGCGGAAAAACCACTCTGCTCCTGCAAGAATTAAAGGAGACTGCGGACAGGGGCGAACCCTGTCTGCTTCTGGTGCCCGAACAGCAGGTGCTGGTCTCCGAGCGAACCGTTTGTGAACTGGACATCTCTGCCATTTTGGCAGAGGTGACCAGTTTTCGTCGTCTTTGCAACAGTATTTTTCGAACCTATGGCGGTCTTTGCTACCGTTACATCGGCAAGGGCGCACGCAAACTGCTTTGCCGGAAGGCACTTCTGCAGTTGGCACCGCTCCTTTCCTTTGGCGATAAGGGTGCAGACGATCCGGGCAGAGTAGAGCAGTTTTCCTCTGCCATCACCGAGATGACCCTCTATAATCTCACTCCCGCGCGGTTGTCCGAGGTAGCCCCTCTGCTGGACGGCGCGCTTCGCAAGAAGGTGGAGGATCTGGCAGCGGTGGCGACGCTTTATCAGCATATGCTCCATCACGAATACGACGATCCCACGGAGGATCTGACCCGCGCGGCGGAGATTCTGACTGGCAACGATTATTTTGACGGAAAAACGGTATTTATCGACTCCTTTGCGGGCTATACCCCCCAGCAGGCAGATCTGCTTCGCCCTTTGTTTGCCCAAAGCAAGGAGGTCTATCTGACCATCCCCTGCCTGCCGGGCGGTGACGGTTGGTTATTTGAAAAGCCTGCCGCCGCAGAGCGGTACGTACTGGATATTGCCGAGCGCGCGGGCTGTCCCGTGGTGCGAGAAGCGGTGCTGGAGGACTGCCTGCGGGCAGAATCCCCCGATCTTGCCTATCTTGCCACCCATTTGTGGGGCAAACGGGAAACGCCTCCCCCTGCGCAGTCGGTGGAACTGTATGAATGTGCCGACCTCTTTGAAGAAACGGACGCTGCCGCCGCACGGGTGGCGAGGTTGGTTCGGGAGGGCGCACGCTACGGCGATATCGCCGTCATCGCCCGCTCTGCCGAGCGTTACGACGGCATTCTCGACAGTGCGCTGGAACGCTACGGTATCCCCTATTATACCGCCCGTCGGCGGGACATCGCCACCATGCCCGAAATTCGGCTGGTCAGTGCCGCTCTGGCAGTCGCCGCCTACGATTTCCAAACCGAGGACGTGATCGCCTACCTGCGTACCTATCTGACCGATCTGTCCCCCGATGAATGCGATCCCGTGGAGGAGTATGCCTATCTTTGGAAGATTCGCGGCAAGCGGTGGCGGGATGATATCCCGTGGAATATGAATCCCCGCGGATTTGTCGAGGATTTTACCGACGAAGACCAGGAAAAACTGGATCGGCTCAACGCGCTCCGGGCGCGATTCGTGCCGCCGTTGGCGGCTTTTTGTCGGGCGTTTGACCATCGTCCCACCGTTCGGTCGGTGTCGGAGGCACTTTATCGTTTCCTCTGCGACCTACATATTCCCGAAAAATTAGAGGCGTCCGCCGGGGAGAACCGCCGTCGCGGCAATCGGATGTTGGCAGACACCCAAACGCAGGTCTGGAACTGTCTCATGGATGCGCTAGATCAACTGGTCTGCATCTCGGGCGACGAGACTGCCGATCCTGCCTTGTATCTGCGACTGCTCACGCTCCTGCTGAAGGAGAGCGACATCGGTACCATCCCATCGGGGCAGGATCAGGTGACCGTCGGCTCTGCCAATCTGCTTCGCGGCACGGGGATCCGTCACGCCGTGATCTTAGGCGTATCCGAGGGCGTGTTCCCCGCAAGAGACGGTGGAGGCGGTTACTTTGACGACCGCGAACGCGCAGAACTGGCGGAAAATCAGCTGACCGTCGCCGAGGGCGGGGAAGCGCTGATCTATGACGAGTTATACTATTTCTATACGGCGGTCTGTTTCCCCTCCCGCTCGCTTGCGGTCAGCTATACCGCCGCTGAGGGTGCATCTATGGCGGTGCGGGAACTGCGGGAACTGTTCCCCGATCTGACGCCGATCCGTCCCTCCCTTTGGGGGGCGGAGGAGTGGGTTTCCACCAAAGACAGCGCGCTGTTTTACGGACTTACCCACCGCGACGATCCCATCGGTGGTGCGCTGCTTGCAAAGTTGCGGGAGGAAACTTCCGCAGAGGGGCGCATCCGCGCCGCTGAAGAGGGAGTGACGGTAGGCAAATGCCGTCTGTCCGACGAACTGATGGATCGGATCGTTCCCCACAGAATGGAACTTTCTCCCTCGCGACTGGAGCGGTATGTGAACTGTCCCTTCTCCTACTTTTGCAGTAGCGTTCTGCGCCTTAGTGAGCCGCAAAGCGGTGAGTTTCGAAGCAATGACGTGGGCACTTTCATCCACAAACTGTTGGAGGATCTTGTGCCGAAGATGGCGGCAGATGCGGCGTCCTATTCCGACGAGGCGCTGGACGCCATGGTGGTCGAGGAGATCGAGGGTTACCGTCGGAAACTGCTCCGCGATTGGCAGGATCCCCGACTGGAGCGAATGTTCGAGCGTTCCCGCCCCTTTGCAAATCTGTTGCTTAGGCGATTCCGCGAAGAATTCAAGGAAGTGCAGTTCCGCCCCGTTGCCTGTGAGGTGGCGATCGGCTTTGGCGGTGTTCCTGCGCTTCAGATTCCGCTGGAGAACGGCGGCAGTGTGAGCGTGCGGGGCATTGTGGATCGCGTGGACTGCTGTGAGCAAAACGGTGCTTACTACCTGCGGGTAGTGGATTATAAAACCTATCAGAAAGCCTTTTCCCGAGATGAAGTCGCCAAGGGATTGGACACGCAGATGCTCCTCTATCTCTACTCCCTGTGCGAGAGCCGTGATCGGGAGTTGCTGAACCAATTGGGCATTCCCGATGGAATGACGCCCCGACCCGCAGGCGTTCTCTATCTGAATGTGGGCGTTTCGGGAATCCCTTCCGATGCCGCCGACTCACCCGAGGGTGGAGTGAATCGCTACTTCGGTGCCAGCGGGCTGGTATTGCAGGACGAGGATCTTGCGCTGATCCACGCCATGGAGCCGAATCTGGCAGGACGGTATACCCCCATTTCCACCACGAAAAAGGGTGGTTTGACTGCGGAATCCTGCCGCTCCATGACCGATGCCGAGGGTTTTGTCGCTTTGCGGCAGCAGATTTCCGATGTGATCGGAAAGATAGGACAGGACATTCGCGGCGGCATCGCTGATGTGGAACCGCTGTCTGACAAAGATCACAACGGCTGTAAATACTGTAAGATGCGCCCGATCTGTCGGCGCAGAAAGGAGTGACCATGGAACGCAAATGGACACCTGCCCAACGGGCGGCGATCGACGCCAAAGGGAAGGATATTCTGGTCAGCGCCGCCGCAGGCTCGGGTAAAACTGCCGTCCTGACCCAGCGGATCATCGAGCGGATCACCGATCCCGTCGATCCCCTCAGCATAGACGAACTGTTGGTGGTCACCTTTTCCGAAGCGGCGGCGGGCGAACTGCAAACCCGCATTCGCGGCGCAATTCTGGATCAACTGGCAAAGGAGAGCGGCAGTCGTCGGATGCGGCGACAGTTACTGCTGCTGGAGCGGGCGGAGATCTCCACCATCCACAGTTTTTGTCTGAAGCAGATCCGCAAACACGCAGTTCTGCTGGGGCTGCCCGTCTCCATGCGGGTCTGTGACGAGAGCGAGCGTAGCCGCCTTTCCACCCAGATCATGGATCGCCTGCTGGCGGATGCCTATCAATCGGGCAATGCTGACTTTTTGGAACTGGTGTCACAGCTCTCCGTACTCTCGGACGATCGGATCACAGACGAACTTCTGAAGTTGTACGAGAAAACCACCAGCCTGCCCGAGGGAGTTGGTTTCTTTGCCGATTCAGCCCGTCGGATGGAAGAGGCTGTCGGCAAGGGAATCATGAACGGCAGTTACGGATATTTATTGAAGAGATATCTCAGTGAATACTTCTGTCATTTCGCGCCGCTATACGATAACGTGCAGACCGTTCTGGATAGGCTGATGGATAGCGTGCGGTTTGAGGACGCCGTCGGCGATTCCAAAAAGAGCGATCGGCTGGACAAGCGACTGGAGAAAATGATAGAGATCGGCGCTTTCTACGCCGCAGAATGGGCTATGCTGGAAACGGTCATCGCGGCTGAAGACGATTACGACCGTCTGTATGAAGCCATGTGGGACATTACCTTTGACCGCAAGCCTACGCTTTCCGGTGCACCGGAGTTTACCGCCGCCACCGCCTTTCGGGATGATGCCAAAAAAGATTTTGAGACAATGCGCAAAATCTTCTTTCCCGCCGCCAGAATGGATGCGGTACAAGGGGACATTGCCAAAACGGCGCGGCTCCTGCGGGCGCTTTCCGATCTGATGTGCGAATTTGACCGCCGTTTTGCGGAGGAAAAACAGCGGCTGGGACTGCTGGATTTCTCCGATCTGGAGCATTACACCCACCGTTTGCTGGTCAAAGATGGAGCACCTACCGAAACGTCGCGCGCCATCTCCCGCTCCTATCGGGAGATCTATATCGACGAGTATCAGGATGTCAACCGCATCCAAGACGAGATATTCGCCGCCATTTCTGCCAACGATCGGTTTATGGTGGGCGATGTCAAGCAGAGCATTTACGGTTTCCGCGGTGCCGATCCGTCGATCTTTGCCGACTACCGAAGCCGTTTCGACGGAAAGGGCAGCGGGCAGACCATCTATCTGTCCCACAACTTCCGATGCGATCAGTCGGTGGTGGATTTTGTCAATCTGGTCTGCGAGAATGTATTTGCAGAAGGCGGAATGGTTCGCTACACCGAGGGCGACCGTCTGATCCGCGGCAAAGAGGATGACAATGATGCCAAAATTCCCGTGCAGGTGACGCTGATCGAAAAAGAGAGCCATCCCGCTGACGAGAAAAACGGCAAGTCGGCACAGGCACTCACAGGATTCCCTGCGGAAGCGGCGTACATCGCCGCAGAGGTGGAGCGACTATGGAAAGTGGAGGGCATCCCGCTGAAAAAAATGGCGGTGATCCTCCGTTCCGTAGACAAACGTCTGCCCGATCTGCAGGAAGCGCTGAACCGTAAAGGGATCCCGTTCATCCACAATCGGTCGATGCCCTTTTTCGAGGAGCCGGAGATCCTGACTTTGCTCTCTCTTCTGTATACGATTGAAAATCCTACCCGCGACATCTATCTGGCGGGTGCGCTGACCGGACCCGTGTTCGGCTTTACCATGGAGGAACTGATCTCGCTCCGTCATCCCGAAGGGATGGCGGTAGAGGGAGAGAGCCTGTACGAAGCGGTCTGCGCCCGTCGGGGCGATCCCAAGGTGGACTATTTCTTGGGCTGGCTGGAGGAGTATCGGCAGGCATCCTGCACGCTTTCCTCCGACGAGGTGATCCGCAAACTCTACGCAGAGACCGCCCTGCCCGCCATCGTGGGGGCAGATCCCCTGCGGGGAAAGGCGGCGGAGCAGAATCTGCGCAGTTTCTATCAACTGGCGCGGGGATACGAGAAAAACAGCTTCCGCGGTCTCCACCGTTTCCTGCGCTATGTGGGCGATCTGGCTGAGAGCGGACAGGGCGTGGACCGAAAAGCCGAACTGGGAGACGACGATGCTCTGCAGATCATGACCATCCACCACTCCAAAGGGCTGGAGTTTGAGGTCTGCTTCTTGGCAGACGCAGGCAGTTCCTTTAATGTGCAAGATGCCTCCGCGGCTTTCCTGTTGGATCGGGATCTGGGAATGACCCTGACCTTGCGGGATCCTGAGACGCTGGGCAAATATCAGACATTGCCGAGGCAGATCCTCTCCAAACAGATCGCACAGCGGGCGGTGGAGGAAGAAATGCGCAATCTCTATGTTGCGCTGACCCGTGCAGTCAATCGACTGTACATAACCTCGTGGCTGACCTATCCCAAATCGGTGCTGGAATGCGCGGCCAATCTGGCGGAGCGGTTTGACTATTACAATGTGATAAACTGCACGTCCTATATCCAATGGATCATGGGCGCGCTCTGCGTGAATCCCGAGAAACGGGGCGCTTGCTGTCGGGTCACGCGGTTGATTTCCACCGCTGAAGGATTTCAGCCCCATCCCGATACGCCCACGGATGATTCTGCCACGGATGCTTTCGCAGCGGATGCTTTCGCAGCGAATACTTTCGCAGCGAATACTTTCGCTAAGGATGCCCCCACGACGGGCGATCCCACCGCGGATGCGCTTGCCGAAGAGGCATCGACGGAGTCAGAGCCTGCACAGTCCGCTGTGGCAGAAGACGGCATCAACAAAGCAGACCCCACCGAAACCGCAGAGGAAACCGCAGAGCGGATCGGTCAGCGGTTTGATTTCGTCTATCCCCACGGCGTGCTCAGCGATTTGCCCGCCAAACTGACGGTGAGCCGCCTGTCTCCCGATGTGCTGGACACCGAGGAGGACGCTTCCGCTTCCGCAGAAGGGGGCGTCAGTCTCAACCGAACGCCTTCCTTTCTGCAAGATAATCCCAACGCGCTGTCGGGCGCAGAGCGGGGAATCGCTACCCACCTGTTCATGCAGTTCTGCGATTTTGAAAATGTGGAGAAAAACGGCGTGGAGGCAGAACTGCTTCGGCTATCCTCCAAGCAGTTTATCAGCCCCGTGATGGCGCAGTCCGTGCATATCCCCGCCCTGCGCACCTTCTTTGCTTCGCCTCTTTATCACGAAATGCAAAAAAGCAAAAAGATCCTGCGGGAGTTTCGCTTCAACGTGCAACTGCCTGCGGCGGAATTTACAGGCGACAATGATCGCAAAGCCGCGCTTACCGATGCCAAATTGCTGGTGCAGGGTGTCGTGGACTGTTGTTTCGTCCTGCCCGACGGCAGTCTGAAACTGCTGGATTATAAAACTGACCGCTTGGGCAAAACGCCTGCAGAGGGCTGCACTCTGCTATGGGAACGCTATGCTAACCAGCTTTTCTATTACAAAAAAGCACTGGAGGAGATTCTGCGCCGTCCCGTCAGCGCGCTGTCGTTGTACAGTTTCCACTACGGATGCGAATTTCCGCTCCCCGAGGCACTGCGCGACAGGTTTGGGATTAACAAATAGTTCACTGCATATTCACGGATAATCCACATCTTCATGTTACATTAACCTTAATAGAGATAATTCTGTCCCACGGCAGAGCCGTGCGAATGGGAAAGGATAGATCATGAACAAAACCAAACGATTGCTTCCTCTTATGCTGGCGGCGCTGGTGTTGGTCTCCTGCAAAGCCTCCTCCGAAACCACGACTACCAAAAAAAATTTCGGAGATTGGGACGACGATCCCGTAGAACTGACCGAACTGCGTACCCCCACCCCCACGCTTCCTGTGGGAGAGATCGGAAGCGGTAGCCCCGACACACCCGATACTCCCGGCGGAGAGCAGGGCAATCAACAAAACGAAATGGGCTCGGGTGCCGAACTGGAAGGCTACCATCAACTGCTTTCCTATATTGACCAATCCTCCATCAGCGGTCCCGACGGCTGGGGAAGCCACCGGGCTGACGATATCCTGGACGGTCTGTTTGAGAACACCGACAACGGCAGTAACAAATACGGTTTCAATGCTTCCCAAGTGGATGTGACCTGGAAAATGATTTGCCCGGTGAAGATCTCGGCGTACGCCATCTATACCGCTCACGATACCGATCAATATCCCGAACGAAGCCCCAGAAGCTGGACGCTGTACGGCTCTACAGACGGGGAGAACTGGCAGGAGATCCATGTTGTGGATGATGCAGAACTGCCGGCAACAAACTACACGCCCACCCTTTTCGAATTTGAAAATGAAACTTCCTACCGCTATTATCGTTGGTCACTGAGAGCAACCGGTACCAGCGATGCTTTCCAGTTGTCCGAACTACTCTTGTACAGCAAGGACGAACCGCCCAAGGTGCAAGCGGGCGACCGAACGGTTCCCGACGGACTGCCTGCCATGGGTGCGGCGGCATCGGGCGTGGATGCTTCTCCCTTGATTGATACAGAAGCGCAGGCATGGATAGACGATCACACTGTGCTGACCGATTTGGTCAGTTTCGATAGCATCGCCGCATCCGTCAAGGGGTACGCTGATCTCGAGAATGTAGATCGCCTCTTTGACGGTGTGTATACCGCCGAGGATTTTGAGACTGCGGGCTACGGAAAGTATTGCGGACCCGTCACGCAGGGCTATGTGTACTGGGAGATGACCGAGGCGGTAAATCCTGTGGGATACGTTCTGGTTACCGGTAACGATACCGCCAAATACCCGGATCGCAATCCCATTTCGTGGGTACTGTACGGTGCTACGGTAGACAGCCAGTGGGTAGCGTTGGATACCGTCCAAAACGGCAATCTCCAGCCTGCGGATTTTTCCGCTCATGTGTATACCGTGGATTGTGCCGAGTCGTATACGCGCTTTTGCCTTGCCATTGAGGTAACGGGCGGTGGAGCGATGCAACTTTGCGAGTTGATCCTATGTGAATAAGAAAAAAGGCTGTCGCCGTGAGATAATCACTGGCGACAGCCTTTTTGCGTGGTGATTGGAAATGCCGTGGCTTGGGGCAGACAGATCATCAAGCTTTGCCGCCCATTCTAAAGTTTTTTGAGTTCCAAGAACCTTTTTACAAAAAGGTTCTTGGCGGGGTGGGAGCAGGGCTACGCCCTGCTCCGGGGCAGAGCCCCAATTAAAATCAATCAAAACCGCTTTGCCTCCGGCGGCTCTGCGGAGGAGCGGTAGCGGTAGATGAAATAGACCAGACAGCAAACGCACATCAGACCGGACAGGATCAAGAGGATGATCTCCAGTGTAGGGGTAGATGTATCTTCTGGTTCGGTGAAGATCTCGCTGAAATAAACCGTCAGCGTGGTATCATGCCCGGGCATGGAGCCTTCCAGCAATATGGAATCGGGTGAATAACCGCTCAGCACGGGTGTGGTGACCTGATAGGATTCGCCAAATTGGTAATCTCCTTCATAAGAGGGAAGGGCTTCGGTTCCGTCCGGATAGAGATAGCGGATGGATAGATGATATGTACCGATCCGATAAGTCACGGTAATGCGAGCATTGCCTCCGCAGATGCCCGACAGAACTGCATCGTCCGCAACATAGCCTTCAATAGAAAGCGGTGCGATCTCGTAGTAGTCACCCGGATAAACGCTCAGTTCCGCGCCCTTGCCCGCGCTGCTGCCGTCCTCGTAACTGTGGACGATCTGCAATGTGGCAGGGTGTGTGAAGGCACCGACCGCCGAATAGGGTTCGTTTTCTCCGCCCACCATCAGCGTACTCAGCGTGCCGGTGCATCGCAGTTCATTCAGCGCGGTGCAATCCTTGAACGCACGCGCGCCGATAGAGATCAGCCCGGCAGAGAGGGTCACGCGCTCCAGTCGTGTACATCCGGCAAAAGCCGCTTCGCCGATGGCGGTGACACTGTTTGGCATCGTCACTCGGATCACGTCGCTCTGCCAAAATGCCTCGTCCGAGATGGTGGTGACTGCCACGCCTCCCAGTTTGTCGGGGATGACGACTATGTCGCTACGTCCCAAATAAGCGTTCAACATTGCGCCGTCACGGGTGACGGTGTATTGATATTCCTCCCAAACAAAGGGAACGGATTGGAGAGACGGATATTCATCCGCGGCGGTGGTGGCTTGCCAGATCGAGAAATCCAGACCGCCCAACCGTTCGGGATTACGCAGTTCCTGATCGGAAAGCGCTTCGGTAGACAGACAGGATTCGGTTCCTTCGCCGCCGTAGGGGTACATGGCGCGGGAGGAAGTGTTTTGGCTGTAATAGCAGTCCACCACTTGTACCGATGCCCCTGCGCTTTTGGCGTGCGCAATGGCGACGATGCCGCCGCTCAATTTGCATCCGGTGTAAATGCCACCGCAGAACAGAGAAGAAATGATGCGGCATTGACCGTTTTCGGCGATCATCTCGCCTGCAATGCCGCCTGCGGCGGATTTGGCAGAGATGGTGGCGGCGCCCAGACAGTTCCGAATCTCGGTGATGGCACCCTCGTCGGTTGCCACGATGGCGCCCGCGATGCTTCCGCCCGCACCGTCCGCTGACAGATCGGCTTTGACGGTGCCTCCGGCAGAGCAACGCTCCAGCAATGTGCTTCCTTGGGAGGCAGAAAGATACCCGACGATGCCGCCGCCGTAGGTCTTGCCTACGGTGACGGTGGTGTGAACCGAACACTCGAACAAATGCAGGGAAGCGGCGGATTCGCCCTGACCCAGAATACCGCCTGCAGAGCCATCCGAAGCGGTGACGGTACCGTAGTTTTCGCAAGTGCCGATGGAAAGCGCTCCCGCATTCACCGTTCCGAAGCCGACGATACCGCCGATTTGGGATTTACCGCGGATGTCGGCGGAATTCTTATTGCCCGATAAACTGATACTGCTTTCGGTACCGGTCAGTTTGCACTGACCGATGATCCCGCCTACCGCCTGTCTGCCGATCAGCTCGCCAACATTGCGGCAGGAAAGCAGTTCCAAAGTCGTGTATTCACCCTCGGTCTGGGCGCCGCCGACGATACCGCCGATGGCGGAGTGACCCAGCAGTGTGCCGCCGTTTTGGCAGTTGCTGACTGTAATGATGCCGTCTACGGGGTCTATGAGTCCCACGATGCCGCCTGCGAACTCGTTGGCGGTGATGGCACCTGTGTTTTGGCAGGTGGTGATCTGATCGCTGTTGCCGCGCAGTTTTCCTGCGATGCCGCCGACTGTCGACTCGCCACTGATCTGCCCGTAGTTTTTGCAGGAGGAGAGTTGCAGGATACCGTCTGCATCGCCCGACCCGCCCAAAATGCCGCCGACCGCGGCAGATCCGTTGATATCTCCGTTAAAACTGCAAGCGGAGACGATCAGTTTCGCGCCGGTTTCGGATCGCGCGTAGCCAACCAGACCGCCGCAAAGTTCATTGCCGATAACAGAGCCTTTGACCTTGCAATTGTCAATAGTCAGGTTGCCTGCAGCGCGGAGCGAACCCACCAGTCCGCCTACCCGATCGCCGCCGCGAACGTAGAGTTCGGTGAGGTTCAGATTTTTCAGAGCGGCGTTTTCGCAAGCGCCGAAGAGACCGATATAGTCGGCTCCGTCTGCGGTGTACAAACCGCTGATCGTGTGACCGTCGCCGTCAAAAATGCCGCTGAAAGCGGTGAGACGGTAGTAGATGACACCGCTTTGATAGCCTTCGGCGGGCTGATAGCCCTCTTCCGTGCGCACCATCAGATCGCCCGACTCCGCAAAAATGCGGTCAAAATCCTCCTCTGAGCCTATGTGGACGGTGGCGTAGCCGCCGATGGGGATCCAGCGGCGGGCAGGGGCACGCTCACTCCATGCGGCATAGTCTGTGGTGTCGTTGAGCAGAATGTCGTCTGAGAGCAGGAAATATTTTCCCGCAAACGTCTCGCCTGCCCGCACCTGCTGTGCCAGTAGTGCCAGCTCTTCTCCCGAGGAGATCAGGTAAGGTGTTTCTTTCGTGCCGCTGCCCGAGTAGCTGTCGGCGGCTCCGCCGTTCCAGACGGGCATACTGTCGCTGTCCATTCTGCTGTCCTCCACGATCTCTGAAGTCGGATCAGCGTAGATGGGAGCGGTCAGCACGGGTGCGAGCAGTGCCGCCGAAAGGAATGCTGCCGCAATGCGGCGAAGCGACTGATGGGATTGATAAGATCGGCTCATAAACCCTCCGAAATAAATTGGAAGCCGTAATAAAAACGCAAAGACACTGTTGCGTGCAATGTTGCGTGCAACAGTGTCTTTGACATGATCTTGTAGCAGTAAATCGGATGAGTAGCAGGACTCACGCCTTTGCGTAAACGCTGACGCACTTCTTGCTGCCGCTCTTCATCTCAAACTTCACTGTGCCGTCGATGAGTGCGTACAGGGTATCGTCGGAACCCTTGCCTACGCCTTCACCGGGATGGATGTGAGTGCCTCTCTGGCGAACGATAATGTTGCCGGCGATCACTGCCTGACCGTCAGCCTTCTTTACGCCAAGACGCTTGGACTCACTGTCACGGCCGTTCTTGGTAGAACCTACGCCTTTTTTGTGAGCAAAAAACTGCAAACTGATTCTAAGCATTTTCGTATCCTCCGTTACAAATTTTCGGGACCCTCTGCTTCATCAACGTCCAGATAGCCGTCGTACTCCTCCAGCAGATCCATAAGCTGGATGTAGTAGGCGTAAATCAAACCGCCGACGGCGTAGGCTTTCTTCTCGTCCTCCGCATATGCGGGGAGAGCAGCCTTGCAGATCACTGTAATATCGGTAGTCTGCTCGTCGATGGTATAATCCACGTCGGAAGCATAGGAAACTTCGATGGCGTTGATCATCAGCATGGTCATTGCCGAGATGGCCGCGCAGAGGATGTCCTCTCCCTCGGGAGCGAACCCGGTGTGACCGGTTTCCTTGAAGCCGTAATAAACGCCGTTTTTCTTAAAAAATGTGACCTTTGTCATGGGACTGATTCAGTCAGCCGATTACAGGCTGATGGTCTGGATCTGAACCTTGGTGTAGGGCTGTCTGTGACCGATCTTCTTCTTCTCGTTCTTCTTGGACTTGTACTTGAAGACGTAGATCTT
>JBJDZI010000010.1:0-4671 GCA_051867925.1 Eubacteriales bacterium
ACGGCTCGCACGTTTACGCCATCTACGATATTACGCTGAATAAATAACCAAAGGAGCCAACAATCTATGCAAAGCTTTGCATTATCCGTAGAACACCCCGTGGCGCTCTGTCGCTGTGAAAGCTACGACAAATCCTGTCTGAAGGAAAAACTGGCCGCCCAGTGGTGGCAGATCGGACTTTCGGAGGACTTTTTCCGAGGCAAGAAGGTTGCGCTGAAGCCCAATCTGGTGCGGAAGATGGATGCTTCGCTGGCAGGCACCACACATCCCGCCGTGGCAGAGGCGGTGGCGGAGCTTTGCCGCGAATGGGGTGCCGCCGACGTTTGGATGGTGGAAAGCCCGGGCGGTCCCTATACCGAGAACGCCCTGCGGGGGGCTTATCGCATCTGCGGCATGGAAGCGGCGTCGGCGGGCGGTGCTTTTCGACTGAATTATGATACTGCATGGCAGACGGTAGACTATCCCGATGGCGTGGCATCCAAGGTCTTCCATATTCTGACGCCTATCCTGAATGCGGATGTGGTGGTGAATCTGTGTAAACTGAAGTCCCACGGACTGACCATGATGACCGGCGCGGTCAAGAATTATTTCGGCACTATTCCCGGCACCGAAAAATTCGAGATGCACGCCCGTTTCCCCGACATTGGCGATTTTTCCGAACAGTTGGTGGATCTGTGCGCCTACCACGCCAAGGCTCGTCCCATGCTCAACGTGATGGATGCGGTGGTGGGGATGGAGGGCAACGGCCCCACAAACGGAAAACCCCGCAAGATCGGTGCGATCCTTTGCTCGCAGAATCCCTTCGCACTGGATGAAGTCGCATCTCACCTTATCGGGATGGAAGGAAAGGTTATCTACATCGAAAAGGGAAGAGCGCGGGGATATGTGGATGCTCCCACCGTAATTGGCGAGAATCCCGAATCCCTTCAGGTAGCGGACTTTTTGCCTCCCGATAGCGCGAAAAAGAACACCATCGAATGGTTGTCCGATTTTTGGGGCGGTCGTCTGATGCGCTTTTTCGAGCCTCGCCCCGCCATCAACCGCAAAAAATGCGTCGGATGCGGAGAATGCGCTCGCTCTTGCCCCGCCCATACGATTACGATGAACGAGAAGAAGCGGCGCCCGGTGATCGAGCCCTCCGCCTGCATCAAATGCTTCTGCTGTCAGGAACTTTGCCCCAAGGACGCAGTAAAGATCAAACAGAATTTCCTCATTAAATTGGTCAAATAAAGGAATACGGAAAATGGAACAAACTTATTTTTGCCCTGCCAAAATCAATCTCTTTTTGGAAGTGGGGGATGTGCGCCCCGACGGATATCACGACATCGACTCGGTGATGCAGGCAATTGCGCTGTGCGACACCGTCACCGTTCGCCTCACCTCGGGGAGCGGTCAGATCACGCTGACCTGTGATCATCCCGCACTGCCTTGTGACGAGCGCAACATCGCCTATCGGGCGGCACAGGCATATCTTGCCGAGGCGGGAATCGACACTTACGATGTTTTCGTGGACATCATCAAAAAAATCCCCCTTGCCGCAGGTCTTGCGGGAGGGAGTACCGATGCCGCAGGCGTTTTGCGGGCGATGCAGGGATTGTTGCAGGCATTGTCCGAGGATGCGCTCTACGCCCTTGCCCGTCGGCTGGGTGCCGACGTTCCCTTCTGCCTGCGTTCGGGCTGTTGCCGTACCGAGGGGATCGGCGAGGTGCTGACGCCTTATCCCGCTCTGACCCGCGATGCCATCGTGGTGGTGGCGAAAAAGGGAGAGGGCGTTTCCACCAAGGAAGCCTACGGACAGATGGATCTGCCCCGCAATCGGCAGTCCTCGTCCGCCATGCTCCGCGCGTTGGAGAGAAGAGACGGCGGAGAGATCGCCGCGCTTCTCTACAACGGGTTTGAATCGGTGATTCTGCCCCTCCGCCCCTGTGCCGCTCGCGCCAAACAGGTGATGATCGGCGAGGGAGCCGCGGGCGCGCTGATGAGCGGGAGTGGTCCCTCGGTATTCGGCATCTTCTTTAGTTGGGACGATGCAGAGCGGGTTTACAACCGCCTGCTGGGCGAAGGCTACGAGACCTTCCTCGTTCATCCCGTGGTATGATTTATGAACAGAAAAGGTCGATCAGAAGCCGCTTGCGAAGATTTAGCAGGCGGTTTTCGTTGTAGAGGGAGGTGCGGAGAGTTTCCTCCTCTTGAGCGATGGCGCGGTATTCGGCAAGCCGACTGTCGATGTGATCCTGCAATCCTTCTGCCGCCGCGGCGAGATTTCGAAAGGCTTTCCGCGCTTCGGTAGTGTGGGGCAGGAGAAACCGTTTGAGCGAGAGCGTGCGCTCCCGAATCAACTCTGTTGCATCGGTGAGATAGCAGATCCCCGCATCGGGAAGGAGAATGCCCACCGTCTCGTCGGTCAACGCCGAGGTGAGTCGGTCGTAGGAACACCCGGCGACATCCAGCGCGCATTCCAATGCGTTTAGAAAATGCGCCGCCAGACAATAAGAGGAGGTTATCCCGATCACTCGGATCTCGCGGGAAAAGGGCAGTCGCAGAACGGTGCCTCCCCTGTCCCGACTGCGGACGGCGATCTGCCGAACGCGCACCTTATCTTTGGAGGTGTGTCCATGGGGCGTGTGCTTGGCGATCCGCTCCGCCCGAACGGTCAGCGCGCCAAGATCCGCGATGGGTTTTGCCGCCACTGTCAGAAGCCGTTTGTGATCACCCAGCACCTTGCAGAGTTCGGCGATCTCCTCTGCTATGGCGGCACGGCGCGCGGATAACCGCTCCACGGCGGCAGACGCGCCTTCGTCGGGCCCATTGCGTGGGAGAGTGCAATCGATCAGACCGTCCGCAGATCGGAGCGCATCGGGGGAGAGGGTGAAACTCCCCAGCCCCTCTGCCGTAAGTGCCACGATGCGATCGGGAAGCAGCGGATCGCACCGAAGGGCAAAGGGAATCCCGCGGTTGGCTGCCTCGCCTGCGATCCCTTCCAGCAGGCGGGATACAAGAAACGGATCGCTTGCCCAAAGCAAACGGAGGGGATGCGGTGCAGATGCAGGGGTGGGTTTCCCCGATAGGGGAGAGAAGGAGGCAGAACGGATCGCCTCCGAATCCGATTGAAAAAAAGACATAGACGGTACTCACTTTCAAGGGTTTGTTATCATTCTATGGCATTTTAATAAATCGGTGCCGATTTTTTGAAAATGTCGATCATTGCAGAAAACTGCCTTGACAGATGGGACGGACTGTGCTAAAATAAGAGCATAAATTGATCTTGCGTTTCACCCAGAAAGGATCGGAACAATGAAAAAATCCATCACCTGTGTCGCCGCGCTTTTGCTGGCGATCCTCACCGCCTGCGGCGATGTTGCCGCACCGACCGATACCACGAAGGGATCTGCGACAGATGCTCCCGCCGTTACTTCTCCCATCGTTACATCCCCCACCGACCGAACGACATCAGCCTCGCCGGAGACGACCAAATCGCCCGAAACCTCCGGTAAGCCGGAAACAACGAAATCGCCCGAAACCTCCGGTAAACCGGAAACAACGAAATCGCCCGAAACCTCCGGTAAGCCGGAGACGACTAAATCGCCCGAAACCTCCGGTAAACCGGAGACCACAGAGTCCCCCACCACCTCCGACAAGCCTACCACCACCGAACCGCCGCAGACCGCAGACACGCCCACCCCCGCGACTCCGCTGTCTGCAATGGAGTTTGCAGAGAGACGGATTCTCTACACGCTGGAGACGGTCACGCTTTCTACCGCGGACGGACAGCAGGTGGCGGTGCTGGGTGCAAACTGCACCGTGTTAGCCGTCAAGACCGAGGATGGGGCAGAGAAGATTCTCTATCGGGGATGGCTGTGTGAGATGAACGAAAATGCCTTCACCTCGGAGGTTCCGGTCTCTATCCTTGCCAAGCAGAACGAACTGGGTGGCATTTACTATCCCTCAGGCGACAGGCTGGTTGCCGTGGATGCGGGACATCAGGGGACAGCCATGAAGGACAAGGAACCGCTGGGTCCCGGTTCTACCGAACTGAAAGCGATGATCTCCAGCGGAACGGCGGGAGTATCTACCCGTATCGCAGAGCGGGAACTGAATTTGCGGGTATCCATGCTCCTGCGTGACGAACTCCTTTCCCGCGGGTACAGTGTGCTGATGATCAGAGAATCCCACGATGTGACGATCAGCAATGCCCAGCGTGCGCTGATTGCCAACGCCTACGGCGCAGATGCCTTCGTGCGGGTTCACGCCAACGGCTCTACTGATTCGACTGTGCGCGGTGCGATGACCATATGTCAGACGGAGGACAATCCCTATAACGGAGAATTGTACGGGGAAAGTTTCGCTCTGTCCGAGTGCATTTTAGATGAATACTGTGCGGTGACAGGCATCAAGCGTAACAATGTTTGGAGAACCGACACCATGACAGGCATCAACTGGGCGACTGTACCCGTGACCATCGTGGAGATGGGGTATATGTCCAACGCCGAAGAAGACGAGCTGATGGCAACCGATGCTTTCCGAAAGAGTGCCGCCATTGGCATTGCGAACGGACTGGATGCATTTTTCAAGCGGTAAATTTAATCAAAAATGAGGGGCTGTCTTCATGAGACAGCCCCTCAGACTGTCGATAAACTACAAATTTAGAGTGCCGCCAGCCAAGGAAGTGGG
>JBJDZI010000011.1:0-23910 GCA_051867925.1 Eubacteriales bacterium
AAAACTTCGGCGTCTGAGATGGTTTTCCCCTCCTCTTGGAAACAAAGGGCATTTGAGAAGATACACTCTGTCGGCATCCATCGGCTCGGAAACGAATGGCATCTGAGAGGAAACCCTCTATCGTTGCCCACCAGCTACCGCCCGTAGGATTTGCCGAGATTCCCGACCGTCGCCCCTTCTCCCTGCGCCTTGGGAGAGGAATAGCACACCCGTCTTGGATGACACTTTCTTTGCAGAAAGAAAGTGTCCAAAGAACTGCTCAAGGGAGGAGAAACCTGCGGTTTCTCCTCCCCTGAGAACCCCCACCTCATCCCTTGGGGCGACATTCGTCGCCCATGGGGATTGGCGTTTCGCTTTACAACAGAGGTGGAGTCAGCGAAAAAGGGTGTACTGTCTCGCGCCGAATCGTGGATTTTGCCCGTGGGTTTCTTCAGCGACACCAAGGCGAGGGCGCTTGTGTGTGCGACGGGGTGAGGGCGTTTGTGTGTGCGCCGAGGGAGAGATGGCTCAGGATACAAACGGTTCTTTTTTGCGCGTTTGCCGACAAGCGGTTGACAGATTCAAAAAAGTGTGATACAATAAGAAAAATACCGATTGAATCATGTACGGAGGAACTCATGAAAGCTCAGATGAAACTGTTGGCGTCTGCCATGGCGGTGCTGACTTTGCTCCCCACCGTTCTCGCCTGCGGTGGTACTAAACCCGCAGAGACCACCGCCGATACCACCTCTGCAGCCACTGGAGAGAACGAAGAACCTGCCCCTGATTACGCCGCTCTGTTGGCGTCCAATCCCTACGGCGCGCCCGCCGAAACGCTGATGGTGGAGACCATTGAAAAATACTACAGCAAACGCTCCCACACCGTTCAGACCGATCTGAATAACCAAAGCACCGCCTACGTTTGGCCTACCACAGCCTTCGTGGAGGCACTGGCGGAGTCCTACGTGATGTACCCCGACAATGCTACCATCAAAAACTGCTACATTGATATGTTGGACAACGGGTTCGACCAGTTCAAGGTCACGAATGCTACGCTGACAACGCCCTCGGGCAGACACAGCGGCATCACCTACTACAATTCCTCCAGAGGCAACCAAGGGGACTATTATTACGATGACAACGCCTGGATCTGCGTGCGCTATCTGACCGCATACGAGCAGTTCGGCAACGAAGACTATCTGAAACGCGCCAAGGAGATTCTCGAGTTCCTTTGGACGGGCTACGATGACTTTCAAGGCGGCGGCATCTACTGGGATAAGTCCTACTCGGGCAACAAGGGCGTTTGCACCAACGGCCCTGCCACCATCTCTCATTTGTGGATGTATCAGATTACCGGCGAGGAGATCTACCTGCAGCGCGGCACCGAGCTGTACAACTGGGTGAACGAGAATTTGCGCACCTCCGGCGGCATTTACTTTGCCGGCGTCAACGATCCCTGGCAGCCCGCCTACGATCAAGGCACTATGCTCTACGCCACTTGTCTGATGTACGAGATCACCGGCGACGATGCGTATCTGAAGCTGGCGCGCAAATCCACCACGGCGATCGCTTCCCATATGTTCACGGTGGAAGGCTCGGGCGAGTCTATGGTGGTGACGATGAAGCGAAATCCTATCTTCAAGGCATGGTGTGTGGGATGGCTGACCCGCGGCATGGTGAAGTATGTTGCCACCGACACCTCCAAGAAGAGCAACACCTACATGAAGATGCTGAAAAACGTCATGGATCAGACCCTGCAGACCAAGGATGCCAACGGGCAGTACGATCCCTTCTTTTGCTCCAAGGGAACTGATTTCTGGGACAAGGACTACCATGATCACGATGTGATGCAACCCGCAGGCATCGTCATCGTCCTGCAGCTACTCGCCTACTACGACGTGTATCAGATCAACGAATCCTATGCGGATTGAGTGGGATATATTGGGGCGTTGCCCCGCTTTCTTGAAAGAAAGCGGGGCAACGAACTTTTGTAAAGGGCGGCAAATATTTGCCGCCTTGTTTTTTCTTGGAACCTTCTTTCAAGAAGGTTCCAAACCTCCAAGAACTTCTGAATAGGGCGGCAATACTTGTCACCCTCAGTTTGTCGATAAACTATAAATTTAAAGAGCCGTCAGTCAAGGAAGAGGGTGGAGAACTCGATGAGGAATGCAGCAGTCGCTATGCGACAGCTACCAAAATTTCGGCGTTCCCGATGGCTCCGCATTTCTTGGCTCTGATAAATCCAAATAAACAACTCGCCCGGCAAATATTTGCCGGGCTCTGCCTGTCGAGAAACTATAAATTTAGAGTGCCGCCAGCCAAGGAAAGGGGTTGGGAGCCCGAGCGTTGTAGCAACCGCGGAGCGGTTGCTACGGGAAAAACTTCGGCGTCCCCGATGGTTTTCCCCTTCCCTCGGTTATGGTAGGGGGCTTTTTCGACACTCTGCGCCCGGTAAATATTTGCCGGGCTTTCAAAAAGTTTTTGGAGTTCCAAGAATCTTTTTTCAAAAAGGTTCTTGGCGGGGTGGGAGCAGGGCGTAGCCCTGCTCCGGGGCACAGCCCCAATTCAGATCAATTCATTGGCGATTTGGGCAAATTGGTGCAGGTTCAGGGCTTCTCCGCGGACGGTGGGGGAGAGTCCGGCGGCGGCGATGGCATCGGCGGCGCGTCCGCGGCTGATGCCGGGCATGGAGGTCAGCGCATTCTGGAGCGTCTTACGCCGCTGTCCGAAAGCGGCTTTGATAACGGCAAAC
The DNA here is from genome assembly GCA_051867925.1 of Eubacteriales bacterium. Classification (GTDB taxonomy): domain Bacteria; phylum Bacillota; class Clostridia; order Oscillospirales; family CAG-272; genus CAKSQF01. The sequence continues at coordinate 2,732 of JBJDZI010000011.1, forward strand.
AGCAGATCCTCCCGCTCCACCGCCACGGGCGGAGCCCCGTGGAGTCTGATCTGCACCACCGCGCTGTCCACCTTGGGTGCGGGGACGAAATTGCCCGCGCTCACCGTAAACAGCCGCCGCACCTCGCCGTAGTAAGACAGTACCGCCGTGATGGCACCGTAAGCCTCTGATCCCGCGGGCGCGCAAAGCCGCTCGGCAACCTCCTTCTGCACCATCACGGTGATGGAAGAGAAGGGAAGTTTGGATTCCAGAAGAGCCATCAGAATGGGGGTCGTGATGTAGTAGGGCAGATTGGCGCAGACCGCAAGGCGGGTGCAACCCGCAAACTCCTCCGTAACCAACCTTGGCAGATCCACCTTCATAATATCGTTGTTTACCACGTGAACGTTGGGACAATCGGCAAGGGTCTTTTCCAAAATCGGGAGCAGGGTAGTGTCGATCTCCACGGAAGTCACCTTGTGCGCCACGGCGGATAGCTTTTGGGTCAGCACGCCGATGCCGGGACCGATCTCCAAAATACCCAGCCGCTCCTCGGGATTGGGAACATCGGGCAGAGCCGATACCGCAATGCGTTCCACCACCGACTCGTTGGTCAGAAAGTTCTGTCCGTATTTCTTTTTGAAAGAGGTGCCTTCTTCGCCCAGCAGGGAGCGGATCACCGAAAGGTCGGTCAGTTTCATAATGCCTCGCAAATTTCTTGCAAAATCAGTTCGTAAAACAAAAGAAAACCGCCGAAAGCGGTTTTCTTCTGGAGCTAATGGCGGGACTCGAACCCGCGACCTGCTGATTACGAATCAGCTGCTCTACCAACTGAGCCACATTAGCGTACCATGCGCAAATCAGCGAATCTATTATAGCATACAAGCGGGCGTTTGTCAAGTTCTTTTTGCAGAGAAGATGAAATTTTTCCGCACATTTGCGCGATGGGGACGAGAAAGGGTTTGTTGCAATAAGCCCTCTGCACTCAAACAACTATATTCCGTTCTCCAAGGCGCACCGGCAGAGTGTTTCTTTGCTCAAATCCTTCGCAGCTACCGCGTAGCGGCTACTGCTCTCCTCTCCCTCTTCCTTGGCTCGGCACAATCCTCGGAGACACTTTGTCAACAGTCAAAACCCCCTCTCCCGAGGGAGAGGAGGTTCAAAAACCTTATTCGGGAGCGCTCTCGCCCTTTGCCAGCAGTTTGACAACAGCCCACAGGTCGGTGTCGGAGTTGGTGTCGGTACCGTTGTACCAGCCCATGCCGCCTGCGCGGGTTCCGGCGGAGGTGCAGTCATTGTACTGGAAGTCCATCAGCAGGAAGTTGCCGGCTGCGGGAGGAGTGTGGTAGGGAACATAGGAGAACTCGATAATCATGCCGGTGTCGGTGCGGGTGTAAGCAGTCTGCGCGTCCAGATTGACGGTCTTGTCGCCGTGACGGGGGATCATTTCCTGACCGTCAGCGATCAGAGCGAACTGATAAGTGCCGCCTGCAAAGGACTCAAAGGATTTCCAGTAAGCCATGGGATCCTCGGAAATGTACAGGTAAATGCCGTCATTTCGGTAGTCGCCGACGGCGCCGCCGGTGTAGATGTCGGAGTCGGTGACCTCAAACAGGAAGTAGAGACGGTTTTCGTCCCACATGACGCGGGCTTGCACAACGGTGTCTTCACAGGGAGAGTCCTTCTTGACCAGATCCAGCGAAACGGGTGTAACATTTGCCCAAACATCGTCCATCACACCGTCTACGACAGCGGTGCCGTAGGGGATGAACAGTTCGCAGATGTCGGTCCAGTCGTCGTCATCGTCATCGCCGTCGTCGGGCAGGTCGATGACAGGAGGAGTCTTGGTGGTGGTTGCGGGTGCCACGGTAGTAGTAGCGGCGGTGGTGGCATTGGTGATGGGATCCGCGGTACCTTCGCCACAAGCGGCAGCGGCAAAGAGAAGCGAAGCCAGAAGAACCAACGCGGTCAGTTTCTTTTTCATTTCTGTTTCCTCTTTTCTGAAAAATGGTGTGTACACTTACACTACGTTACTCGCATTATAGCACATTCGCGAAAAAAATTCTATGAAAATCGGACACCGAAATGCGGAAAAATATCAAATTTCAAACCCGGCACGCCGTCCGATCCGTGAGGCGGCTCATTGCATCGGCGCAAATCGGTCGGCCGTCCCGCTCACATAGGCAAGGAAACGCTCCAGGTACACCCCGCTGAGGGGTGCGTGCCGCCCGGGATCACATCGTAGGTGCAGTGAATGCCCCGCCCGGTCAGCGCTTCCACCAGACGGTCTGCGTGTAGTTCTCTCGGCACCCGCTGATCGCTGTCACCTTGGAAAATGTGGTAGTCCATCACAGGCAGGCGATCTGCCAGGTGAAGGGGCGAGCGGCTCTGCAGGATCTCCTCGAAGTCTCCCTCCTCGTTCCAGAAGGCACTGTGGAGAGTGCGGGGCGCAAAGTCATGGGAGCGATAGAAGAGCGGCAGGTCGCAGACGGGGCAGTTGACGGCGCATCCCACGGGGGAACGTTTGCCGTAGAGGGCGTAAACCATCGCCGACAGTCCGCCCATGCTGTTGCCCGTAACGATGAGGGGAATTGTCTCGGAAAGCCGATAGCGCTTAGCAACGGCATCCGTGAGGGCGTCGGTATAATCGATCGCCTGCCGATTCATCCACGCCCAAGGATTGTTGTAAGGATAGACGTACAAGATTCCCTGCCGGGCGTAGTAGCGCGCCTCGGCGGGCGGCTCGTCGTGCATGATGGATGTTCCCAGCCCCGAGAAAAAGAGAACCACCGCCCGGGGCGCACCCTTCAGCAGATCGCCGTTTTCGTAGGCGAACAGCCGCAAATTTTTCGCCGTGATCGGAGATCTCATCGCAAACCTCCCGCCTCGCGGGCGCGAATGAGCAAAGCCCCCACGCGGCAAGCGCGAATATAGCAGGCGGTCAGGTAGTCCATCTGTTCCATGCGGGTGTAGGGAGCGTTCTCCACGCGGTCGGGCTTGGAGCGCAGGGACAGTTCGAAGGTCAGCACGTCGGGTATGCGGGCGCGGGAGAGCCGCTCCATCTTCTGGCTCCAATCGCCGATGCCGTCAAAGGGGAGCAAATGCAGGTCGTCGATCCACGTGATCTCGCCCGCAAAGTCGCGGACGCCCAAATTGTCGTTGACGTGGGTGGCAAGGAGCCGATCGCCCCATCGCGCCAGCAGATCCTCTGAATAGTTGTAGCACATTTCGTGTCCCGTGTCCCAGCAAAAGCCCACGGTTTGGTTGCCTGCAAAGTGAGTCAGCAGAGCGTCCAGATACTCGATGCCCTCGGTGTTTTCCAAAGCGATCTGCACGCCACAGTCCTCTGCGTGGCGCACCACGCCCTCGAAGCGGGCAAGACCGACTGCGGTGGGGGAATGATCGCGAAATCCGATAAAGGCGTGGGCAACCATGATCGGCACGCCGGCGCGTTTGCAGGCATCAAGGCAGGCGCAGAGTTCGGCGACAGCGGCATCGCCGCGTCCGTTGTCGGCGCTCCAGATGTCGGCGGCTTTTCCGAAGGGTGCGTGGATGGACTGATAGATCATCCCGCATTCTCGGGCGACGGATGCCCACTCTTCCACGGGATCGCCGGGATTCCACCCGGTGAAAAAGGCATCAAAGCCCACTTTTCGCATGGCGCGGATCTCGTCGGCGACGGTCATCCCGGGAAGCCCCAGCACGCCCAGCCCCAGTTTTTGTTTCCACATAGTCGATCACTCCTCTGCCCCGTGGGGCGTTTTTTTCAGTATAGCAGGATTTTCGGGGAATGTCAAGCACAATTGAGGAGAAGGGAGCGGAGACTTCGGCGCAGTTAAGAGCCAAGTCTTTGCAAACTTCGGCACAGCCAAGGAAGTGGGTGGGGAGCAGCAGCCGCTGCGCGGCGGCTGCGGCGGGGAAGGAGAAAACTTCGGCGTCTGAGATGGTTTCTCCCTCCCCGCGGAAACGAACGATCAGCACTTGCTTCACCCGGAACAAATAAGGAACGCCGACCTAAGTCAGCGATTTTATTTTCCTAATCCGAGGCGCGCGGGAGAAGGGGCTACGATTTGAAATCTCCGTAGCAACCGCAACGCGGTTGTTACATTCCTTATTGGGCTCCACCCTTTTCTTTGGCTGTGCCGAAGTTGAGCAAGACTCCCACTTCCTTGGCTGTGCCGATGTTTGACCGCGGGCGGCTCGGCGATTCTTGCCGAAACCCTCTCCGGTTCTCGCAAAAATCGCCGTTATTTCCAATGCGGCGGAAAGTTTTGTAGAAATTACACAAAAAAATACTTGTAATTTTGGAGAATAGAGAATTGACTTTTTTCTTCCTAAAGAGTATAATATGCATATCTAAACAATTTAGGGGGATAAAGCAAAATGCCCCCAAACAGGAGATTTACTATGAAAAAACTGCTTTCTTTCCTTATGGCAGGAACGATGATGCTGGGTATGGCGGCTTGTTCCGATTCCGGCGACACTGCCAAAGACCACTACACCATCGGCATCTGCCAGATTCAGCCCCATGTCGCGCTGGATGCCGCAACTCAGGGCTTTAAGGACGCGGTCATCGCAGAACTGGGTGAAGACAAGGTCACCTTCAAGGAACAGGATGCCGGCGGCGATCAGTCGGCTTGTACCACCATCATCAACGGCTTCGTTTCCGATAACGTGGATCTGATCCTTGCCAACGCAACTCCCGTTCTTCAGACCGCTTATAACGCAACCCAGACCATCCCGATTCTGGGTACATCGGTCACCGAGTACGGCGTTGCACTGGATATCGAAAACTTCAGCGGCACAGTGGGCGGCAATGTTTCCGGTACCTCCGATCTGGCTCCTCTGGATCAGCAGGCGGCTCTCTTTACCGAACTGCTCCCCGATAAGAACACCATAGGTTTGCTCTACTGCTCCGCAGAAGCAAACTCCAAGTATCAGGTAGAAAAGGTCAAGGGCTATCTGGAAGACGCAGGCAAGACCTGCAAGGTCTATACCTTCACCGACTCCACCGATATGTCCAGCGTATGCTCTACCGCAGTCTCTGAGTGCGAGGCAATCTACGTTCCCACCGACAACACCGTTGCGACTTACGTCAGCATTCTGGATCAGGTAGCACGCCCCGCAAAGGTTCCGGTTATCACCGGTGAAGAGGGTATGTGCGCAGGCGGCGGTATCGCCACTCTGTCCATCAGCTACTACGATCTGGGCTATGCCACCGGTCTGATGGCAGCCAAGATTCTGAAGGGCGAGTCAAAGATCTCCGAGATGCCCATCGAGTACGCTCCCGAGTTCAAGAAGAAGTACAACAAGGAAATCTGCGATGAGCTGGGAATCACCGTTCCCGACAGCTTTGAGGCAATCGCTACCGAATAAGTTACAAACGGGGTTTGAAAAATCTCTTTCAAACCCCGATTTTGTGTAAAAAAAGCAAATATACCATCCGAAAGGAAACCTTTATGGAGCTCACCACTTTGTTCAATCATATGCCGGGTGCCATAGCCCAAGGTCTGATCTGGGGTATTATGGCAATCGGCGTGTATATCACCTACCGCGTGTTGGACGTTGCGGATCTGACGGTAGACGGCACCATGGCAACCGGCGGAGCCGTCTGCGTTATGTTGCTGATGAACGGTTACAGTATGCCCGTGGCAATGATCGGCGCCGTGATCGCAGGAATGCTGGCGGGTATGGTCACCGGACTTCTGCACACGCTGCTGGGCATCCCCGCGATTTTGGCGGGCATTCTATGCCAGCTTTCGCTGTATTCGATTAACCTGAAGATTCTCGGTTCGGGCAACCAAACCATCAACACCCGCAAATACGACGTGCTGGTGTCCATCGGCAACGTCCGCGGCGTGCCCTTTTACGAAAATCCCATCTTCGTTACCGCCATTTTCGTCATCGTGCTGATCTGCGTGCTGTACTGGTTCTTCGGCACCGCAATGGGTTCCGCTCTGCGCGCCACCGGTTGCAACCTCAGCATGAGCCGCGCACAGGGCATCAACACTGCTGTGATGAAGGTCTTCGGTCTGATGCTGTCCAACGGTATCGTAGCCCTTTCGGGCGCACTTCTGGCACAGTTTGACGGTCAGGCAGACGTGCAGAAGGGCAGAGGTGCTATCGTCATCGGACTTGCGGCAGTGATCATCGGCGAGGTGCTTCTCTCCAAACTGCTGAAGAACTTCGCGCTCCGTCTGGCGGCTGTAGTGGTGGGCGGTATCGTCTACTTCATTATCTATCAGATCATCCTGTGGCTGGGTCTGGATACCGATCTGCTGAAACTGCTGTCTGCGGCACTGGTTGCCATCTTCCTTGGCATCCCCTATCTGAAGCGACAGCTCTTCCGTCCCGCCATCCGATCCATCGCACAGCAAGAAGAGAAGGAGGGCAATGCAGATGCTTGAACTCTCACACGTTTATAAAGTATTCAATCCGGGAACCGTCAACGAAAAGATTGCGCTGAAGGATCTGAATTTGACGCTCCACGACGGCGACTTTGTCACGGTTATCGGCGGCAACGGCGCAGGTAAATCCACCATGCTCAACGCCATCGCAGGCGTTTGGCGCCCCGACACGGGGAAAATCACCATCGACGGGCTGGATGTGACCGCTATGCCCGAGCATCGCCGTGCAAAATTCTTGGGCAGAGTGTTCCAGGATCCCATGCTGGGCACAGCCGCCGATATGGAGATTCAGGAAAATCTCGCGCTTGCCGCGCGCCGTGGCAAATTCCGCGGGCTGAGTTGGGGAATCAGCAAATCCGAGCGGGCAGAATATCGGGAAAAACTGGCGACGCTGGGACTTGGACTGGAGGGACGCATGACCTCCAAGGTCGGACTTCTTTCGGGCGGTCAGCGGCAGGCACTGACACTGCTGATGGCGACTCTGCAACAGCCCAAACTTCTGCTTCTGGACGAACACACCGCCGCGCTGGATCCCAAGACCGCCGCCAAGGTGCTGTCCCTCACCGACCAACTGGTTCAGGAAAACCATCTCACTACGCTGATGATCACCCACAACATGAAGGACGCCATTGCCCACGGCAATCGACTGATCATGATGCACGAGGGACGCGTGATTCTGGACATCGCCGGCGAGGACAAGAAAAAACTCACCGTGGACGATCTGCTGGCGAAATTTTCGCTGGCAAGCGGCAGTGAATTTGCCAACGATCGAGCCATGCTGTCGTGACGGCTGTGTTACTGACTAACTAAACGAATGACCCTCCCAACGGAGCACCGGCGAAGGTGACCGTTCGGAGGGTCGGTTTGATTTGCACGCAGCCATCAGCCGCCGTGAGAAAGCCGTAGTGCTTGCAAGCGGCAAAATCCGTTGCATCGGCGTCCTCAGCTTGGAACACCGCCTTTTTCAAAATTGTTCTTAGAGGTGTCTGAACCTTCTTGAGGGAAGGTTCAGAGAAAAACGAAGGGAGGGCAAAACCGGATGATCCGCCGAAATGATCGCCCTCCTTTCGCAGCCGTTCTGCATATGCAACGACTCCCCACCCAGCCCACTCATTGCTCCGCCATTCTAACTTCAAAAAAAATCGCCCGGCAAGTATTTGCCGGGCTTTTAAAACGTTCTTGGAGGTGCAGGAACCTTCTTACAAGAAGGTTCCTGCCGGGGTGTAGGGCAGAGCCCCACATATGATAAATTCAATTTCCTTACTTGACCCAGCCGGGGGCGGCGAGGGAGACGTTGTCGCAGGTCACGCCGTTGCCGCCGTCGCCGAAGGTGATGGTCAGCGTCTGCGCGCCGTCGGGGATGGCAACGTCGAAGTAGATATATTCGCCCATGCGGAAGGCTTCGGAGGTATAGATCACCGTTCCGTCGAAGGCGAGGGAGAGGGTGGACTTGGCTTCCCCGCAGGAGGTGGTGTTGTTGTAAACGCAGTCGTCGATGCCCACCACGCCGACGAAGCGGGTGTAGCCCGCGGGAACAGCGTAGCGGAAGGTGGATACGGCGTTGGCGGAAATGCCGCGGTCGAAGTGCGTACCGTTGTCAATATTGGTACCGCCCAAAGAGATGGGACGCTTGCCCATGCCGTTGTCGGTGGACATGGAGGTGTCGTAGTGGGCATTGCCCCAACCGATAGAGACGGAGATGGGATTTGCATCGGTCAGCGCCAGATCGGAGTAGGGCGCAGTCAGCGCATGCATTACCTTGACATCCAAACTGCCTTCCTTGGTCACACCGTCCGCCACGATCAGATAGCGCAGGGTGCAGGAGTCGGTGACGACGATCGTATCGCCCGCAACAGGAGAGGAGGCGGTGGGCTGACTGCCGTCCAGCGTGTAATGGATCACGGCGCCCTCGGCAACGCTCAGATGAACGGCGGTTTGACCGTCCGCGTAATCCATGGAGGAAGAGAAGGTGTAGATGGGATTGATCTCGCTGAATTGATAGGACAGGAGCGTGCCCTTGCCCTCTCCCTCTACGATAGCAACCTGCAGGCGGCAGGATGCGGTCAGCGGGACGGTGCCGTTGCAGGTGACTGCGGTGGCGGATGTCATGGGATCACTGCCGTCCACGGTGTACTTCACCATTGCACCTGCGGGAGCAGTGACGGCGATAGTGCCGATTCTGCCGCCGTATTGGCTCAGAGACAGTTTGGAAATGCGGATGGCAAAGCCCTTGCCAGAGGTCAGCTTGCCGATCTGAATGGCATCTCCATTCGTGACAGTGACCACGGTCTTTTCCATGCCGTCCGCACCGTCTACCCAAACCTCAGCAGTGTAGGTGCCGTCGGGCAGGAATTCCGCCAGATCCACCTTCGCTTGATTGACGGTGGAGGAAGCGATGCCGCCCACGAACCAAGTGCCGTTATTTTCTTTGGCATAAACCGAATATTTGCCGATCTTGCTGTCGGAGAGCACCACCGTTTTGTCCCAGACAGAAGGGATGGACTTGATGAACTCTACCGCAGGGCTGGCAAGGATGTCGGCGGGATCGGATGCCACCACCATCAGAGGCGAGTCGATGAGGATCAGCGAAGCGATCTCCATGGCGGTGTAAGTGCCGGGGGTCCAGTCAGCGTGACCGCAAAGGAAGCGGGTGTAAAGCTGTGCGTTGATCCACTCCGCGTAGGTGGAGTAGTTGGTGGTGTTGCTGGAGCCGATGTTTTCCAGTCCGCGGACGCCCTCGCGGGACAGCTCGTTGGGGAAAGTTGCGTTGAGACCGGTGTTCTTGTTACAGCCGTGAAAGTCGATGACGAACTGCCGCTTGGCGGCTTCCTGCAGGATGTACTTTTGCAGAGCGGTGGTGTTGGTGTTGGCTTCGCTCCACCAGAAGTCCACCTTGGCACCGTACATATGGGTGTCTTCCAGCAGTTTTAGATAGGTGTTCACCGAATTCTGATCGGGGGTCTTGTTGTATCCCGACGTGCCTGCGGTGATGGCACCCCACAGCAGCTGCTTGACGTTCAGCTCCTCGCCCATGATGCCTAAATCGGTGAGTTTCGACTTATACTGATTCCATGCAGGCCAGCCGTCGTCGATGATGTTGTACTCGTAGCCCAGCAGAGCCGCCATGACCGTGTATTCCTGCATCTGCTCGTAGGTGGGTGCGCCGTGGCTGGTGCACCAGGACCAAGCCGAGCGTCCCGCTTGAATCCAGGAGGTGTCGGCGTACAGCGTGGCGTCAGCCGCCTCGTTGACGGTATAGATGTTGTAATTGTTCACCAGATCGTTCAGCGAGTCGGCGATGTTGATCAGTCGCCAGCCTGAGGTCAGCGTACCCGCTCTCAGCGTGGGAGTGGTGTAGAAGCAGGTGGAGTAGGTGGATTTGCCCTCCGCCTTCAGATTCACACCGGGGTAGGACTCGTTCAGCGCGCCCTCCATAATGGTCAGATAGCCGCCGCTGTTCTTGACCACGGCGGTCAGGGGAGCAGTGATGGTATCGCCGGAGGCGCGGCTGGGGGAGTAGGAGGAGATCACCGACTCGTAGTCCTGATTGTTGACGCCATACCAGCACTCGGACAGGTCGGTGCGCAGGGCGTAGGTAGTTAGTTCGCTCAGCGAAGTCACGCCGGACAGCTCGGGCAGAACATAGCGGAAGGCAACGCCGTTGTCGTAGGCGCGCACCTCCAGCGAGTAATCGTAGTCCCCTTGGGAGAGGGACAGTACCGCCTCCATGCAATGCCCGTCTGCGGTGCGTTGATTGCCGTACAGCGGATAGCTCACCTTCACCTCGGTTGCAGTGGCGGAGGTGACGGTGGCATCCTTGTAGTAGGTCTTGCGCCCGGCTTCCACGCCCAAGGAGGACTTACGCACCCATTGGGTAGTCACGCCGTCCCGCACGCGGTAGACCGAGTAGGACATTTGCTCTGCGGTACTAATCTCTATGGCAAGGGTGCCGTCGGGGGAGTAGAGGGTGTAGACATTTCCGTTCTGCACCAGATGATCCTTGGCTTCCCCGGGGGGGATGGCGCCTATGGGCTTCTTGTCGGAATTGGAGGGAGCAGTGGTCTCGGAGGGCGTTACGGTAACGCTGCCGGAGGTGGTAGCGGAGTTTTCACCGTTGCCTGCGGTGGAACAACCCGCCAGCATTCCGCCCGCCAAGATCAATGCAATCAGTTGTGCTCTTTTCATTGAAATTCTTCCTTTCGTGATCCTCAAACGGCGTTTGAGGGAATCTGCTGTGACTATTATAGTCCCGCACCCGAAAATATGCTATCATTTGTGTTGCAATTTTTGGTATATATGTTGCATATGCTGTAAAAATGTGCTATAATGACAGGTGTATATCTGTACAAGGAGGAAAACATATGCCGATTACCTTTTCGGACGGGAACGGACGAGCGTTTATGGGTCACGCGGCGTGTGAGTCGTCTCACCGCTACGGACCCGCCATTCGGGACTGTTTTTTGCTCCATTTTATCATCAAAGGAAAGGGCAGACTGCAGACCGAGGACGGGGAGTTTGAACTGGAGCAGGGAGAGGGCTTTTTCATCATTCCGGGGGAGGTGACCACCTACACCGCCGATGCCGCTGATCCATGGGAGTATCTCTGGGTGGGCGTGGGCGCCACCAAGGAGATGGAGGGCGTTTTGCGCCGCCACGGGCTGGAGTCGGGGGTGCATTGCTTCGTTTATCGGGACAAAGACGATCTGATCCCCTATCTGAAGCGGCTGACCGAGGAGAACACGCTCTACAATTACGAGCAGGCGCAGGGGGCGTTTTATCTGCTGATGAGCACCATGGAAGAGGAGCCTACGGGGCGCGTGGACAAGGGCGATCGCTATTTGCAAATGTGCTACGATTACATGGAGAACGCATACTCCGACTCGCTGACGGTGGAATCGCTGGCGGCGCATCTGAACGTGAGCCGCTCCTATCTCTATCGCATATTCAAAGCAGGGCTTGGCATCTCCCCCCAACGGGCGATCCTGAATTTTCGGCTGGAGAAGGCAGCTCTGCTGGTGGAAAAGGGAGGCATCAGCCTTACCGAAATCGCCCTTTCCTGCGGATTTTGTGATCTTTCCCACTTCTCCAAGGCATACAAGGAGCGTTATCATTGCCGCCCCAAGTCTGAGCAGGGAAAATTACGGGAATAAGCGAAATTTATATTGCAATCCATGAAAATCTGTGCTATAATCAAGCGCAGAGTCATTTGACATACGATTAAAGGAGTATTACAATGGATTTTGAGACTAACCGTAAATTTTACAATCAGAAGCACCGCCGCAAGGTGAAGATTCTGCGAACCGTGGGACTTCCGCTGGTGGTGATCGGAGGCGTCATGCTGGTGCTGGGTAGTCTTCATGGGCTTGGACTGTGGATTCTCAGCAGATTCTGCTGGATTCCTCTGGTGATCGGCGGACCGCTGTGGGCGATCGCCTTGAGCATGAAGGTGAAGGAATCCGATATGCTGGATCAGATCGACAGCTGCAAGCGGGATTTCAAGGAGTTTTGCGAAGAAAAGCTGGACTACCCCACCGATCTGTCTGCAAACGCCATTCTGCTGACAGGCAGTGAGAGCGGCGAGGATGAACAGAGCAAGTTGCTCCCGCCCCGCAAGCTGAAGGCGGGTGGGTTGCTCTATCCCACCGTGACCTTCACTTACCTGTACATACGCCGCGACCGTCTGACGGTGTACACCCGCCGGATCTCTCTGTGCGAGGAGCTTTGCCAAGACAAGGCGGCTGACTACGATTTTGCCGACTTCGACGGTGCCTGCGTGCGCGCCCTCGACGAGTCGACCGTCAAGACCTACGCTTTCTGCCTGACAAGTGGCGGCGAGGTGGTGTTCACCGCCCCCGTCTTCGGCGACGACTACACCGAAGAATCCTTCGCCGAGACCATCCTTCACGCCAAAGAGCGCAGAAGATGATTTAGGAAGAATTGAATTGAAATTGGGGCAAAGCCCGGCTCCGGGCAAAGCCCCAATTGATTCATTTCTTCCTTTTCTTTTTCTTTTCCACGGAGTAGCCGAATTTGCCCAGACGTTTGCCCAGCGCGTAGTATTCGCCGTGGCAGTAGGCGACAAGCCCCGCCTGTTCCAGCGCAAGGCGACCGCTCACGTCGATCAGAGACTCGTCCACGGAAACGCCCACGATGTCAGCGAGGAACATATCGTGGGAGCCAAGTTCGATCACATCGGTGACCTTGCACTCGATGGACAGAGGCGATTCGGCGATGGCAGGGCAGGGAATATGCTCTGCCGCTTCGGGGGTCATATGGCAGACCTCGAATTTGTTCACATCCCGCCCCGAGCGAACCCCGCAGAAATCGGTGGCGCGCACCAGCGCCTCGGTGGTCAGATTGATTACAAAGTATCCGCTCTCTTTTATCAGCCCGTAGGAGTGACGGCTTTTGCGGAGCGAAATGTAGGTCTTGGGCGGCTGAGTGCAGGTAATGCCCGTCCATGCCACTGTCACAATATTGGGGGCATCCATGCTTCCGCAGGACACCATCACAGCGGGAACAGGCGCCAACAAAGCCCCGCCCTTCCATGAAATTTTGCTCACGATCAAACCCTCCTCGGTGCGGCTTCAAACTGTTCTTAGGATACCACAGAGCGGCGGCAAAATCAATAGTACAAATTGCACGAAATTTGCAAATATTTTTGTGGAAAACGGGGAAATCTCTTTTTTTGAGAAATTGGCAATGAATTTTTCACATTTTCGTGCTATAATGATAGCACAAAACGGATTTTGTAACCCATAGGGCGATCTGCCCGCACCTTATCGTATGACGGAGAACTTATGAATCAATCAATCAACCTGACCTTTCGGGCGGTGCTACTGCTCTGCGCCGTCCTGCTTTTGCTGGTGGTTTGCGGCGGACTGCTTGCCACCGCCAATGCAGGGGAGAATCCCTCTCCCGCTGACACTGCCGATTCGGCAATTGTTGCCGGTTCGGCAACCGCCGATTCGGCTACTGCCTTCGCGGATACAGGAATCGCCTCTGCCGCCGAAACGGCAGGCGAGAGCGATCCCAAACAATCGACCCCCAAGGTCAGCGGCGAGCCGATTACTCCCGACCAAACGGCTATCCCCGATGGCTCTCTGCCCACGCCATCGGATACCACCAAATCTCCCGACGGCTCGTCGGGGATGGCGGATAGCAGTACCCCTGCCCCCGATCAGTCCGGTTCCGCGCCCGTGGACGGATCGGGCGACCTCTCTTCCGCCCTTCCCGTCACCAGTGACACACCGATCGTGACCACTACTCCCGCACTTACCACCACCAAAGCACCGGTGACCACCACCAAAGCGCCGGTGGTCACCGACCCGCCCACCTATTCCACTATGCCCATCACCCTCACGGGTAAGTTGCAATCCTCGCCTGCAGATCCGCTGTCCACCGATGCGCCTACCACTACGCCGGCAGTCACCACCGCTGAGACGGGCAAAACGACCTCTCAAACTCAAACTACGCCACTGTCGGAAGCCCCGCTCCCTACCACCGATCCGGCGGAACACGAGCAAAACGTCCCCTCAGAGACCACCTCCTCCGACGCGGAACCGTCTGTCGACCACTCTGCCCGCGCTGCGCTGATGCACACGCTGATCATCACCTTCGCGGTGATCGCTCTGGTGGCGACCGTAGCGGTGCTGGCGTTCAGATTTATCCGCGTGTGATGGGCGGCATTTTCCCAAGGAGTCCTTCCCATGTTCAGTGAGAACGAACCCATTAGCATTCAAACCTTCGGCAGATTTACCATCCGTCGGGGAGACGCGGTGATCTCGGAAACCGACAACCGCTCCAAAAAACTGTGGAAACTGCTGGAATACATCGTCCACAACCGCCACCGTCCTATCCCGCAGGAGGAGCTGATCGCTTTGCTGTGGGGGGAGGAAGGGCAGGTGGAAAATTGTCTCTCCTCGCTGAAGACTCTCCTCCATCGGGCGCGGAACACGCTGGGCGGGCTGAATTTTCCCGAGAGCCGTCACCTGATCCTCCGCCGTGGCAAGTGCTATTGCTGGAATCGCGGGCAACCCTTGCGCATGGATTGCGAGGAGTTTGCCGCCATGGCGGAGCACACCCGCAAAACCGATGAACCCGAGGAAAAACTGGATCTCGCCCTCCGCGCCATGGCGCTCTACCGAGGCAGTTATCTCGGCGGGCAATATGCCGGGGAGAAGTGGGCAAGTGAGGCGGCAAAGCACTACCGCGGGCTCTTTCTGCTTTGCTACAATGCGGCGATTCAGATCCTTGTGGGCGAGGCGCAGTACGAGCAGGTGGTTTTTCTGTCCCGCCGCGCAATGGAACTGGAGCCCTCCAACGAGACCTTCTACTACAACGAGATCAGTGCGCTGATCGCCAACGGGGAGGGGGAGGAGGCGCTTCGCGCCTATCGGCGGGTGCTGGATCTTTTTTATCAAACCTATCGGAAAACGCCATCTGAGCGCCTGCGTGCGCTCTATCGGGGCATCCCCCGGGGGGACAACGGGATCGAACCCGATCTTGCCATCGTGCGGGAGGGGCTGGATGCCGCTTGTCCGTCCCGTGCTGTTTGCTGTGAGTACGACACCTTTCGGCTTCTCTACGGTCAGAGCCGTCTTCTCGGCGGCACCCGCTATCTGATTATACTGACCGTCGTTCCTGCCGACAGCTCCCCGCAAGCCACAAGGCATCTCGACCGCGTGCTTATCGCATTGGAGGCGTGCCTGTCCGAACTGCTGTCTGCCGGAGACTTCTACACCCGCTACAGCCTTACCCAATGGCTGGCGTTGGCAACTTTCTCCACCGAGGATGCCCTGCGTGCCGCTCTCGCCAAACTCCGCTCCCCCCACCCTGATATGCAAGTTCTCTACCAAACGGTAAAAATTTGAATTGATTATCATTGGGGCTTCGCCCCGGAGCAGGGCGTAGCCCTGCTCCCAACCCCACCATGGCGACTATGATCATATGGGTGAAGCAATTAATTTATTAGAAAACTTTAAAGTAGAGAAAGTAATCTTAAACTGTGGTGATTTTAATGAATTAGAACAAGATTTAATAGAAGTATTAGATAAAAAGAAAATACCATATTACAGTTGTATTAAAGAATTAAATGTTAATGATAATAAATTATTTGTTTTGATGAAAGGAAAATTGCTAGAGAATATGAATTGGTGTGATATAATGTATAAGGAGTTGATGATATGAAGGAAACAAAAGAAAAAATATTAAACAAAAAAGAAATATTTTATTTGGATATTTTAAAAATATTTGCTTGTTTTATGGTTATTGTTAATCATACCAACGGATTTATATTAGAAAATAAAACTTTTGCTAATTCAACATTTTATTGTATAATGTTTTCTTTGTGTAAAGTAGCTGTTGGCTTGTTTTTGATGATTACAGGAGCACTTTCATTAAATAAGAATTATAGTTATAAAAAAATATTAAAATGTATATTTAGGGTTGGCGTCCCAGTATTTGCTTTTTCTTGTTTATTTTATATTAAAGATGTGGGTATGCATAATATAAACGTATTTGAATTTTTAAAATCAATATTAAGCAACCCATACATACTACCATATTGGTATATATATGCTCTTATTGGTGTATATTTAGTATTGCCTTTTATACAAAAGATGGTAAAAAATTTTACTAATACCGATTATATTATTTTTATTTTGATATTTCTAATAATACCAACATTAATTGTTTTTTTAAAAAACTTTTTAGGATTTAATATTAACTATAATCTCCAATTAGCATTTTTTCCTGTTATTATTTCTATTATAGTGTGCGGATATTATATTTCAAAAATTAAATTGTCTAAAAAATTTTTAATTAGTTCGGTCATTGTATTCATAGTGTCTTATATAATTATGTTTTTATCAATGTACTTACCATATTTGAACAGGGGCGAAATATCATATGCTTTAGATTCTTGGAACACGTTCCCAGTAGTGCTAATGTCTATATCTTTATTTTATATTGTTAGGCATTTGTTTGAAAATAAAAACTATTCTAAGAAAATAACAAATATTATAACTAAGATAGCTTCTACTACTTTTGGAATATATTTAATTCATACAGCATTAAATTATAAATTATATAAATTAAGTATAATTAACAACATGTTTAATTTCAATGGAATACTTGCTATTACAATTCTTGATTTTTTAGTTTTTATAGTATGCATGATAATAATATACGCATTAAAAAAAATACCTTTTATAAAAAAATTTTTATAAAGCAGAATCAAGTGCGTTTCTAATAATTATTTTAGATTGTAATTGTGTATTTAATTACAGTCTTTTTACTTTGAAAATAAAGATTTTTAATCGACTTACTAATTGACAATCGGTAACCCCAAAATAAACCCGCAACTATCGTCCCCTACCATGACGTGGTAAAATAGTGCAAGAAAGTCCAATTGGAGTAAATTGAAGTACAACACACTGCAGGCAACGCCAATTGAACCGTACAAGAAACCGGAGGGGAGCAAAGAAATGGGAAATCAAGAAATAACCCAAGCCATCACAGAGATCAAAGAAAGTGTACAACTGAGCAAATGGCAAAGCGAGATCGAAGAAAGACAAGCCAGCGGACTGAGCGTGGATGCGTGGTGTAGCAGGCAAGGAATCGGCAAGAATACGTATTATTACCGCTTACCTTTTTACTTTGGAAATAAAGATTTTTAATCGACTTACTAATTGACAATCGGCACAAGAACCTTTTTTGAAAAAAGGTTCCCGGAACTCCAAGAACCTTTAACAAGGGGCTGTTAAAAAAGATCCCCATCCCAAAAAGCAAAACAGAAAACCCAACCAAAGTGAAGCAGATTTGCCTGCTTTTGGTTGGGTTTTCCTTATTTTTCGTCTATTGGCGCTTTTCAAAAACGACTTTTTTACAGCCCTGTTTTTATCAAAGTTCTTTGCCCCAATATGTTAAAATTACTTCAAAAATCCGTTGATGATTTGTTCTTCGGCTTCTTGTTCGGTGAGTCCGAGGGTCATCAGTTTCATGATCTGCTCGCCGGCGATCTTGCCGATGGCGGCCTCGTGGATGAGAGCCGCGTCTACATGGGAAGCGGAGATCTCGGGGATAGCGGAGATCACAGCGTTGTCCATCAGAATCGCATCGCACTCGGTGTGACCGGAGCAACGGTTGTTGCCGTGGATCTTGGAGAGGAATACCTGATGGCTGTCATCCTTGGCAACGGCGCGGGACACCACGTGAGTGCCGCTTCCTTCACCGTTCAGTTCCACCTCAAAGGTGGTCTTGGCAAACTGCTTGCCGTGGGTCATCAGTTTTTCGTGGATCACCAGCGTAGAATGGGCATCCAGCCGCGCCTTGGTGATGCGGTCGGTGGAGTCCACACCCTTGATCTGGGCAGTCTCCATCTCCATGTAAGCCCCCTCGGACAGATAGACCTCGGTGGTAGGATTCATAATCCGCTGGCCGGAGCCGTCGCCGGCACCGTAATGCTTCTCAATATACTTCACCTTTGCCCCTTTGTCCAGATAGAAGGCGTGAATGCCGCTATGCTCGGACTTCTCACTGCCGCCGTTGTGGATGCCGCAACCCGCAACGATGGTCACGTCTGCGCCCTCGCCGATGTGGAAATCGTTGTACACCAGTTCGGAAATGCCGGTCTGGGAGAGAAGGACGGGGATGTGTACGCTCTCCTTCTTGGTGCCTGCCTTGATGTAGATGTCAATGCCCGGCTTGTCGGTCTTCTTCTCGATGGTGATGTTTTCGGAGGAGTTTTTGCCGTACAGCGCGCCGTTAATGCGCAGACTGTACGCCCCTTGGGGCACCTCGTGGAGGTCAGCCACCTGCTTTAACAGTTCCAGTTGAATAGGGTCCAGTGCCATATCAGCGGTCCTCCTTTCGGGGTGCGGTAAAGCGGCAACCGCCGCTTCCCTTCAGCAGTTCGGGAAGGATGTCGTTCTTCTCGCCCATCGCGGCAATCTCGCCGCCCGAGACCACAATGATCTTGTCGGCAATGTCCAGAATCCGCTCCTGATGGGAGATGATGATGATGCTGCCCTTGGTTTTCTCGTACATTTTGCGGAAAACGTCGATCAGATTGTTGAAAGACCACAGATCAATGCCCGCCTCAGGCTCGTCGAACACGGTCAGTTTGGTGCCGCGCGCCATGGTCATGGCGATCTCGATGCGCTTCAGTTCGCCGCCGGACAGGGAAGCGTCCACCTCGCGGTCGATGTACTCCCGTGCGCAAAGTCCAACCTCGGAGAGGTAGGCGCAGGCGTCGGCGGTGGAGAGTTTCTTGCCGTCCGCTTTGCCTGCCGCCAGAGAGATCAGATCCTTCACGGTCAGCCCTTTGAAGCGCACGGGCTGTTGGAAGGCGAAGGAAACGCCC
Source organism: Eubacteriales bacterium (assembly GCA_051867925.1). Lineage (GTDB taxonomy): Bacteria > Bacillota > Clostridia > Oscillospirales > CAG-272 > CAKSQF01. The sequence continues at coordinate 21,482 of JBJDZI010000011.1, forward strand.
AGCCGCGCCCGCTCAGTGATGGATAGATCGGTGATGTCCACGCCGTCCAGCAAAATTTTGCCCGCCGTGGGGGTGTAAATGCCCGAGATCAGCTTGGCGATGGTAGATTTACCGCTGCCGTTGGGGCCTGTCACCGCAACGAATCGCTCGCTGACCGTAAAACTCACGTTCCGCAGGATGTCGGCATCTCCCGCGGTGTAGGAAACGTTTTGAAATTCCAGCATATTCGTAGATCCTTTTGTATCATTGATATTTGGCAGAGAGCGGTTAGTTTGCCGTCTCATCTTCGCCGTCGCTCATGGTGGCGACCCATGCTTTGATCTTCTCGAAGGTCTCTTGGGAGAGATCATGTTCGATCTTGCAGGCGTCGGCGCGGGCAACCTCGGGGGAAACGCCCAAACGGGTGAACAGAGAAGTGAGGACGCTGTGGCGCTCCCAGACCTGCTCGGCAACGGCAAGCCCTGCGGGAGTCAGTTTGAGACTGCCGTCGGACTCGGTGACCACCAAGCCACCCTCTCTCAGGTGCTTCATGGCAACGCTGACGCTGGGTTTGGAGAAGCCAAGCTCCGCGGCAACGTCCACGCTCCGCACGGAGGTTTGGGTTCGGGACAGACGCAGGATGGCTTCGAGATAATCTTCGCCGGACTCATACAACTTCATACGGTTTGACACTCCTTGAAATGGAATTTTGATGCTCTTCAGTATCATTCTTCCTATTATACCATACCAAAATCCACTTGGCAAGGGGGTTTTTGTGAATTTTCTTGACAAAGGGCGGAAACTGTGCTATAATAATCTCCATGCTGACAAAAGCGGCTGGGAAAACGCTGACCGCTTGATTACACAAAGCCAAACTCCGCTTTTTCTTTGGTCAAAAAGGCGCAAATCAAAAGCTTGGCAAAAAGAAACGCCGACAGGGTGTTTCGCGCTCTGCGGAGCGCGACAAAGGGCTTTGCCCTTTGAACCTACCACCTTTTGAAAAAGGTGGACGAAAACTTTTGATCTTTTAGGCAATGTGCTCACCTTTGTCAGCACTTCCGCCCGGCACCGCGGACGATAGTATTTGAAAGACCGAAAGGAATTTCCCCATGATCCTATACGGAAAAAGAACCGAATATCTCTATCTCACCGAGCCGGATCGCTTCAGCGATCTTCTGGCACTTGCCCAGCGTTATCGGATGGCAGGTCCCATCCGTCAGTCCGCTATCGCGTGGTTACTGCTCTCTGACGAGAACCCCTTCTCGCTGGCGTGCGAGCGTAAAGACGTTACCGCAGACACGGGCGGCAGTCTCGCTGCCTTTGCGCAGGAAGATCTGGCATATCTTGCCGATCTCTTCTTTGATCTTGCCGCTCCCTACGACCTTGTCTTCGTCCCCATGGAAGCCGCCGAGAATGCCGACAGCACGGTGGGGGGCGTGGCAATGGCACTTGCCGCCGACCTGCAAAGGGCAGGGAAGGAGGGCTTTTTTGAGACCGTACTGTCCTATTATGCCCGCTACGGCGTGGGTAAGTTCGGACTCCACCGCGCCTTTTATCTCAGCGAGGAGGGCGAGATCACGCCCGTCTCCCACTTTCGCGCGGTGACCTTTGACGATCTGTGGGGCTACGATCAGCAAAAGGAGCAGGTGATTTCCAACACCGTTGCCTTTCTGGAAGGGCGGGGCGCCAACAATATGCTCCTCTACGGTGATGCGGGCACGGGCAAATCCACCTGCATCAAGGCTCTCTTGAACCGCTATTACGAGAGCGGTCTGCGGATGATTCAAGTGCAGAAGTATCAGTTCGTTCATCTGTCCAAGGTGATCGACGAGATTCGCCGTCGCAATTATCACTTTGCCATTTACATGGACGACCTCTCTTTCGAGGATTTCGAGATCGAGTACAAGTATCTGAAAGCCGCCATCGAGGGCGGTCTGGAGGAGCGTCCCACCAATATGCTGATCTTCGCCACCTCTAACCGTCGGCATCTGATCAAAGAGACCTTTGACGATCGGGAGGGCGGCGGCGACATCCATCGCGATGAGTCGATTCAGGAGAAGATCTCCCTTTCCGACCGCTTCGGTCTGCAGGTGCGCTTCGGCAAGCCCGCTCAGGACGAGTATTTTGAGATGGTTCTTCATCTCGCCCGCCTCCACGGTATTGATATGGATCAGAAGGCACTTTTGGACGGTGCCCGCACCTTCAGCGTTCGCCACTCGGGCTTCTCCGGCCGCATCGCCATGCAGTATATTTTGAGTCTGGAATAATGGTTTCTTGGAACCTTCTTGAAAGAAGGTTCCAAACCTCCAAGAACTTGATGAAAAAGGACGGCAAATCCTTGCCGCCCTCAGCCTGTCGATAAACTATAAATTTAGAAAGCCGTCAGCCAAGGAAAGGGGTTGGAGGTCTGGAGGAAGGGGAAAAACTTCGGCGTCTGAGATGGTTTTCCC
>JBJDZI010000012.1:0-23757 GCA_051867925.1 Eubacteriales bacterium
GAATTCCAGCCTTCCAAGCTGGCTGCGTGGGTTCGATTCCCATCACCCGCTCCAACTTTTTCAGCTTATGCTGAAAATGTGCTTCCGTAGCTCAGCTGGATAGAGCAACTGCCTTCTAAGCAGTAGGTCGGGGGTTCGAGTCCCTCCGGGGGCGCCAACTCAATAAATCGCGTTTCATTTGCTTTCATATATATGGTGGGCGTAGCTCAGTTGGTTAGAGCGCCAGGTTGTGGCCCTGGAGGTCGTGGGTTCGACTCCCATCGCTCACCCCATAACAGCAAATGTGCGCTGTTTATACAGCCTTCCCAATCGGGAAGGCAATTTTTAATTGCATTATCCCGATAAAAATGTGCGTTCCCGACGATTTGGTCGGGATTTTTTTTGCTTTCGGGTATGATTTTTGCATCGCGGGCAACACTATGCAAAACGGATCGCAACGAAAGGATGATACTATGTTCAATTTCAAAAGCAAAGGAAAGCTGTTTGCGCCTGCGGATGGAAAATCAGTGCCGCTTTCTGCCCTGCCCGATCCCGCCTTTGCCGAAGGAATGCTGGGAGACGGCATTGCCGTCGATCCGACGGACGGCTGTTTCGTCAGCCCTTGCAACGGCGTGGTGGCGGGGGTTGCAGACACCTTGCACGCCTATAATCTCGTCTCCGACGACGGACTGGAACTACTTTTGCACATCGGCATTGATACCGTGCAGCTGAAGGGAGCGGGATTTTCCTCGAAGGTCAAAGAGGGGGATCGGGTGCGGGTAGGCGATTTGCTGGCGGAGGTAGATCTTGATAAGCTTCGCCGCGGCGGTTACAGTCTTCTGACCCCGCTATTGATTGTCAATTCCGACGTTCTGTCATCGCTTGTCAAAGAGCAGGGAATCGTCAAGCGGGGCAAAGACACGATCCTGCGCTACGAGATCAGAAAATAATGGAAATGAGAAGGTATATATGAGTAAAACCAAAGAAAAACGGGGCGGCACCGTCTTCGGCGTTTTGCAGAGAGTGGGACGATCCTTTATGCTCCCCATCGCTCTGCTCCCTATTGCGGGACTATTGCTGGGCATCGGCGCTTCATTCACAAATTCCGCCATGATCGAGGCGTACCATTTGGAAAAACTCCTGGGCGAAGGGACGATTCTGAACTTCATCCTCACTGTGATGAGTGAGACGGGCAATATCATCTTCGGAAATCTGCCCATCATCTTTGCCATGGGTGTGGCACTGGGCATGGCGGAAAATGAAAAAGCCACCGCCACGCTGTCGGCGGCGATCGCATTTTTCGTCATGCATCAGACCATCTCCACTCTGCTCCGTCTGGCGGGCGGACTTGAGGGAGAGATGCCGGAAGGCACTATCTCCACCGTGGTAGGCATCCGATCGCTGGAAATGGGTGTGTTCGGCGGCATCATCGTGGGACTGGGCGTTGCCTGGCTCCACAACCGCTTCTATAAGATCCGTCTGCCCGGCGTCATCTCCTTTTTCGGCGGCGTCCGCTTCGTGCCCATCATCTCGACGCTGGTCTATATTTTGGTGGGTGTTTTGATGTTCCTTCTGTGGCCGATGATTCAAAAGGGTATTTTTTCGCTGGGCGACTTCGTGCTTCGGAGCGGCTTGGCAGGGACCTTCCTCTACGGTGTTATCGAGCGCGCGCTGATCCCCTTCGGTTTGCATCACGTTTTCTATCTGCCGTTCTGGCAGACGGGGCTGGGCGGCTCTGCGATGATCGACGGCGTGCTGGTTTCGGGTGCCCAGAACATTTTCTTTGCGGAGTTGGCATCGCCCGCCACCACCGCGTTCAGCGTGTCGGCGACCCGCTTTATGAGCGGCAAGTTCCCGCTGATGATCTTCGGTCTGCCCGGTGCGGCGCTGGCAATGTATTCGGCGGCAAAGCCGGAAAAGCGCAAGATCGCAGGAGGTCTGCTTCTTTCGGCGGCGGTGACCTCGATGCTCACCGGCATTACAGAACCGCTGGAATTCACTTTTCTGTTCGTGGCACCGCTCTTGTATGTGATCCATTGCGTGTTCGCGGGGGCGGCGTATATGCTGATGCATCTGTTCGGCGTGGGCGTTGGCATGACCTTCTCGGGAGGACTGATTGACCTGACGCTGTTCGGCATTCTGCAGGGCAATGCCAAGACCAACTGGATCTGGGTGGTTGTCGTGGGGTTGGCGTATTTCGCGGTGTATTGGGCGCTCTTCTATTTCCTCATCAAGAAACGCAATTATATGACGCCCGGCAGGGAAGAGGAAAGCGAGACCAAACTCTACACTCGCGCGGATTACAACGAGAAGAAGGACGGGGCGGCACTTCGGGATATACCCGTGGACGTTGCGTCTGCCGCGGCAGGAAGCGACGGCGGGGCGGTGTCGGACGGCACGCCTGACGAGGAGGATTCTCTGCCTGCCATGATCGTCCGCGGACTGGGAGGCAAGGAGAACATCCGCAATCTGGACTCCTGCGCTACCCGCCTGCGGGTGACGGTAGCCGATCCCGCCAAGGTCAACGACGGTCTCCTGCGCGCCACCGGCGCATCGGGCGTTATCCGCAAAGGTGAGGGCGTGCAGATCATCTACGGTCCACGCGTGACGGTGATCAAGAGTGAAGTGGAAGAATATATGAGCTGATGAAAATCAAAAAGCCCGGCAAATTCTTGCCGGGCGCAGTTTGTGGAAAAACTATAAATTTAGAGTGTAGCCAGCCAAGGAATGGGGGTGGCGCCCCGGCGTTGTTGCAACCCCGGAGCGGTTGCTACGGGAAAAACTTCGGCGCCCCAATGATTTTCCCCTTCCCTCGGTATGGGGCTTTTTCGACACTCTGAGGGTGGCAATAACTTGTCGACCTTTTCAAGGATTCAGGGAGATGCAGGAACCTTCGCGCAAGAAGATCCCTATCGAAGCGGAGCATCCCGATCAATGCCGCCTCGATTATTCAGCGGCGTTCGAGCCAGCGTTGGCTTTGGCGATGTCCAGAATGGTCATAAAGTCCTCTTGGGAAACATAAGTCTCGGGGAGTTTGCCGTCCCAGTTTTGGATGTAGAAGTAATGGAGCAGATCGTTGGTCATGGACTCTGCCAGCAGTTTGTTGGCGGCGGCTTCCTGCTCCTTGCGGTATTTCTCCGCGTCTGCTTCGATGCGGGCTACCTCAGCCTCGGCATTTGCCTTGGTCTTGGCTACTTCTGCCTCTGCCTGCGCTTGGATCTTGGCGCGCTCAGCTGCTTTTTCGGCTTCCATGGTTGCCTGCTCCTGCTCGGTCTCTGCCTTCAGTTTGTTCTGTGCGGCAACCTGCTTTGCCTCGACTGCGGCGGTGAATGCGTCGGTGAAGTCGATGTTCTCAATGGAAGCGGATACCAGCTGGACGTTGTAGTTGGCAAGGTCATTGCGCAGCGTGTTGTAAATCTCATCGGAGAGCTTCTGACGGCTGTCGATCAGTGATTCGGCGTCGTACTGTGCCACCTGTTTTTTCACCGCTTCGTTGATGCGGGGAGTCATGACGGTGTTGAAGTAGTCGGTTCCGATGGACTTGTAGATGTTCTGCGCGTTCTGCTTTTCGATCTGGTAATTGACGGTGTAAACCACGTCCACTTCCTGAATGTCGGAAGAGAAGCAGGTGAGGGTCAGCGTGGATTTCTGGTTACGGTTGTCCATATTGACTACCTTCTGCCAAGGCAGTTTGAAGTGAATGCCCGCTTCCAGCGTCTGATCTTCCACCTTACCGAAGGTGGTGATGATGCCGGTATGACCTGTGGGAACCGATGCGAAGCAACTGCAGGCAAGAACGATCAGCAGGATTGCGGCGACGCCTACTGCGACCAGGGCGGCGATCTTCTTAGGGGTGAATCCGGTGCCTTTGGCACTGTAACGATATGTACTCATAGTTTTAAGTACCTCCTTTTCTGTTGTATATATTATAACATACAATCATTAGATTGTCAATAGCATTTTGAAAAGTTTTTGCAAAAATTTGAAAAAAATTTTTAGCATGGAGGATTGAAAACGAATGGAAAAATATCGGCATTCTATGAGAATTTTAGTCAGATTGCCGGAAAGAGCATTGCAATTTGCCTGGAACTGTGTTACAATCATATACAAGAGCGTTGTAACCGGCTTGACAGCAGTTGCGACGCACGGACTAAAACGAACGATCGAACGAGGAGGTTTCTATGAAACGATCAATCAGGGTAGGCGCGATGCTTCTGTCGCTTCTGCTGCTTGCCGCCTGTGGGAAGTCGGGGGATACCACTACGTCTGACCCTTGGGACACTACCACCGGCGTGCCCGATGATATCGAGGTTATTCCCGGCGACGTGGAAAAGACGCTATTTTCCATGAACGAATGGACGGGGAAAAAAGCCAAGGACGTCAACGGAAACTCGGTTCAGCAAAGCGAGATCTTTGCGGTGAACGAGGTGGATCACCACTCTTCCGAAACGCTGGTCTACCAGTCTGTGGAGGATGCGGTGGAGGGTGCGAAAAATTACGATTACGAGCGCTCTGACTACTACAGGCTTCTGACCGGAAAGGGCAATCCTTGGAAACTGGCTGTTTACGAAAACATTAGCGACGCCAAGCGTGCGGGCGTTTACGGCAAGTTCTTCCAAACCGATTACGATATGTCAGCGGCTCCCATTTACGAAGGTAACGGCACCGTCGGTACTTACAGCACCGCTTATTACGGCGGCTTCAAGGATGTGGTTCTGCCCGCTTCCTGGCAGACGCAGGGCTTCGATTTTCCCATTTATTCCAACTATACTTATCCTTGGAACGCTTATAAAAACGGCAATGTGCGCCTGCCGAATGCGCCCACCGGCACCAATCCCGTAGGCTTCTATCGCACCACCTTTACCGTGGATCAGGAATGGCTTTCCTCCAATCGTTCGGTCTACATCAATTTCGGCGGTGTGGAAAGCTGCTATTACGTTTGGGTCAACGGTCACGAGGTGGGGTACAGCGAGGACAGCTACGATGCTTCCGAGTTTGATCTGACTCCTTACCTCAACAAGGACGGCAGTGAGAACCTGCTGGCGGTGATGGTCATCCGTTGGTGCGACGGCAGCTACTTTGAGAATCAGGACTTTATTCGACTGGCGGGCATCTTCCGTGACGTGTATCTGTACTCCACGCCTGCGGTACAGGTCTTTGACTACACCGTCACTACCGATCTTGACAAGACCTATACCGACGCTACGCTGGAACTGGATGTGGAACTGCTGAACAAGACCACAGCAACCCTGTCGGCAGGCAAGTATTCACTGGATGTGAAACTCTTTGACGCAGACGGCAAAAATCTCTTTGCCTCCGATCCGCTGACCGCATCGCTGGACAGAGAACTGGCATCGGGCAACAAGGCTTCGGTGAAACTGTCCAGAGTGGTGAAAAATCCGCATCTGTGGTCGGACGAAGACCCCTATCTCTATACGCTGGTCATTACGCTGTATGATGCCAACGGCAACTACTACGGCTCTGTTTCCCAGCAACTGGGTTTCCGTGAGATCGAGTTCACCAAGACATCGGGTGCTTCCGCCAACAGCGCCGCCTACTCCGATGTTCTGCTGAACGGCAAGAAGATCCTACTGAAGGGTGTGAACCGCCACGACAGCGAAGGCGCTACCGGTAAGTACGTCTCCCGCGAGACCTGTGAAAAAGACGTGCAGATCATGAAGCAACTGAACGTCAACGCTCTGCGCACCTCTCACTATCCCAATGATAAATATATGTACTATCTCTGCGATAAGTACGGCATCTTCGTGCTGGCGGAGGCTAATGTGGAAGACCACTATGCAGTAGGCGGCGACAACACCGCAGAGTATTTTGAGGATGTGATCACCGATCGCGTGCTGTCTCTGGTAGAACGGGAAAAGAACCGCACCTCAGTGATTATCTGGTCGCTGGGGAACGAGCTGAGTCAGTCCCGCGTGTACCCGACGCTGATTAAGAAGGTTAAGAAGCTCGATCCCACCCGTATGGTTCATCTGGAGTCTTACGGTACGGGCGGCGGCGTAGATCTGGGCAGCGGTATGTACTGGAGCATTTCTTCTATGGAAGGAATGGGCAAAGCCTCCAACAAGATGCCTTGGATCCAATGTGAGTACGCCCACGCCATGGGTAACTCGGTGGGAAACCTCTACGAATACTGGGAGGTCATCCGTTCCTACGACAATCTGCTGGGCGGATTTATCTGGGACTTTGTGGATCAGTCCGTTAGTACAGAAATCCCTGCCCGCGGTTCCGATCTTTTGGGAACCGGCAGATTCTGGGCATATGGCGGTGCGTGGGGCGATACCATCAACTCCGCCGACTTCTGCCAGAACGGCATCGTCTCCAACGACCGAACCATTCAGTCCGAGGGCAATGAGATTAAGTATGTTTATCAGAATATCTGGTTTAGTTCCGATCTGACCGTGCTGGGCGCGGGAAAGGTTTCGGTTTACAACGAATTCAAGTTCACCAACCTGTCTGCCTACGATTATTCCTACGAACTCCGTCAGAACGGCGTGGTGGTGGACAGCGGCAGTCTGAGCATTTCGGGTGCGCCCGGGGAGACGGTGGAGATCACTGTTCCTTATCAGATGCCTGCGGTGATCGAGGCAGACGATGAATTCACGCTGGTGCTGTACGCCAAGGAAAAGGCGGACACCGTGTGGGCAAAGGCGGGCTATGTGGTGGCAAGTCAGGTCTTCGATCTGCCCGTGGAAGTGGCGCACGCCTATGCCGACCGCGGCAGTATGCCCTCCATCGTTCTGGACGAGAGCGACGAGGCTTGGACGGTATCGGGTGCCGATTTCACGGCGACCTTCGATAAAGCCAAGGGCGCGCTGACTTCCTATATTTATAAGAATGAAACGATCCTTTCTACCGCTCTTCTTCCCACCTATCGCAGAGGGCAGACTTCCAACGATAAGGGCGACTTCTGGGACGGCGTGAGTGTCGGTTCTGTGCAATCCATGACGGCTCAGAAGTCAACCGACGGCAAGAGCGTGGAAGTGACCGCCATGCTGAAACTAAACGGCGCGGGCAATTCCGTTCAGATCATGCAGTACACCGTTTACGGCAGTGGCGAGATCACCGTCAAGGCAACGCTGAACCCCGATGCATCGGCAGGGGAGATGGCGCGCTACGGCATCACTCTGACGCTTCCTTCCTCCTACGAACAGGCAGTTTGGTACGGCTACGGCGAGTATGACAGCTTCGTGGACAGAAACCGCTCCTGCATCCCCGGTGTGTACGATTCTACTGTCACCGACAACCTCTATCTCTACGGCAATCCTCAGGACAGCGGCAATATGACCCGTGTTCGTTGGTATGCCCTCACCTCCGAGAGCAGTCGTGTCGGTCTGATGGCAGCTTCCGATTCCATGGAGGCGCAGGCGATCCACTATACTGCCGCGCAACTGAAGAATGCCAAGTACACCTATCAACTGAACGCATATCCTACCTGCACCTATCTGACTTTGTCCTATCAGTCCCGCGGTACGGGCGGCGCATCCTGCGGTCCCGACACGCTGGCAAAGTATAGGATTCCGGTAGGGCAGAAACTGACTTTCAGCGTTACCCTCGTTCCCTTTGACAAGGGCGCGACTACCGATGCGCTGACCGATCTGTCGAGACTCTGGCGCGACAGCGAGTCCATCGGCGCCGCCGAAATCGACGGTATCCTTGCGGGTAGAGTGGACGATGCCATTGAGGCACTCCTTTCCGATCCCTCCGGTCTGGCGCAGGCGAAAGCGGCTTATGATGCGCTGACCGATGCGCAGAAGGCTCTGGTCAAGAAGTACGACATTCTTGCCTATTTGGAAACTCAGGATGGCAAAGATCTGGTGCTGGAAGATCTGACCGACGGCGGCAGAGACGTAACGCTCAAGGATAGTGTGATCTTCCCCGATGCCGACGCTCCCGCGGGTGCCATCTTCAGCGGAAACTTCACCATTCCGGATAACGACAAAGCCATCAGTGGCGCGCTGTCCGGCAAGAATCAGTTCTCCATTGTTTCTTGGGTGAAACTGTCCGACATCGGCGAGCATAATATCATCTTCGCCAAGGGCGACACGCAGGTGGCGCTCAAGACCAACAGCGGCGGTCAACTGGAGTTTTACGTTTACGACGGCGGCTGGAAAGCTGTCACCACCGGCGTTTCCGCAGGTCAGTGGATGTGCATTGCCGCAGTCAGAGACGGCTCCGGACTAAAGTTGTATGTCGACGGCGCGCAGGTGGCGCAGACTTCCTTTACCGGTAACGTCAGCACCAACGGCTTTGCGCCCGGCGTGGGCATTGACAAGGAGACCGGACGTACCTTCCGCGGTCTGCTGTCCGGTATACAGATCTACAATCGCGCCCTGAGCGCGTCCGAGATCGCCTCGCTGACTCCCGCCGCCCCCATCGACGGTGCCATGGTAGCTTACGACGTAAGCCGGTACACGGCAAAGTAAAGAATGGATCATATTGGGGCGTTGCCCCCAACCCTGCCAAGAACCTTTTTCAAAAAAGGTTTTTGGCACTCCGAAAACTTTTGAAAGGTGCGTCAAGCCTTGCCACTCCGAACCGGTTTTGCATGGATTTGGCAGAGCCAAATCCAAGAAAAGGGGGAGGGAGCGAGCGCTCAGCACGGCACTCAACCCGAAACGCCGAACATATGCCCCGATGATCCCCTGCGGAGGAAACGGAAATGTATATGAAAATCCGACAAAATTGCAAATATGTATTGACAAATTTGCTGAGTTATGTTAAAGTTAATAAGGATAAAATCCGAAAATTTTTCCTGTGCGAAAGGAATACGATTATGAAACTCAGACCTCCGTCAGTCCCGCTGATCACAGTGGATCCTTATTTCTCTGTATGGTCTCCCGCGGATAAACTTACCGATTCTGTCACCGAACACTGGACCGGCAAGCCGAATACCATGCTCGGTACCGTTACCGTGGACGGCACCGAATACATCTTCATGGGCAAACACAACAAGAAAATGCCCAAGATGAAGCAGGTGGATCTGAAGGTTACCGCACTCTCTACCGAGTACACCTTCGAAGGCGCCGGCATCCGGCTGACCGCTATCTTCTCCACCCCTCTGCTTCCCGATGATTACTATTACTTCACCCGTCCCATCTCTTATCTGAAGCTCTCCTATACCTCCATGGACGGTGCATCTCACACCGTTACCGCCAAGATCGCGGTTTCCGAGGAAATCTGTCTGGATTTCAGAGGCTTCGGCAAGGTATCCACCGAGACCATGACGCTGGGCGACGGCATCGCAACCGCCAAAATCGGCAACAGCGATCAGCGTGTTCTGGCACGCCGCGGTGACGATATCCGTATCGACTGGGGGTATTTCTACCTCTCTACCAAGGGCGGTACCGCCGCTGTGGAAGAGATCCCCATGGCATTTCGCGAAAGAGAGCGTCACGGGGAGTCTGTCTTTATGACCTTCGTGACCGTTGAAAATACCGTTACCGAGTGCGGCACCCTCTTCACCTTCGCTTACGACGACGTAGAGTCGATGATCTACTTCGGCGAGCATCTGAAGTCTTGGTGGAACAAGGACGGCGCGCTGATCACCGACGAAATCGTCAAGGCATACGCAGATTACGCTGACGTTATGGCAAAAGCAGACGCCTTCTCCGCAAAACTGGCTTCCGATGCCGAAGCCGCAGGCGGCAAGGAATACGCAGAGATTCTGGAACTTGCCTACCGTCAGGTTTGCGCCGCTCACAAGCTGGTTCTGGACACTGACGGCAGCATTCTGTACATCTCCAAGGAGTGCCACTCCAACGGCTGTGCCGCTACGGTGGACGTTTCTTACCCCTCCATTCCCATGTTCCTGCTCTACAACCCCGAGTTGGTAGCAGGCATGATGAGACCGATTTTCAAGTACGCTCGCGGCGACGAATGGTCCAAGAAGCTGAAGTTTGACTTCGCTCCCCACGACGCAGGTCAGTATCCTCATGTCAACGGTCAGGTTTACGCTGACAACAACATCGACGGTCAGATGCCCGTTGAGGAGTGCGGAAACATGATCGTAATGGCGGCAACCCACGCCATCGCCTCCGGCGACGTTTCCTTCGCAAAGGACAATATGGATCTCTTGGAAATGTGGGCAAACTATCTGCTGAAGTACGGCGCAGACCCTGCCAACCAGCTCTGCACCGACGACTTTGCAGGCCATCTGGCGCACAACTGTAACCTGTCGCTGAAGGCAATCTCCGGTATCATCGGTCTGTCTCTGATCTACAAGATGATGGGCGAGACCGCAAAGGCGGACGAATATCTGGCGAAGGCGAAGGAACTGTCGGCTGATTGGGCAGTCCGCGCATCCAACGGCGACGGCTCCTACCGTCTGGCATTCGACCGTCCCGGCTCCTTCTCTATGAAGTACAATATCGTTTGGGATAAACTGTTCGGTACCGATGTGATGGACAAGAATGTCATTGCAACCGAAGTTGCTTCCTATAAGGAAAAGACCTATCCCTACGGTCTGCCTCTGGACAACCGCAAGCCCTACACCAAGTCTGACTGGCTGGTTTGGACTGCAACGCTGGCAGAAGACCGTGCGACCTTCGAGGAGATGATCCATCCCCTGTGGCTGACCTACAACTTCTCTGACTCCCGTTGCCCCATGACCGACTGGTACTGGGTACACACCGGTCAGCAGGTTGGCTTCCGTCACCGCAGTGTACAGGGCGGCTTGTTCATCAAGCTTCTGGAAGCTTCCGGCAAGATGAAGATGAATTAAATATGATCAAGGGGTGCTTTCTTTCAAGAAAGCACCCCTTTGACCCCGAAAGAACTTTTTGGTGGCGCGACGAATTCTCGTCGCGCGCTTGATGTTCGGGAACTCCGCCAGCCAAGGGATAGGGAAATTTATTCAAACCTCTGCCGATCCGAGGAAGAGAGAAATTTGATCAAACTTCGGCGGAGCTAAGGAAGTGGGAGGGGTGTCTGCGGGGAGTAGCCACCGCGAAGCGGTTGCTACAATGAAACGCTTCGGCGCCCCCCGATGGTTTCTCCCTCCCCGCAGAAACAAAGGATTTTTGCAAATAAACACTCTATCGGCGCACTTGGCTTGGCAGATCAGTTGTAATCGCGAAAGGGTTGATTGTAACAGCCCTCTTTAACCTCGAAAAATCTTCTGTTCAGCATGCCGAACCGCCTGTTTTCACGCAAATTCATCGAAATTTCCTCGAAAAAATCCGCAAAAGGGCTTGACAAGCGTCACGATTTGTGGTAAACTATATTCACCTCTGCGAGGAGGGTTCTTTTTTCGTGCGAAGATTGTGCGAAATCCCCGGTATGCAACCTCGTCTGAGGGAGGTAAACGAAGAAAAAGTCCGCTTTTTCTAATTTTTTAGGAGGTGCCGAATTGAGAGTCAAAGTCACTATGGTTTGCAGCGAGTGCAAACAGAGAAACTACAACACCAAGAAGAACAAAAAGAATGACCCCGACAGACTGGAAATGAACAAGTATTGCCGTTTCTGCAGAAAGCATACTCTGCACAAGGAATCTAAGTAAGGAGGGCATTCGACATGGCAGAAGAAAAGAACGCGGTGGAAACCGCAAAGCCCAAAAAAGAGAAGCCCCAGAAGCCCAAAAAGGAGAAGGGAAAGATCGCTAAGTTCTTTGCCGACCTGAAGAGCGAACGGAAAAAGATTACTTGGTACTCCAAGAAGGATACCCTCAAGTCCTCCGGACTGGTTATCGGCGTCCTCGTAATTTGTGCAATCGCTATCTTTGGCGTTGACTGGTGCTTCGCACAACTGATCGCGCTCCTTGCCAAGATTGGTTAAGTTATGGCAGTGGATCTGAATCAGTACGCAGAAGGGATCCGTTGGTATGTTGTGCATACCTACTCCGGATACGAGAACAAGGTCAAGACAAATCTGGAAAAGATCGTCGAGAACCGCGGTTTGCAGGATCTGATCTATGATATCAAGATTCCTACCGAAACCGTGATCGAAGGCGAGGGTGAGAACCGCCACGAAGTGGAGGTCAAGATCTTCCCCAGCTACGTGATGGTTAAGATGATCATGAACGATAAGTCCTGGCACGTGATTCGCAATATCACCGGCGTTACCGGATTCGTGGGCCCCGGAAGCCAGCCCGTCCCCCTCAGTGATGCTGAGGTAGAAGCTCTGGGCGTAGAGCGTTCCGATCTCCTTCCCACGCTGGGATTCAATGTGGGCGACAATGTCCGGATCATCCGCGGTGCGATGAAGGATTTCATCGGGCGCGTGGACGAGATCTCCCCCGACTGCAAGAAAATCAAAGTCCTCGCATCCCTCTTCGGACGCGAGACCCCCGTGGAACTGGACGCCGACGACGTCGAGCTCTATCGGATGTAACCAATCGGATTTTTACAAATTTCATTTGGTACAAAAACCGAATCGTCATCTTTTTCGATACGCGCGCCGCGACACAGTATCCATCGCATACAGCGGTTCTGCCACGCGGATTGCCCGTGCGTATTCTGTGGGAGAGGGTAAATTTTGTTTCATGCCCTCGCGTCAATAACCACATCGGAGGTGTAAATTACTATGGCAAAGAAAATTACAGGCTATATTAAACTTCAGCTGCCCGCAGGCAAAGCACTCCCCGGCCCCCCCGTCGGTCCTGCTCTGGGTGCGCACAGCGTTTCCATTCCTAACTTCATCAAGGAGTTCAACGAAAGAACCAAGGCTCAGATCGGTCTGATCGTTCCTGTTATCATCACCGTTTACGCTGACCGTTCCTTCACCTTTATCGTAAAGACTCCTCCCGTACCCGTCCTCATCAAGAAGGCCGCAGGTATCGAGTCCGGTTCCGCAACCCCCAACAAGACTAAGGTCGCATCCCTGACTATGGCTCAGGTGACCGAGATCGCTACTACCAAGATGCCCGACCTGAACGCCGCTTCTCTGGAAGCTGCTATCAGCATGGTTAAGGGCACCGCACGCAGCATGGGCGTTACCGTAACCGAGTAAGATAGGAGGATAGAAGAATGGCTACTAAAGGTAAGAAGTATCAGGACAGCGCAAAGCTGGTTGAAAGAACGAAGCTGTATGAGTCCACCGAGGCTCTGAGTCTGGTTTGCCAGACCGCAAAGGCTAAATTTGACGAGACCGTTGAGGTTCACGTCAGACTGGGTGTTGACTCCCGTCACGCTGACCAGCAGGTCAGAGGCGCTGTTGTCCTCCCCAACGGTACCGGTAAGAAGGTACGCGTACTCGCTCTGGTAAAGGGCGATAAGGTTGCTGAGGCAACCGCTGCAGGCGCAGATTACGTCGGCGCCGAAGAATACATCGAGAAGATCCAGAAGGAAAACTGGTTCGAATTCGATATCATCATTACTACCCCCAACATGATGGGTCTGATCGGTCGTCTGGGTCGTGTTCTGGGTCCTAAGGGTCTGATGCCTAACCCCAAGGCAGGCACCGTTACCATGGACATCGGCAAGGCTGTTACCGAGGCGAAGGCAGGTAAGATCGAGTACCGTCTGGACAAGGCGAACATCATCCACTGCCCCATCGGCAAGGTATCTTTCGGTGCCGAGAAGCTGAACGAAAACCTGAACGCGCTCATGGGCGCTATCATCAAGGCGAAACCCGCTGCTGCCAAGGGTCAGTATATCAAGAGCTGTGTCCTGGCATCCACTATGGGTCCCGGCGTCAAGGTGAACTCTGCAAAACTTGGCTAATTAGCAAAAAAGGGACTACGTTCGTAGTCCCTTTTTGATTTTCGAAAATTGTCGACCAAAGGTCTGAAGATAGAATGAATACCAACAAACTGAAATTGATCGACTGTCTCCTGCTGTGGGGGATCTGTTTCCTGCTATTTGCACTTGTGGGCGGATTGCTGTCCGATGTGATCGGTATCTGGGCGTACTATCTCTGCCAGATCGGTGCGATGGTCGCTACATTCATCGTGGCGCACCGCACGGGATTTGTGACCCGAAAACTGCTGGCAGGCGGGGAACAGTGGACAGGGAATACCGTAGGCGGCGCGCTGATTTGGGTGAGCTGTCTCTTGGCGGTGATCCCGTGCTTTTTGTTCTCCCATCTCTTAGTCCCCGGCTTTGCCGTCACGACCTTCCACGTGTATGACTACACATCCTCCCATCTTGCCGTGGCGGGATTGATTCTGCTGGCGGGTGTGTCCGAGAGCATTCTCTTTGACGGCTTTCTCTTCCCCCGTCTGCGAGGACTGGGCAAGGAACGCCCGTGGCTCCCCTATCTGCTGATCGGGCTGCTGGGAGGTCTGTACCACGCCGATCTGTACGTCCTGCTTCCCATGGCGATCGTGTCGGTTGGCATCGCCTACGTCCGCTCGCGGACGGGCGGGATTGCTCTGCCCATGATCCTGCGTACCTTGACCGTGCTGATCACTACCGCGTATTTGCAGGTGTCGGACGCGGGAGAGGAATTGCTGGGCACTTCTATGGGTGTGGTGCAGGTCATGGGGTTTGCGTTGATCTTCGTGGGAGCGGCTTTTCCCGCGGCGATCTGCGGTGCCCGCTGTCTGGGCGATTTCAAAGATCGTTCTCTGTTTGAAAAATGCTTGGTGATCCTGATCTCCGTGGTGATGATTGCATTGGGATGCGGTATTTCTACAATCTGATCCTACAAAACGAAAGGAATTTATGATGAACTATATTACCGAAGGACTTTCCCCCGCAGGAATGCTCCGCTTTTTTGAGGACATTTGCAAGATCCCCCACGGATCGGGCAACGAGCAGGCGATTTCCGACTATCTGATGGAGTTTGCCCGCGCCCGTGGACTGGAATGCTATCAAGACGAGGCGCTGAACGTGTTGATCGTGAAGAAAGCTACGCCCGATTGCGCCGATCGCCCCGCTCTGCTTCTGCAAGGGCACATGGACATGGTCTGCGAGAAGAATTCCGACGTGATCCACGACTTTCTGAACGATCCTATCGTTCCCTACATCGACGGCGGTTGGATGCGCGCCCGCGGCACAACGCTCGGCGGTGACGACGGCATCGCCGTAGCGATTATTATGGCGATTCTCGACGATGCGTCCATCTCCCATCCCAAACTGGAGTGTCTGATCACTACCGGCGAGGAGACTCGTATGGAGGGCGCGGGACGGTTCGATTATTCCCGCATCACCGCCCGTAGGTTGATCAATCTGGACTCCGAGGACGAGGGTATTGCCACCGCATCCTGTGCGGGCGGCATGGATCTTTGCTATACGCTTCCCACCGATCGGATTCCCTGTCCCGGCAGACCCATCAAGCTGACCGTGAAGGGACTTTCCGGCGGTCACTCGGGCGCGGATATTCATCTCTGCCGCGGCAACGCCAATCGCATCATGGGACGGCTGCTGGCGGTGCTGTACGAGGACACCCCCTTCAATCTGGTGACCATCAGCGGTGGAAACAAGCGCAATGCTATCCCCAGAGAAGCGTTTGCCGAAATCTATGTGGACGATCCTAAGGCGGCTACCGCCATTTTGCTGGCAGAGGAAGCGAAGCTGAAGAAGGAACTTTCCGATGCTGACGCGGGCTTCAAACTGCTGATCGGAAAGGGCGCACCTTGCGATCAAATGCTGACCTACAAGGACAGCTCCACCGTCATCAATTTGCTGACTCTGCTTCCCGACGGTGTGGTGGCGATGTCTCCCTTCGTGGACGGCTTCGTCCGCACTTCCTCCAACACGGGTGTGGTGACCTCCACTCCCGAGGCGGTGCAGGTCGCTGTGATGGCGCGCTCCTCCTCGGACAGCGAAATGGATGCGCTGACCCTCACCTTCAAACGACTTGCCAAGGCGTTGAACGTGGAGATGGTTATCGAAGACCGCCACGCGGGCTGGGATTTTGATCCGAGCTCCAAGCTGGTAGCCGACTTCGTGGAGGTCTACAAGGAGACCTTCGGCGCGGATTCCACGCCCGTAGTCAATGCGATCCACGCAGGTTTGGAGTGCGGCATTATCGTCTCCGCTTTGAACGGCGAGTGCGATGCCATCTCCATCGGCCCCACTCTGCGGGACATCCACACCCCCGACGAAGCGCTGTACATCCCCAGCTGCGAACGCCTGTGGAAGCTCTTGCTGAATCTGATGAAGAAATAAATGTTATGCAGGAACCTTCTTGAAAGAAGATTCCTGCACCTCCAAGAACTTTTGGATAGTCCGGCAAATACTTGCCGGACTATTTGTAATTTGTAAACCTATGATACTACCCATCAAGGGCGGCAAGTATTTGCTGCCCTTTTACAGAAGTTCTTGGAGGTGTCGGAACCTTCTTTCAAGAAGGTTCCGACTGGGGTTTGGAGCAAAGCCCCAATGCGTCTTCCATTACTTCGTTAGCAGCGGTTGGAGTTGGTGACCTTGCAGGGCGGCAGCAACCGTTTCGGGAATCCGTTCAAAGTCGCAGACCATACTGTGGGGCTTGGATTGGGGATCGTCCTGTCCCATGGGGACGAAATAGATGTGCTTGCGCTCCAGAAGCGTGCCGATGTTGCGCAGATTGGCGGAAAGCGCATCGTTGCTGGCAAGGGCGATGATCAGCGGTCTGCCGTTGCGCAGGTGCGCTTTCGCCGCCATAGTCACAGAAGTGTCGGTGATGCCGTTTGCCATTTTCGCCAGCGTGTTGCCGGTGCAGGGAGCGATTATCAAAGCGTCCAGCGGGATGGCAGGCCCCAGCGGTTCTGCTTCTGCAACGGTGGTCAAGGGCTTCTTCCCGCTGATGACTTCCATCAGCGCCAAAAAATCGGCACTTTTGCCGAATCTTGTGTCTGTGACTGCAACCACGGGGCTGACGATGGGGAGCAGTTCGTAGTCTTTGGAAAGGGCTTCCATCTGTTTCAAAGCGCGGGAAAGGGTGCAGAAAGATCCGCAGCAGGCGTATCCGATCATACGGACGCCCCCTTTCGGGTGGGAGAGGCAGAGTCGATCAGCGCGGAGAGGATGCACTGACCGTACAATCTCCCTGCAAAGCCGGGGGCATATTTGGCAGGGAGAGCCGCCGCGCGGATCACGCGAGGACTGTCCGAGGGAGCGTAGATAGGCGCAAGGTCCAGAACGATCGCATCAGGCGGCAATAGTTGGGCAAAGTCAAAGAGCCGCGCGGGGATCGTGTTGAAGATTAGCTTGGAGCAGGCAAATCCGGTGGGCGCGTCAGAGAGCGGGCACGCCGCATAGCCTGCTTTCTTCGCCTCTGTCCGTGCGCTTTCTTTGCGGGCGAAGACCGTCACTCGGGCACCCATTGTAGTCAGCAGGCGGGCGAGGTGCCGCGCGATCCGTCCGTATCCGAGAATCACGCAGTCGCTGTCAGCCAGCAGATCGGGTGTTTCGGTGATGGCAAGGGCAATTGCGCCTTCCGCCGTGGCAAGGGCGTTGGGGAGCGCGAATCTTTCGTCAGTGAGACAGTCATAGGCTGCGCATCCTTTGGCGCGGATCGCGTTTTGCAGGCAACATGGCAAACCTCCGCCCGCTACGGCTTGCCCCGGATGGAGCAGAGAGGCGATCTCCTGCAAGGGAATCGGCCGTCCCGCTAAAGGGGCGTTCAGCGTCAGTCCGTCCCTGCTGACGGGGACAGGAAGCACGATTAGTCTGGCATCGGAGATCAGCCGTTCAAAAGGGAGAGACGGCGGTGCATCGCCGCCCTGTCCGTATAAGGTGACGGCGCAACCCGCCTGCTCCAACCGTTTGGCGGTATGCACCATTCGTCCGTCCCCGCCCGGAATGAATGCCGTCAGGGGGATTTTTTGGGTTTCCATCATTCTATATATACCTTCCTCCGTAAATTCGAGGGTGGATACGCGATGCAAGATCGAAACAGTATCCGCTATCAGTGTATGAAGGAGGGCAAAGATGAGTGCGAAAAAGGGACGGCATTGCCGTCCCTTTTTAGGGTATGAAGAATGCAGACGATCCCCCAAAAGGTGCAGGAACAGGATCGCGCCGAGGATGGTAAACTTCAGTCGGAGCCGCCCAAAGGGTTGGCGATTCATACAGAGGAGTCGGAATAGAGATTATAGCCGACGCCGCGAACGGTGCTGATATTGACTTTTGACTGGAGAGACTTCAGTTTCTTGCGGAGCAGGGAAATGTAAACCTCCACATTGTTGTATTCCGCATCGGTATCGTAGCCCCAGATCTTCACCAGAATCTCTTCCTTCGAGACGATGCGTTTGCCACTGCGGATCAGCATTTCTGCGATGCCCATCTCCTTCATGCCCAAACGGATACTGCGATCGCCGCAGGACAGTTCGTAGGTGGATAGATTCAGGGACACGTCCGCGAAGGTGACCACGGTCTCAGAGGTCAGTTCGGTGTTGCGGCGGGAGAGGGCACGGATGCGCGCCAGCAGTTCCTCACTTTGAAAAGGCTTAGTGACGTAATCGTCTGCACCTGCATCCAGACCGATGATCTTATCGCTCAGATCAGATTTAGCGGTCACCAGAATCACGGGAACAGAAATGCCCGACCTGCGCAGGCGGCGGAGCAAATCAATGCCGTTGATTTTGGGGAGCATAATGTCCAAAAGGATCATATTATAGATTCCGGACATTGCCATGTCCAGACCCATCTCGCCGTCGGTAGCGATGTCACAGCCGTAGCGGTTCTTGGACAGGATCTGAGACAACGCCTCAGCAAGTTTCAGTTCATCTTCTATAATCAAAATACGCATAGGGTTATTACTCCTCCCGGATATATGGTTTGATGGTATTATACATCGGTGATTTGAAAATAAACTGAAAAAGGAATCACCTAAATGTGAAATTTAGGTGATGATTTGAAGAAATTTTTGGTTATCTTTCGGAAAGCGGATGATAGGGTTTTTCGTCGATGACGCTGAGGTAAGCGGGACGGATGATCTTTCCGCCGCTGATCAGTTCTTCCAGACGGTGTGCGCTCCAGCCTGCCACACGGGCGGTGGCGAAGAGGGGGGTGAACAGTTCAGTGGGAAGTTTCAGCATCCGATAAGCAAAGCCGCTGTAGAAGTCCACATTGGCGCTGACGGGCTTTAACAGTTTACGCTCACGTGCCATCAGACGGGGTGCCATTTCCTCAACCTTTTCGTAGAGGGAGAACTCTTTCTGATAGCCCAATTCTTCGGACAGTTCCCGCACATATTGTTTCAGCAGACGGCAACGGGGGTCGGAGATGGTGTAAACGGCGTGTCCCATACCATAGATCAGTCCCGAATGGTCA
The DNA here is from genome assembly GCA_051867925.1 of Eubacteriales bacterium. Taxonomy (GTDB): domain Bacteria; phylum Bacillota; class Clostridia; order Oscillospirales; family CAG-272; genus CAKSQF01. The sequence goes on from JBJDZI010000012.1 coordinate 19,137, forward strand.
AAGCCCTTCTTACGCAGGAGAGAGGTCAGATACTCCTCGAGCTGCTCATCGTCGGTCCAGTCGGAGACATTGCGTTTCAGATCGTCAAACATCTGGACGACCTTGATGTTTGCGCCGCCGTGTTTCGGGCCCTTCAGCGAGCAGAGAGCCGCCGCCATGGCAGAGTAGGTGTCGGTACCCGAGGAGGTGACCACGTGCATGGTGAAGGTGGAGTTGTTACCGCCGCCATGCTCGGCATGGAGGGTGAGAGCGGCGTCCAGAAGTTGTGCTTCCAAGGGGGTGTACTTGCCGTTGGGTCGGAACATATACAGAATGTTTTCCGCTATGGAAAGATCCTCGCGGGGAGGCGCGATGTACAGAGGCTTGTCCAGGCGGTAATGACGGAAGGCGTGATAACTGTAAACCGCCAGCAGGGGAGTGACGGCGATCAGATCAATACATTGACGGGTGACGTTTTCAATAGAGGTATCGTTGGCGTGCTTGTCGTAGGAGGACAGGGTCATAATGCAACGCACCAGCGAACTCATGATGTCGGCGGTGGGAACCTTCATAATGACATCGCGGACGAAGTTTTTGGGCAGTTTGCGCTGAGTGGCGAGAACATCGGTGAAGTTCGCGAGTTCCTCTGCGTTGGGGAGTTTGCCGAACAGAAGGAGAAATACGGTCTCCTCGAAACCGTAACGGCCTTCTCTGCGGGCACCTGCGATCAGATCGTTGACATTGACGCCGCGATAATACAGTCTGCCGTCGGCGGGAACCAGTTTGCCGTCCACCTCCTCGTTCTGGAGGACGGTGGCAATCTGCGTCAAACCTGTGAGGACGCCCTTGCCTTCTTTGTCACGGAGACCGCGCTTGACATCGTATTTTTGATAAAGAGAAGAATCAATGGTGGAGTTGGCTTGACAGAGATCCGCCAGCGCGGACATCTCTGCCGACAGTTCGCCTGCACTTTTTTTCATCGGGTGAAGCCTCATTTCGGAATGTATATTTATTCACTTATTATAGCATACCGATTGCCTTTTGTAAATGGTAATTCCAATGATTTTCGCAAAAAATTTTATCGAATGCTGTGCAAATTTGCGGATACGAAGGGATTGGGCGGAAATGCGGCGATCCTACCGGGGTATCTCCACAAAAACGCCTCCCGCGGCGGGGAGGCGAAGGTCGGCTATTTGGTTTCCAGTTTGGTGCGGAAAAACTGTCTGAAGCAAGCATCTTTATTGAAGGGAATCAGCGGATAGAGATAACTGCGACTGCCGTCCACCGTTTTATTCAGCCCGATCAGGAGAAGGATGACCGCAAGCCCGATGCCAAATCCCCAAACGCCGAAGAATTCGGTGGCGAGAAGCAATAAGATCCGCATAAATTTGAAGGCGTATCCCAGTTCAAAAGAAGGCTGCGCAAAGTTTGCCATGGAGACGAACGCCATATACAGGATCACCTCCGCATCCAGCCAGCCTACTTGAATGGCAAAATCCCCGAGGATCAGCCCCGCCACCACCGAAAGGGAATTGCCCAGCATATTGGGGGTGTTCAGCGAAGCCAGTTTCAGCCCATCTATGGTAAATTCCACCAGCAATAGTTGTAAGATCACGGGAAAGACAGGCGGCTCGGACAGATTGATGAAGGAAAGCCATTCGGGGATCCACTCCGGGTTCTGAATCAGCAGATACCAAAGCGGCGTCAGAAAGAGAGACAGCAGGAAAATGGTACCGCGCAGCAGTCGCAGATAGGTGCCCAGCAAAGGCGGAAAGTAGAAATCGTCGGTCTCCTGCACGAAATCAAAAATGCCTACGGGCAGGACCATCAGTTGGGGGGAGGCGTCGCACAGAATCAGCACAGATCCCTCCAGAAGCATCGCCGCTGCCGCATCCGGGCGCTCGGTGTAGCGGAATTTGGGGAAGGGATTGTACCACTTTCGACGGATGAGGCACTCCGACAGTGACTCCTGCCCCAGTGAGAGGGCATCCACCCGAATCGCTTTCAGTTTGTCCCGGATCAGATTCACATACCGCTCCTCGGCTCTGCCTTCCACGAAGCAGAGGATCAGCTTGGTGGGGGCTTTGTCACCTACCGGGATCTGCTCCAGATGCAGGTCGGAGGTGGGGAGCCTGCGGCGCAGGATGGCGGTGTTCTCCATCAGATTCTCGGTAAATCCTTCTCTGGAGCCTCGCAGAACCTGATCGTGTTCAGGCTCTGTGATTCCTCTGGAGGGGAGCGATTTGGTGTCGGTGACAATCAGACGGTCCAGCCCCTCTACCAGGAGCAGAGAATTGCCCGCCCGCACCTCTGCGGCGGCTTGCATCAGATCGTCGGTCAGCGTCAGATCGCCCACAATCAGACAGCGCGCGGTGTAAAGAGCGGCGGTGTCCTCTTTTTGCAGGGGACAGGCGAGATAGGCGGCGATCATCCGCTCCAGACTTTCCTCTGAGGTCATGGATGCAGGATAGAGGAGTGTTGCCTGCCGCTCTCCCAAAAGCAGAGTGCGCTCTTTGATGTCAAAGCACTTGTTAAGACCGCTCTCCCGCCGCAAAATCTCGCGGTCTGCTTCATAGTCGCCCGATAGTTTCATCACGGTATCCTCCCGAATATGGATTCAAGATAGTATGGACGCGCGGATGATAGATCATACAGTTTCCGCAAAATTTACATTTACGGACTTTACACCAAGGGTTTTGTGTGGTACAATGCCATTAGAATGGTAAGAAAGAAGGTTTTGGGATGGATAAGGGAGAATTGCGTTATAAAATATGGATGCTGGTGTCGGCAATCGGGTTGTGCGCCATCCTTTTACTGCTGGTATTGCGGTTTCGTGACAACACGCTGGCGGAATTTACTTACGAAGAGGTGGAGGGCGGCATCGCCGTGAAGGGTTATCAGGGCGATCCCACTACGCTGGAGGTTCCCGCCGAGATCGACGGCAAAGTCGTGGTGGCGGTGGCAAAGCAGGCGTTTACCAATTACGATAGTCTGAAAGAGGTTATTCTACCCGCCACGGTTACCGAAATCGGTGCAGAGGCTTTCGCCGATTGTGATGTCTTGAAGCGTGTGGAAGCCCCCGGTGTGACCGTGATTCGTGAAGAGGCATTTCAGGGGTGCAAAAAACTGCGGGACGTGGTCTTTGCGGACGGCCTTGCGGTGGTGGAAGACCGTGCGTTTCAGGGATGCAGCAGGCTCTGCGCGCTGAAGGCTCCCGCAACGCTTGCCGAGATCGGCACCGATGCCTTTGCGGGGTGCGGCAACCTTCATCTGGACGTGACCGAGAATCCTCTGGCGGCAGAGGTGGCAATGCAGTACGGACTTTCCACAGACGGACATGATACCTCCGACGGAATGTTCCTGCGTATTGCGGGTGCCACCGTGCTTTTGGGTGTCATCGTGGCGGCGGTTTGGCTCATTCTTACCAAAAGTGCCAAATCCAAGCGGGGCAGAGAAACGATCAGCGTCTCCAACGGTTCGGATACAGATCCATCCGAAAAAAAGTAAAAGATTTTTTGAGAAAATTTCAAAAAGGGCTTGACAAGCGGTGCTATTTGTGCTATTATATTTAGGCAATCGATACGCGCCCTTAGCTCAGCGGATAGAGTGCCCGGCTACGAACCGGTAGGTCAGAGGTTCGAATCCTCCAGGGCGCGCCATGAAAGAACCACTTGCGAAGCAAGTGGTTCTTTTCGCAGTATGAGCGATCGTGCAGAGAGACGGCTTTGACGGTACGGCAGGTGAGCAAAGCCGCTGTGACAATCCTCAAGTTTGGGTAACAAAGGTCGCTGTCTTAGCCGAAACGCTCGCCGAAAGGCTCATTGGATAATCAGGAGAAAAATGATGAAAAACTATACCCAATCCGCCCTCATCCTCATTGATATGGAGCGGGGCTTTATCGACCGTGAGTCCATTCATTGCATTGCACAGGCAGAGGCTACCATTCCCGCCTGCATTCGCGCTCTGGAGATCGCGCGCTCCAAGCATATTCCCATCTTTTTCGTGAAACGGCAGTACCGTGCCGACGGCTCGGATGTGGAGTGCACCCGCTACGCTTCTTGGGTGAAGGGCGGCAGAAGTATGCGCCCCGGCACTGAAGGGGCGGAGGAGCCATGCGGTCTTGCTCCCCAAGCAGGGGATTATTCCATCATCAAGCCTCGTTGGAGTGCGTTTTTCGGTACCGAACTGGATCTGATCCTGCGGCGGCTGGGCGTTCGCAGGGTAATCCTTGCGGGAACCACCACTCCCAACTGCATCCGCACAACCTGCTACGATGCCAACTCTCTGGATTACAATGTGGTGATCCTTACCGACTGCACCTCCTCACAGACCGAGGAGATTCAGCAAGCCAATCTTGCCGACATGGAGCGGATGGGCGCGATTCTGATGGACACCGCCGCCTTCGAGTGCTATGACGAGTCCACTGTCCCCGATCTGGCGGCGGTAATCCTGTCAGACATCGAAAATAGTTGAAGAAATGAATCGTATTGGGGCTCCGCACCAAACCCCGCCCGCTTTCTTGTAAGAAAGCGGGGCAAAGAACTTCTGAGAAAGGCGGCAAGTATTTGCCGCCTTCAGCCTGTCGAGAAACTATAAATTTAGAGTACCGCCAGCCAAGGAAAGGGGTTGGGAGCCCGAGGGA
>JBJDZI010000013.1:0-4523 GCA_051867925.1 Eubacteriales bacterium
CCAACCCCTTTCCTTGGCTGGCGGTACTCTAAATTTATAGTTTATCGACAGGCTGGGCGGTGCGATAGAATTATCGCACCGCTGACCGATATAACACCAACCCAATCCCATGAAAGGAAAATATATGAAACGCAAACTTCTTTCCCTATTCCTGCTTCTTTCCGTCCTGCTTTCCTGCGCTGGATGCGGCACCGTCGATCCGGGCGCAGATCTTACCGTCCCCGCGGACGGCAAAACGCTCACCGTTTCCTTTTTGGATGTGGGACAGGGCGACTCCATCTTCGTTGAACTGCCCGACGGCGATACGATGCTCATTGACGCATCGGAATCCGATCAGGCAGGGGGCATCATCGACTACGTCCAAAACCGCGGACACGATACACTGGACTATGTGGTCGCTACCCACCCCCACGCCGATCACATCGGCGGTATGGCACAGGTCTTGAAAGCGTTTGAGGTAGGCGAGATCTGGATGCCCGACGCCGATTCCGCCTCCAAAACCTACGAAAATCTGCTGGAAACCATCGAGGACAAGGAGATTCCCCTCCATGTTGCAACGGCGGGCAAGACCATTCTGTCCGAAGAAAGCCTTGTAATTTCGTTGATCGCGCCCTGCTCAGACCGTTACAACGATCTGAACAACTACTCTGCGGTGGTGAGTCTCACCTACGGCAAGACTCGCTTTCTGTTCACGGGAGATGCGGAGACGCAGAGTGAGGAAGAGATCCTGTCGTCGGGCGTTTCCCTTTCGGCAGATGTGCTGAAACTGGGGCATCACGGCTCCTCCACCTCCTCCTCGGAAGCGTTCGTGAAGGCGGTGAACCCCAAATGGGGCGTCATCTCCTGCGGAGAGGGCAACAGCTACGGACATCCCCATGTCGAAACGCTGACACGCTTTGGTGCGCTTGGCATCGAACTGCTTCGCACCGATCTGCTGGGTACCATCGTGATGACCTCCGACGGCAGTACGGTGAAATACGGCGATCAGGAGAGCGATGGAACTTTGGAGGGCGACAGCACCGTCACCGCCGTAACCACCGAAGCGGTAGCGTATCATTGGATCCTCAACACCTCCTCCAAAAAGATTCATCGGGAAGATTGCCCCTACGCCGGCTCTATCAGCGAAAGCAATCGCGCCGAATCAAGCAAATCGGTCAGCGAGCTGATTGCAGAGGGCTACTCTGCCTGCGGCTCCTGCAAACCTGCCAACTAGGGGAGGATATGATGGAAGAAAAAGCAGTATTCTGGACAGTTGACCGCATCGAAGGCGACATCGCCGTGATCGAGATCGCCATCGGCAAGACCGTAAACCTCCCCCTCGCCGCTCTCCCCGAAGGGACGAAGGAAGGCTCCGTCCTGCAAATCACGGTAGATCGTGAAGAGGAAGCAAGACGCAAAAAGAAAACCCGCTCCCTGTTCGATCGACTGCGAGTGGACTGATTTTGATCATATTGAGGCTCCGGTCGGAATCTTCTTGAAAGATGGTTCCGACACCTCCAAGAACTTCTACAAAAAGGGCGGCAAATCCTTGCCGCCCCCCAGAATGTCGAAAAAGTTAACGAGAATACTGGAGGAAGGGGAAAACCATCTCATACGCCGAAGTTTTTCCCCTTCCTCCAGACCTCCAACCCCATTCCTTGGCTGGCGGTTTTCTAAATTTATAGTTTATCGACAGTCTGAGGGCGGCAAATCCTTGCCGCCCCTATATGTTTTGTTGCGGAGTCTATCGGTGAAATTTCGGCGAAGCCAAGGAAAGAGGCTGTTGCAAGCGATTCTTCTCACTTGCAACAGCCTCGTTTGATTCGATGGAATGGATTTTACAGCTCGGCGATGACCTCGACCTCCACCAAGACGTTCTTGGGAAGCGTCTTGACTGCCACGCAGGAGCGAGCAGGCTTGCCAACGAAATACTTACCGTAAACGCCGTTGAATGCGGCAAAATCGCCCATATCGGCAAGGAAACAGGTGGTCTTCACCACTTTTTCAATGGAAGTGCCTGCGGCTTCCAGAACAGCCGCCAGATTCTTGCAGACCTGCTCGGTCTGTGCCTCAATGGTGTCTGCCGCTACGTTTCCACTGGCAGGATTTATGGCGATCTGCCCGGAGGTGAAGAGCAGTCCTCCCACCTTCATTGCCTGCGAATATGGTCCGATGGCATCGGGTGCATTTGGGGTATATACTTTTTCCATGACTTGATTCTCCTTAATAATTATTTTCACTCAGACGGAAACCCGCCTCAGTCAGTGCGGTAGTGATCTGTTGGATATGATCGAAATTTCTGGTCTCCAGTCTGAGATGGAGGAAGCAACCGGTGACGTCCATCATTTCGCTGGTGCGCTCGTGATGTACCCAAACCACGTTGCCGCCGCAATCGGAGATGATTCTCGACACCTCTGCCAACTGTCCGGGTTTGTCCGGCAGCTCGATGCAGAGATTGCAGGTGCGTCCCGACTTGACCATGCCCCGCTTGATGACGCGGGAGAGGATATTGACGTCTATGTTGCCGCCCGAGACCACGCAAACCACCTTTTTCCCCTCCACAGGAATCTTGCCGAACATCACCGCCGCAACGGGAGCGGCTCCCGCGCCCTCGGCGATCATCTTGTGCTTCTCGATCAGAGTCAGAATGGCAGAGGAGATCTCGTCCTCGCTGACGGTGACGATGCCGTCCAGCAGTTCGGAGCAATAGCGGAAGGTGTTTTCGCCCGGTTCCTTGACCGCGATGCCGTCAGCGATGGTCTTCACCCCGGGAAGACGGACAATCTCGCCCGCCTCCACCGACCGTACCATGCTGGCGGCACCTTCCGCCTGCACGCCGTAGATCTTGATGTCGGGTCTGAGCGACTTTGCCGCAAAGGCAATGCCCGAGCAAAGTCCTCCACCGCCGATGGCGGCGACGATCACATCGGCATCTGCCAACTCGTCCAGAATCTCCAGACCGATGGTCGCCTGTCCTGCGATCACATTCTCATCGTCAAAGGGGTGAACGAAGGTATAATTATGCTGATCGCGCAGTTCCAGCGCCTTCTTATAAGCGTCGTCATAAACGCCGGGCACCATGCAGATGTCGGCACCGTAGCCCTTGGTCGCCTCCACCTTCATGAGAGGTGCGCCCTCCGGCAGACAAATCAGCGAGCGGATGCCGTATTTTGTGGCTGCCAGCGCAACGCCCTGAGCGTGATTGCCCGCCGAGCAGGCGATGACCCCTCGTGCTTTCTCCTCATCGGAGAGCTGAGAGATTTTGTACGCTGCGCCGCGCACCTTAAAGGAGCCGGTAAGCTGAAGATTTTCGGGTTTTAAGTAAAGCTGACAGCCGTCCACCAGCGGGGAGGGAATCAGTTCGGTATGACGCACCACGTCCTTGAGAACGAAGGCGGCGTGATATATTTTGTCCAGGGTAAGCAAAAGTGACACTTCCTTTGTTGTGATCGAATACGGGTATTATAGCACAGAAGCAGTCTATTTGCAAGCGTTTTTTTCGAAATATCCGAAATACGGCGTCAAATTTCGAAAATTCCAGTCCAAACGGCGCGAAAGCACGCCGAACGGCTCCTTTCACATGGGCGGTCACCGCGGGAGCGGTCTCTGCGAGACGGTCTCCCGCCGCTCCCCCTTCCCTGCGGCTCTGCTATACCCGTTGCACCGATGCCGTCGGACGGGATGGGCTTCCCGCGCGCAATTCTGCAAAGTATCGGATGATGTCACTACGCCCCACGATGCCGATAAAACTGCCGATGTCGTCCACTACCGGCACGAAGTTCTGCTCAGCCACGCAAGCCAGCAGATCTTCCATAGACGTGGTCACGGGCATGGGACGGACGCGGTCGGTGCGAAGGATGTCACGGATTTTTGCATCGTGGGGTGCCACGGCGCGGGGCTTTTTGTCGGCGAGATACCACAAAAAATCCCCCTCGCTGACCGTGCCCAGATACTTTCCGTCTCTGGACAGCACAGGCAAAGCGGTGTACCCGCTTTCCCGCAGGCGGGATAGTCCGCGGGCTAAGGTGTTGTCTTCGTACAAATAGGTGACCATACTTTTGGGTTTTACGAAAAATGCAATATTCATATTCATCTCCTATCGTCGGTGTTGGCATATGGTGTGTGCTTTCAGTATATTAAGAATACCACACACTTGTGAACGGCGGTCAAACGATTTTTGCCGGAAAAGTTAAAGTTTATAAACGAATATAAAAAGTTCCTTTCGATTTTCGGCGGCTTCCTGCTTGGGGAAAGTTCTCATAACAAAACCGGGGGCTGTCACCAAAAGTCCCTGAGCAAATACAACGGATATTCCACCCCCCAAGGCGAATCGACAGAGTGTTTCTTTGTACTAACCCTTCGTTCTGAGAGGAGGGGAAAACCAGCGGGGGTGCCGAAGTTTTCATCAGACTCTCCTCCCTTTTTCTTGGCTCTTGGCTCCGCCAAATTGGTATAAATAACAATTGAGGGCGGCAAGTACTTGCCGCCCTTCAGTCTGTCGATAAACTATAAATTTAGAGTGCCGCCAGCCAAGGAATGGGGTT
>JBJDZI010000014.1:0-23422 GCA_051867925.1 Eubacteriales bacterium
AAAACATATGTAAGGCATAGAATTCTTTATATTCGGGATAGATTCCGTATCCTGCAAAACCGCCGCCCAAACCGTTGGAACGGTCGTGCATCGGCTTCATTGCGTTGATGATCGGCTCGCCCGACATCCGCTTTCCTTCTTTAGAAATAACGGCGGCAATGGCACAGCCGGAAGGAATTCTTACCTGACCTTCTACTTTCATTTCATCTCTTTCCTTTCGGATTAAAATAAAAAGAAAGACGTTCATCACAGGCGGGAAAATTCCCGTCTATCATGAACGCCTTTGCTCATTAACGTTTATTGTAGCACAATAATTTCGATTTGTCAACCTGTTTTTACAAAAAAACGAACGAATTTTGCCGATTGCAAAAAAATCAAAAAAATTTGCGAAAAGGGGTTGACAAATGGAATTTGATGGTGTATAATGCGTAGCGTAAAGGCAAAGGGGTCTTTGAGAGGTTCACTCTCAAAGGCTCTTTTTCGTCTCAATACAAATTGAATCGATCGGATAAGGCAACGGCGTCTTTCATGAAACACATGAAAGGCGCCTCTCTCTTTTCCGACCCAAAAGGAGAATGATTATGGGAACTGTATCGGATTACTTCGGAAGCCTGGTATTTGACGACAGAGTCATGAAGGCGACCTTGACAGCCAAGGTTTATCAGTCTTTGAAGAAAACCATCGATGAAGGCGCACAACTCGATCCGAGTGTCGCCAACGCCGTAGCGACCGCCATGAAGGATTGGGCAGTTGCACACGGTGCCACCCACTACACCCACTGGTTCCAGCCCCTCACCGGCATCACCGCCGAGAAGCACGACAGCTTTATCGCTCCCTCCCCCGACGGTGGCGTGATCATGGAGTTTTCGGGCAAGGAACTGATCAAGGGCGAGCCGGACGCATCCAGCTTCCCCTCGGGCGGTCTGCGTGCCACCTTCGAGGCAAGAGGCTACACCGCGTGGGACCCCACTTCCTACGCATTTATTAAGGGCAAGACCCTTTGCATCCCCACCGCGTTCTGCTCCTACGGCGGCGAGGCACTGGACAAAAAGACGCCTCTGCTCCGTTCCATGGAAGCGCTGAATAAACAGGCACTCCGCATCCTGCGACTCTTCGGCAACGATACCGTCAAGTGCGTGCGCACCTCGGTGGGTCCCGAGCAGGAATACTTCCTTGTAGATAAGGAAATGTATAACAAGCGCAAAGACCTGGTGTACACAGGACGTACGCTCTTCGGTGCAAAGCCTCCCAAGGGACAGGAAATGGACGATCACTACTTCGGCGTCATCAAACCTCGGGTAGCGGCGTTCATGGCAGAACTCAACGACGAACTGTGGAAGCTGGGTATTCTGGCAAAGACCGAGCATAACGAAGTTGCTCCCGCACAGCACGAACTGGCTCCTATTTATTCCACCACCAACATCGCCACCGATCACAACCAGCTGACTATGGAGATCATGCAAAAGGTAGCCGCCAAACACGGACTGGTTTGCCTGCTGCACGAGAAGCCCTTCGCAGGGGTCAACGGCAGCGGTAAGCACAACAACTGGTCCATGGCAACCGATACCGGCGTAAACCTTCTGTCTCCCGGTGAGACTCCTTACGAAAACGCCCAGTTCCTCCTCTTCCTGTGCGCAGTCATCAAGGCAGTGGACGATTATCAGGATCTGCTCCGTCTGTCGGTAGCAACCGCGGGCAACGACCACCGTCTGGGTGCCAACGAAGCACCTCCCGCAGTCATTTCCATGTTTCTCGGCGACGAGCTGAATGCGGTGCTGGAAGCCATCGAAACCGATACGCCTTACGTGGGAGCAGAAAAGACCCAGATGAAGCTGGGGGTTGACGTTCTACCCAAGTTCAATCGGGATACCACCGACAGAAACCGTACCTCTCCCTTCGCATTCACGGGCAACAAGTTCGAGTTCCGTATGCTGGGCTCCTCCAACAGCATCGCCTGTGCCAACATCATGCTGAACGCGGCGGTTGCAGAATCGCTGAAGGTCTATGCCGACCGTCTGGAAGGCGTGGAAGACTTCGAAACCGCGCTCCACGATATGATCCAAAAGACAATCAAGGATCACAAGCGGATCATCTTCAACGGTAACGGCTACGATGACGCTTGGATCAAGGAAGCCACCGAGGTCAGAGGACTTTCCAACTACCGCACCACCCCCGACTGTATGCCTCATCTGCTGGATCCCAAGAACGTGAAAATGCTCACCGCTCACGGCGTATTCACCGAGGCGGAGCTGAAGTCCAGATGCGATATTATGCTGGAGAATTACAGCAAGACGGTGATCATCGAAGCCAACACCATGGTGGATATGGCGAAGAAGGAGATCCTTCCCGCGGTGACCGCGTATGCAGGTGATCTGGCTGAGACTGCCGCCAAGAAGATGACGCTTTGCAGCGAAATCGTTTGCGGTTACGAAAAGGAAACCGTCAAGCGTCTGTCGGCTTTGGCAGATCAGATTGCCACATCTACCGCCGATCTGGAAGACGTTCTGCTGAAACTCAAGTCTGTCGAGGACACGATCGAGACCGCAAATGCCATTCGTGATACTCTGCTTCCCGCGATGAGCCGTCTGCGGATCTCCTGCGATTCCGCTGAAACCATGACCTCCGAAAAGTACTGGCCGTTCCCCACTTACGGCGAACTGCTTTTCGGTGTAAGATAAATAAAACCTATATAAGAACGGAGATGTTCCCCAATGAATGAAGCTGTAAGAGATTTGGTTGCCGAAATGACCACATCTGAAGTATTTGCCGTCTGGTTTTTGATCGGCGCGGCATTGGTCTTCTGGATGCAGGCAGGATTTGCAATGGTGGAGGCAGGATTTACCCGCGCCAAGAACACCGGCAACATCATCATGAAGAACCTGATGGACTTCTGTATCGGTACCGTGGTATTTGTCCTGATCGGTTTCGGTCTGCTGATGGGCGAAGACCTGCTGGGCTTTATCGGAAAACCCGGTTTTGACCTGTTCACCGCCTACGAAAATTTCAATTTTTCTAGTTTTGTCTTTAACCTCGTGTTCTGTGCGACCACCGCAACCATCGTGTCCGGCGCAATGGCAGAACGCACCAAGTTCCTTTCCTATTGTATCTACTCCGCTGTGATTTCCGCAGTGATCTACCCTATTGAAGCCCACTGGATCTGGGGTGGCGGCTGGCTGGCACAGCTTGGCTTCCACGATTTTGCAGGCTCCTGCGCCATCCACATGGTCGGCGGTATCTCCGCCCTCATCGGCGCAAAGATTCTTGGACCCCGTATCGGCAAATTTACGAGAGACGAGTCCGGCAAGGTCACCAAGGTCAGCGCATTCCCCGGACACAGCATCGCGCTGGGTGCTCTCGGCGTATTCATCCTGTGGCTCGGCTGGTACGGCTTTAACGGTGCTGCCGCAACTTCCGTAGATCAGCTCGGTTCCATCTTCCTCACCACTACCGTTGCACCGGCAGTCGCAACCGTGGTTTGTATGATCTTCACTTGGATCAAGTATGGCAAGCCCGACGTTTCCATGTGTCTGAACGCATCGCTGGCAGGTCTGGTTGCCATTACCGCTCCCTGTGACGTCACCGACGCGCTGGGTGCTTCCGTCATCGGCGCAGTTGCAGGTGTACTGGTTGTCTTCGGCGTATGGCTGCTGGACCACAAGCTTCACATCGACGACCCCGTAGGTGCAGTTGCAGTCCATTGCCTGAACGGCATCTGGGGTACCATTGCAGTCGGTCTGTTTGCAACCTCCTCCGCCCCCGGTTATGCAATTGCCAATTCCTCCGGTGAAACTCTGACCGGTCTGTTCTACGGCGGTGGATTTGAACTGCTGGGTCTGCAGCTGCTGGGATTTGCCGGCGTTGCGGCTTGGACTGCAGTCACTATGACTGTCGTATTTCTGGTGATCAAGGCGATCTTCGGTCTGCGGGTCAGCCGCGAAGAAGAGATCACCGGTCTGGATGCCACCGAGCACGGTCTGCCTTCCGCTTACGCAGGATTTTCCATGATCCCCGAAGCCATCGAAGAGGGCGTTACGCCTCCCGTTGTAGTGAGCGGCGACATTCCCGTAGCAGAGGCAGTACCTGTGAAGAAGGTGCCCAGTTTTGATGAAGGCACGCCCAAGTTCACCAAGGTGGAAATCGTCTGCAAGGAATCTCGTTTCGAGGCTTTGAAGTCGGCAATGATGGGCATCGGCATCACCGGTATGACCGTTTCCCACGTGCTGGGATGCGGCGTTCAGAAGGGCAAGCCCGAATATTACCGTGGTGTTCAGGTGGAAGCAAACCTGCTGCCCAAGGTGCAGGTTGACATGGTGGTCAGCAAGGTTCCCGTCAGAACCGTCATTGAGACCGCCAAGAAGGTGCTGTACACCGGACATATCGGCGACGGCAAGATCTTCGTTTACGATGTTGAAAATGTGGTGAAGGTTCGTACCGGCGAAGAAGGCTACGATGCACTGCAGGATGTCGAATAATTACACACAAAAGCGTTTGAGAAAAGAAAAGTAATGCGGATCCTCGCCGATAGCGAGCACGGGACGGTGGAAGCCGTGTGGCGAGTCCGTATGAAGAACACTTTTCGAGCTGCAATCTGAAAGGGTGACCCCCCAGTAGGTGCGCCGTGCGTCCCGCGTCAGCGGACAGAGCCTTGGTTGAGGCTCTCCATAGTAAAGAGAACAAATATAGGTGGCACCGCGAGTACAGCACTTGCCCTATAGAATGCTGAATTTCTTTTAGATCAGAGGGAACTGTTATGTGTTCTATTATGGGTTATTGTGGAAGAGGCGCCACTTTTGCGTCGTTTTCCAAAGGATTTGATCAGACGATTTCCCGCGGTCCCGACGATTCGCGGATTATTGACACGGGAAGGGGACTGTTGGGCTTTCACCGCCTCTCTATCATGGGGTTGACGCCGTCGGGAATGCAGCCCTTTGAACTGGACGGCAGCTATGTTATCTGCAACGGCGAGATCTACGGATTCGAGAAACTGCGGGATGAGCTGAAGCAAAAGGGTTACACTTTCCAAAGCGACAGCGACTGCGAGATTCTGCTTCCGATGTATCGGGAGTACGGCACCGACCTGTTTGCTATGCTGGATGCGGAATATGCCTGCATCATTTACGACGGCACCACAGAATCTTATATCGCCGCCCGCGATCCTATCGGCATCCGCCCGCTGTATTACGGCTACGACGGGGATGTGATCGTCTTTGCCAGCGAACCCAAGAACCTGGTGGGGCTGTGCGGCGAGATTCTGCCTTTCCCTCCGGGACATTATTATAAGGATGGAAAATTCGTCTGCTACTGCGATATCGCGGGAGTGGACGCCGTCTGCCACGACGATTTGGAGACGGTTTGCGGCAAGATTCGCGAAAAGCTGATCGCAGGCGTGGAAAAGCGGCTGGTGGCAGATGCCAAGGTGGGCTTCTTGCTGTCAGGCGGTCTGGACTCCTCACTGGTGTGTGCCATTGCCGCCAAGCAGAGCGCCCACCCCATCAAAACCTTTGCCATCGGCATGAGCGAGGATGCCATTGATCTGAAGTACGCCAAACAGGTTGCTGACTTCATCGGCAGCGACCATCGGGAGATTTACATGACCCCCGAGCTGGTGCTGTCTTCGCTGGAGCGGGTCATTGAGCTGCTGGGTACGTTTGACATCACCACCATCCGCGCCAGCATGGGGATGTATCTGATCTGCAAGGCGATCCACGAGCAGACCGACATCCGCGTTCTGCTGACCGGCGAGATTTCCGACGAGCTGTTCGGGTACAAATACACCGATTTCGCACCCTCTGCCGAGGCATTTCAGACCGAAGCGGAGAAGCGGATCCGCCAGCTGCATATGTACGACGTACTCCGCGCCGACCGTTGCATTTCGGTGAACTCTCTGGAGGCGCGTGTGCCCTTCGGCGATCTGGATTTCGTGAAGTACGTGATGAGTGTGGATCCCGAGCTGAAGCTGAACAAGTACGGCAAGGGCAAATATCTGCTCCGTCACGCCTTTGAAGCGGGCGATTATCTGCCCGATTCGATTCTGTGGAGGGAAAAGGCGGCGTTCTCGGATGCGGTGGGACATTCCATGGTGGATTATCTGAAGGAATATGCCGAATCCCAATACTCCGACGAGGAATTTGCCGAAAAGTGCAAGCAATACTCCCACGCCACCCCCTTCACCAAAGAATCGCTCCTCTACCGCGAAATTTTCGAGAAATACTACCCCGGGCAGTCTGCCATGATCACCGATTTCTGGATGCCCAACAAAGACTGGAAAGGCTGTAATGTTAACGATCCCTCCGCCCGCGTCCTCGCCAACTACGGCGCCAGCGGTGTGTGAGGAGACGCGGGGATAAGCATTGGGGCTTCGTCCCAAACCCCGCCAAGAACCTTTTTCAAAAAGGCTCTTGGAACTCCAAAAACTTTTATAAGGGCGGCAAATTCTTGCCGCCCGCTTGTGTTTAGTCGGGATTTCGCAGAGTCAAGAGCCAAGGAATAGGGTGGGGAGCAGCAACCTGCGGGGAGGGTGAAAACTTCGGCGCCCCCCGATGGTTTCTCCCTCCCCGCAGGTTACGAACGATTTTTGAGATGTAACCCTCTGTCGGAACAGCTTGAGTCTTGTCTGTAGATCCTTCGACTGCGCTGCTTTCGCGGCTTCGCTCAGGATGACCGTGTGGGGTGGGCGAGCGGGTTGGGCTTTGTTCGGGATCCCCCATTGTCCGCTTGACTAAATTCTCCCCCTGTTTCAGGGTAAAATTTTGGCAGGGTAATTTGCCCGTTTTGTCGAAAAGTTTTCGCAGAACGGTTGACAAATACCCGAAAGAGGTGTATAATGTTCCCGTAAAGGCAAGGGCGTCTTTGGGGGAATACCGAAGGTCTGCCCTCCTGTCCGGACGCTTCGTATCCGGAGGCTGTATAGAGAAACTAAGGCAAAGGAGTCTTAATGTTGATGCGTTAAGGATTCTTCGCCTTTTTTTGATGTTTTTGTTAAAAAATGGAGGAAAAAGACATGATCAAACAAGCACAGCTGTACGAAGGAAAAGCCAAGAAGGTGTTCCAAACCGACGATCCCGAACTGCTCATCGTATCCTATAAGGACGACGCTACCGCGTTCAACGGTCTGAAAAAGGGTACCATCGCAGGAAAAGGCGTCATCAACAATCAAATGAGCAATCTGCTCATGCAGAAACTGGAAAAGGCGGGAATCCCCACCCATTTCGTAGAAGAACTTTCCGAGCGGGAAACGCTGGTGAAAAAGGTCTCCATCGTTCCGCTGGAGGTCATCGTCCGCAATATCGCCGCAGGTTCGTTCTCCAAGCGTTACGGTGTGGAGGAGGGAGTCGTGTTTGACGCTCCTACCGTCGAATTTTCATATAAGAACGACGATCTGGGCGATCCTCTGCTCAATACCTATCACGCACTTGCACTGAAACTGGCAACCCCCGAGGAGATCGCTACCATCGAACGCTACGCGTTGGCAGTTAACGAAGAACTGAAGACCTTCTGGAAGAGCTGCGGCGTAACATTGGTGGACTTCAAGCTGGAATTCGGCAGACTCTGTGACGGCACCATCGTTCTGGCAGACGAGATCAGCCCCGATACCTGCCGCCTGTGGGACTCCGCTACCGGTGAGAAACTGGACAAGGACCGCTTCCGCAGAGATCTGGGCGGTGTTGAGGACGCATACATCGAAGTGATGAAGCGTCTTTCGGAGCATCTGTAATCGCGCGGACATCGGACAAGGGATAAGGAGAAAGAATTTTGGAAAAAATACTGGTACTGGACTTCGGCGGTCAATACAATCAGCTGATCGCGCGCCGTGTGCGTGAGCAAAGCGTTTATGCGGAGATTAAGCCATACGATCGGATCACTGTTGAGGAGATTGCCCGCATCGGCTATAAAGGAATCGTTTTTACAGGTGGTCCCAACAGCGTTTATGACGAAACCTCCCCTCATTACGATCCTGCGATCCTTGATCTGGGTATCCCGATTCTGGGCATCTGCTACGGCGATCAACTGATGGCATATATGGCGGGCGGCACGGTCGGTTCTGCCGATTCGGGCAGTGAATACGGCAAAACCAAACTGTACGCATCCTCCTGCCCTCTGTTTGAGGGCATTCCTCTTGAGAGCATCGTCTGGATGAGTCATACCGACTCGGTCAAAGTCCTCCCCGAGGGCTTCCGAACGGTCGCCTGCACCGACCATTGCCCCTGCGCCGCCATGTGCGACGAGGCGCGGGGACTGTACGGCGTGCAGTTTCATCCCGAGGTGACCCACAGCGAGTTCGGTACGCAGATGCTCCGCAACTTCCTGTACGGAGTCTGCGGCGTTTCGGGCGACTGGACGATGGAAGATTTCGTGGAACGCTCCATTGAAAAGTATAAGCAGGAACTGGCAGGTCAAAAAGTCCTGCTGGGGCTTTCGGGCGGCGTTGATTCCTCTGTCGCCGCGGTACTGCTCCACAAAGCCGTGGGTGACAACCTCATCTGTGTGTTCGTCGATCACGGACTGCTTCGCAAGGACGAAGGCGATTTCGTGGAAAAGACCTTCCGCGGTCAGTTCGGTATCAATCTCGTCCGCGTCAACGCAGAGGAGAGGTTCCTGTCTAAACTGGAGGGCGTGACCGATCCCGAAACCAAGCGCAAGATCATCGGCGAGGAATTCATCCGTGTGTTCGAGGATGAGGCAAAGAAACTGGGCAAGATTCAGGTTCTGGTGCAGGGCACCATCTATCCCGACGTGATCGAAAGCGGCAAGGGTGGCAAAGGCGGCGCGGCAGTCATCAAGAGCCACCACAACGTAGGCGGATTGCCTTCAGTCATTGCCTTTGATCGGCTGGTAGAGCCTCTGCGGGACCTCTTCAAGGACGAGGTCAGAGCGGTGGGCGAAAAACTGGGGATTCCCCACGAGCTGGTTTGGCGGCAACCCTTCCCGGGGCCCGGCCTTGCAGTGCGGGTGATCGGCGCCATCACCAAGGAAAAACTCGATCTGCTTCGGGATGCCGACGCCATCTTCCGGGAGGAGATCGCACAGGCGAAGCCGGAAAAAGCACCCGATCAGTACTTCGCGGTTCTGACAGACCTGCGGAGCGTGGGTGTCATGGGCGATGCCAGAACCTACGGCTATACCGTCGCCCTGAGAGCGGTCACTACCGACGATTTTATGACCGCCGAATGGACGAGACTCCCTTACGAACTGCTGGAGAGAGCCGGCAGTCGTATCACCAACGAAGTAGCGGGCGTATCGAGAGTGGTCTACGACATCACCTCCAAGCCCCCGGCTACGGTGGAATGGGAATAAAGCGAATCTAACGAAGAGGAAGTACGGCAATGACGAAATATATATTTGTGACAGGCGGCGTGGTATCGGGACTTGGAAAAGGCATCACCGCCGCTTCGCTGGGAAGACTGTTGAAAGCGCGGGGACTGAAGGTTGCGGCACAGAAGCTGGATCCCTATATCAATGTGGATCCGGGTACCATGAGCCCTTACCAGCACGGCGAGGTCTACGTCACCGAAGACGGTGCGGAGACTGACCTTGATTTGGGACATTACGAGCGCTTTATTGACGAGGATCTGAACAAATACTCCAATCTCACCACCGGTAAGGTGTACTGGAACGTGCTGAACAAGGAGCGGAGAGGGGAATATCTGGGCTCTACCGTTCAGGTCATCCCCCACGTCACGGGAGAGATCAAGGAGTTCGTGTACAGCGTGGGCAGAAAGACCGACGCCGACGTGGTCATCACCGAGATCGGTGGTACCATCGGAGACATCGAGTCCCAGCCCTTCATTGAAGCGGTACGGCAGATCTCGCTGGAGGTGGGGAAGGAAAACAGCCTCTTTATCCACGTCACGCTGGTTCCTTTTCTCAGTGGTTCCAACGAACACAAGACCAAGCCTACCCAGCACTCGGTGAAAGAGCTGCAGGGCATGGGCGTCAATCCCGATCTGATCGTCCTTCGCTGCGACCATCCTCTGGAAGAGGCGATCTTCAAGAAGATCGCGCTCTTCTGCAATGTCAAACCCGATTGCGTCATTGAAAACGTCACCCTGCCCAATCTCTACGAGGCACCGCTGATGCTGGAACGGTCGAACTTTTCCTCCGTGGTTTGCCGTCGGCTGGGCATCGATGCGCCGGAGGCAGACCTGACCGAATGGACGCAGATGGTCGAACGCATCCGGAACCGATCGAAAAACGTCACCATCGGTCTGGTGGGCAAATACGTGGGACTCCACGACGCCTATCTCTCGGTGGCGGAAGCCCTTCGGCACGCAGGGTATCTGCACAACACCCATGTGAAGATCGAATGGATCGACTCCGAGGAGATCACACCCGACACGGCTGACGCCAAACTGGCAGGGCTGGACGGCATCATCGTTCCCGGCGGCTTCGGAAGCCGCGGAATCGAGGGAATGATCACCGCCGCCCGGTACGCCAGAGAGAATCACCTGCCTTATTTCGGCATCTGCCTCGGAATGCAGATCGCCGTCATCGAATATGCCCGCCACGTTGTGGGGCTTGCGGACGCCAACTCGGGCGAATTTGACGAGCAGTGCGCCCACAAGGTCATTGATTTCATGCCCGGTCAGAGCGACGAGATCGCCAAAGGCGGCACTCTCAGACTGGGTGCCTATCCCTGCATGATTCGGGAAGGAACTACCATGGCGCGTTGCTACGAAAAGACCGAGATCAGCGAACGGCACCGCCATCGCTACGAGTTTAACAATGATTACAGAGAGACGCTTGCCGCCTGCGGTCTGACCCTCAGCGGCACCTCCCCCGACGGCAGATTGGTGGAGACCGTGGAACTGTCCGACCGGCCTTTCTACGTGGGAGTACAGTATCATCCCGAATTCAAGAGCCGTCCCAACCGTCCCCATCCGCTGTTCGTGGGATTTGTGGGTGCGGCACTGGAGCATTCCGGAGGCAATGCATGATGCAGGACGCGAAATTACACGAAGAATGCGGCGTGTTCGGCGTGATCGCACCGAAACCGGTGGATGCGGCGCAGATCGTCTATTACGGCTTATATTCACTCCAACATCGGGGGCAGGAAAGTTGCGGAATCGTGGTCAACGACGACGGAGTCTTTGCCTCCCATAAGGATCTGGGACTGCTGAGTGAAGTTTTCACGGGCGAAACTCTGCATAGATTTCCCCAAGGCAGTATGGCGGTGGGACACGTGCGCTACGGCACCACAGGCGGCAACAATCGGAGCAACTGCCAGCCCATTGAGGTCAACCATCAGAAGGGCAGAATGGCACTCTGCCACAACGGCAATCTCTCCAATGCGGCGGAACTTCGCAACGAGCTGGAACTGTCGGGTGGCATCTTCCACACCACCAGCGACACCGAGACCATCGCCTATATCGTCACCCGCAGACGGTTGCAGACCGGCTCCATTGAGGATGCCCTCAGCGCGGCGATGAACGATCTGGACGGAGCCTATTCGTTGGTACTGATGTCGCCCCAGAAACTGATCTGTGCCAGAGACCCCTACGGATTCCGCCCCCTTTGCTACGGCAAAACGGCAGACGGCATCTATGTGGTGGCATCCGAATCCTGCGCATTGCAGGCGGTGGGAGCACAGTTCATCCGCGACGTAGAGCCGGGCGAGATTCTGGTGTTCACATCAAACGGCGTCACCTCCCGTCGGGAGCATTGCGGAGAGAAAAAGAAGAAACTTTGCATATTTGAATATATCTATTTCGCCCGTCCCGACTCGGTGATCGACGGCGTATCGGTTCATTCCGCCCGGGTTCGCGCGGGAAAGATCTTAGCCGATACCCATCCCGTGGACGCGGACGTGGTCATCGGCGTGCCCGATTCGGGACTGGATGCGGCGCTGGGGTACAGCGGGGCATCGGGCATCCCCTACGGCATCGGACTGATCAAGAACAAATATATCGGCAGAACCTTCATTTCCCCCGGTCAGGGAATGCGGCTGGATCAGGTGAAGATCAAGCTGTCTGCCGTGGAAGAGACCGTCCGCGGCAAGCGGGTTGTGATGGTGGACGATTCCATCGTGCGGGGCAATACCATGGGGCGGATCGTGAATCTGCTTCGGGAGGCAGGTGCCAAAGAAATCCATATCCGCATCTCCTCGCCTCCCTTTTTGCACCCCTGCTACTACGGAACCGATATTGATTCCGAGGAGCATCTGATCGCCTGCCATCACTCCCCCGAGGAGATCGCCCGCATCGTGGGTGCAGACTCTCTGGGCTATCTGCCGGTAGAGGCACTGTCGGTGCTTTCCGGCTGTGACGGTTATTGCTCTGCTTGCTTTGACGGGGCATATCCCACCGCCATTCCCACCGACACCCGCAAGGATCGCTTCGAGCAGAAATTATCGGAGGTAGGAAAAAATCAATGAATTATAACAAAAAACTCATTTTGGAAGACGGTTCGGAATACTACGGCTACGCCTTCGGTGATCCTGCCGACCGCGTTTGCGAGATCGTATTCAATACTTCTATGGTGGGCTATCAGGAAATTCTGTCTGACCCTTCCTACACCTATCAGGCGGTGGTAATGACCTATCCCCTCATCGGCAACTACGGAATGGCAGAGGATGATTACGAAACCAAAACTCCCACCATCGGCGCGCTGATCGTCAGAGAGTACAACGACGAACCCTCCAATTTCCGAAGCACCCGCACCCTTTCACAGGTGATGCGGCAGTATGGCATCCCGGGCATTTACGGCATCGATACCCGTAAACTGACCCGCTCCATCCGCGACCTCGGCAGCAGAAAGGTTCTGCTGACCGCCGCCTCCACGCCCAAGGAAGAAGGTCTGCGGATCTTGAAGGAAAACAATGTTCCCACCGACGCCGTTCCCAAGGTCAGTTGTTCCAAAATATGGGTTTCCGATAAAGAGGACGCACGCTATCATGTGGTGGCGGTGGACTGCGGAATGAAGCTGAACATCGTCCGCTCGCTGAACGCCCGCGGATGTCGGGTGACGGTAGTGCCTTGGAACACCACGGCTGAAAAGATCATGAGCCTTTCCCCCGACGGCGTGTTCCTGTCCAACGGTCCCGGCGACCCCACCGATCTGCCCGAAACCATCGACACGGTGCGGGCTCTGATCGGCAAATATCCCATTTTCGGCATATGCCTCGGGCATCAGATTCTTTCTCTTGCCTACGGTGCCAAAACCTACAAACTCAAGTTCGGACATCGGGGCGGCAACCATCCCGTGCGGGATCTGGACACGGGGAAAATCGAGATCACCTCGCAGAATCATTCCTACGCTGTGGATGCGGACAGTCTTGCGGCAACGCGGCTGGTTCCCACCCACATCAATCTGCTGGACAACACCGTGGAAGGGGTCAAGTGTGAGGAGGACTGCGCCTTCAGCGTGCAATACCATCCCGAAAGTGCCCCCGGACCTCAGGACAGCACCTATCTGTTTGACCGCTTCCTTGGGCTGATGGAGAATAGGGCTGTCGGGAAGGAGGAGAAACCCAATGCCTAAAAGAAGTGATATCAAGAAAATTCTGGTCATCGGCTCGGGTCCCATCGTCATCGGTCAGGCGGCGGAGTTCGACTACGCCGGCACGCAGGCTTGCCTTGCGCTGAAGGAGGAGGGCTACGAGGTCATTCTTTGCAACTCCAACCCCGCTACCATCATGACCGACACCACTGTGGCGGACAAGGTCTACATGGAACCGCTGACGCTGGAATATATTGCCAAAATCATCCGCTACGAGCGTCCCGACGCCATCCTCCCCGGAATCGGCGGACAAACGGGACTCAATCTTGCCATGCAACTGGAGAAGAAGGGCGTTCTGAAGGAATGCCGCGTAGAACTGCTGGGTACCAAGGGCGCCTCCATCGAGCGGGCAGAGGATCGGGAACTGTTCAAAGAGCTTTGTCAAGAATTGGGCGAGCCGGTTCTGCCCTCCGACGTAGCAAATTCCATCGAAGAGGGTCTGGAGATTGCTGAGAAAATCGGCTATCCCGTAGTTTTGCGCCCCGCTTTCACGCTGGGGGGTACCGGCGGCGGGTTTGCCGACAACGAAGAAGAACTGACCGTTCTGATGAAAAACGGTCTGGCTCTCTCTCCCGTGAACCAAGTGCTGATCGAGAAGAGCATCAAGGGCTTCAAAGAAATCGAATACGAGGTGATGCGCGACAAAAACGATACCGCCATCACCATTTGCAATATGGAAAATCTCGATCCCGTGGGCATTCACACGGGAGACTCCATCGTGGTCTGCCCCTCCCAGACGCTGACCAACAAGGAGTATCATATGCTCCGCGACAGCGCGCTGAAGATCATCCGTGCTCTGGAAATCGAAGGCGGATGCAATGTGCAGTTTGCGCTGGATCCCTATTCCTTCCAATATTATCTCATCGAGGTCAACCCCCGCGTTTCCCGCTCCTCTGCGCTGGCATCCAAAGCCAGCGGCTATCCCATCGCGCGGGTATCCGCCAAAATCGGCGTGGGCATGACGCTGGACGAGATCCGCATCGCCAATACCCCCGCATCCTTCGAGCCTACGCTGGACTACGTGGTCACCAAACTCCCCCGTTTTCCCTTCGACAAGTTCGCGGATGCCAACAACTCGCTGTCCACCCAGATGAAGGCGACCGGCGAGGTCATGAGCATCGGCAGAACCTTTGAGGAAAGTCTGCTGAAAGCCATCCGTTCTCTGGAGATCGGACTGTTCCATCTGCACAGCCCCAAATTTGACACTTGGAGTCTTGAAAAGCTGATGGAGTATATCCGCATCGGTACCGACGATCGGATCTACGCCATCGCGCGGCTGCTCCATTTGGGATGCCCCATTTCGGAGATCGCCGGGGCAACGGCGATTGATCCCTTCTTCCTCCGCAAACTGCAAAACATCGTTCTGGAGGAAGCCAAGGTGGCAAACGCGCCCCGGGATCCGGCAGTTTTGCGGGAAGCTAAGCGCATGGGCTTTGCCGACAAGGAGATCGCCAAACTGTGGAAGATGCGCGAGATCGAAGTGGCAGATCTGCGCAAGGTGGCGGGCATCATCCCCGTTTACAAGATGATCGACACCTGCGCATCCGAGTTTGACAGTTATATCCCCTATTTCTATTCCACCTACGAAGAAGAAAACGAGTCTATCGTATCGGAAAAGAAGAAGGTCGTGGTGCTGGGCTCGGGTCCTATCCGTATCGGACAGGGCGTGGAGTTCGATTACTCCACCGTTCACGCCGTCAAGACCATTCGGGCGGCGGGCTACGAAGCGATTATCATCAACAACAACCCCGAGACCGTTTCCACCGATTACACCTGCTCGGATAAGCTCTATTTTGAGCCCCTCTGCGTGGAAGACGTAATGAACGTCATCGAACTGGAACGTCCCGAGGGTGTCATCGCCACGCTGGGCGGTCAGACCGCCATCAATCTGGCAGAGCCACTGCGGGAGAGGGGCGTCAAACTCATCGGAACCGACAGCGAAGCCATCGACAAGGCGGAAAATCGGGATGCCTTTGAAAAACTCCTGTCCGATCTGCACATTCCCCAGCCCAAGGGACGGGCGGTGACCTCCATTGAAGCGGGCATCCGCGCTGCCGAGGAGATCGGCTATCCCGTATTGGTACGCCCCAGCTTCGTGCTGGGCGGCAGAGCCATGCAGATCGTGGCAAAAGAAGAGGCACTTTGCCAGTACCTCAAGACCGCCGTGGAGATCGACGAGGACAAGCCCGTGCTGGTGGACAAATACATCCGCGGTAAAGAAGTGGAAGTGGACGCCGTTTGCGACGGCAAGCAGGTTTTCGTCCCCGGTATTATGGAACTGGTGGAACGCACGGGTATCCATTCGGGCGACTCCATCAGCGTGTACCCCTCCTTCAGCATTTCCCAAAAGGTCAAACAGACCATTCTGGATTACACCCAAAAGCTGGGCATCGGCATCGGCATCGTGGGATTGTTCAACATCCAGTTCATCGTGGACGAGACGGAGCAGGTCTATATCATCGAGG
Source organism: Eubacteriales bacterium (assembly GCA_051867925.1). Taxonomy (GTDB): domain Bacteria; phylum Bacillota; class Clostridia; order Oscillospirales; family CAG-272; genus CAKSQF01. The sequence continues at coordinate 15,960 of JBJDZI010000014.1, forward strand.
TCAACCCCCGCTCCTCCCGAACCGTCCCCTTCCTCTCCAAAGCCACGGGGTACAGCCTTGCGGACATCGCCACGCTGGTAATTTTAGGCAAGAGTCTGAAAGAGCAGGGAATTTTTGAGGTTTATCCCAAGGAAAAAGAGCGTTTCTATGTCAAAGCCCCCGCCTTCTCCTTCTCCAAACTGAGGGGCATGGATGCGTACCTCTCCCCCGAGATGAAATCCACGGGCGAGGCAATCGGCTACGACGAAAAACTGCACCGCGCCATGTACAAGGCAATGATCGCGTCGGGACTGACTTTGCGCAACTACGGTACGGTCATCGTCAGCGTGGCAGACGAGGACAAGGAGGAGACGCTTCCTCTGGTGCGCCGCTTCTACGATATGGGCTTTAACATCGAAGCCACCACCGTGACGGCGGAGTTTCTCAAAGCCCACGGCATCCGCACCAGACTCCGCCACAAGCCCAGCGAGGGCAGCGAAGAGGTTCTGGACTCCATTCGGGCGGGCTATGTCAGCTATGTGATCAACACCCGCGCCATCCTGTCGGGCAAGCACTACGGAGACGGCACCCGTATCCGCCGCTGTGCCGCCCAAAACAATACGACGATGCTGACCTCTCTCGATACCGTCCGAATGCTCTTGGACGTGCTGGAGGAAGTCACCATGGGTATTTCCACCATTGATGCAAAATAGGGAGGTAAGGTTATGCACTTTACGAAAATGCACGGTTTGGGCAACGATTATCTGTATGTGTACGGAGAAGTGCCCGACAGAATTGCAGAACTGTCCATTAAACTCTCGGAGCGCCATTTCGGCGCAGGCTCCGACGGGATGATCTATATCTCCTCCTCCGCCGTTGCCGATTTCAAAATGCGAATCTTCAACGCCGACGGAAGCGAGGCGAAAATGTGCGGAAACGGTATCCGTTGCGTGGGCAAATACGTTTACGATAAGGGATATACCGACAAAAAACGCCTGCGGATCGAAACGCTGTCGGGCATCAAGACACTAGATCTCAGCGTAGTGGGCGGCAAGGTGAAAAGCGTCACCGTGGATATGGGCGAGGCGATCTGTGAGGCGGAGCGCACCCTCACCGTCCGCGGCGAAAAGGTGGTCTGCACCCCCGTTTCGGTGGGCAATCCCCACGCGGTCATCTTCGTGGACGATATGGTCACGGCTCCGCTGACCACACTGGGCCCGCTGATCGAGCGGCACGAAGCATTTCCCGGCGGCGTTAATGTGGAGTTCGTACAGGTCATGTCCGACCACGCTCTGCGGATGCGCGTCTGGGAGCGGGGAAGCGGCGTGACCATGGCCTGCGGCACGGGTGCCTGTGCCAGCACGGCTGCTGCAGTCGCAAAGGGCTACTTCGGGTACGATGAAACGGTGGCAGTCCATCTGGACGGCGGCGTTCTGAAGATTCGGGTCGCGCCCGACGGCACTGTCACCATGACCGGCCCTGCTGAATTTGTATACGAAGGGGAAACGGAGGTTGAAGCATGACTACCCCTAACCTGCATTACGGAGATTTGAAGGATTCTTATCTCTTTTATCATATTGCGCAAAAGACCAAGGCATATCTTGCCGAGCATCCCGAAGCCCATCTCTATCGGATGGGCATCGGCGACGTCTCTCTGCCCCTTTGCGACGCGGTGATCCGCGCGCTCCACGAGGCGGTGGACGATCAGGCGACCAAGGCAAACTTCCACGGCTATATGCCCGAATGCGGCGCGCCCTTCCTGCGGGAGACGATCGCCGACTATTACGGCAAGCGGGGCGTGTCGCTCTCTGCAGACGAAGTGTTCGTCTCCAGCGGCGCCAGCGACGAGCTGGGCGATATTTTGGATCTGTTTGACCGAAACAGCAGCGCACTGGTCATCGAGCCTGCCTATCCCGCTTACGTGGACGCCAACGTGATGGCGGGCAGAAAGATCGTACATCTGGCATCGGGCGAGTCCAACGGATTCCTGCCCGTACCCGACGACAGCATCACCGCGGACATTCTGTACATCTGCTCGCCCAACAATCCCACGGGTGCAGTGTTCAGCCGCGCACAGTTGCAGGTGTGGGTGGATTTTGCCAACCGCCACGGTTCGGTGATCCTTTTCGACGCCGCTTACGAGGCATTTATCGAGGAGCCGGATCTGCCCCACAGCATCTTTGAACTGGAGGGCGCCCGCACCTGTGCCATCGAAATTTGCTCCCTGTCCAAGACGGCAGGTTTTACGGGCACCCGACTGGGCTACACCGTGATCCCCAAGGAACTGGAGCGGAGTGGCATGAATCTCAACGCCATGTGGGTGAGAAACCGCACCACCAAGACCAACGGTGTGTCGTATATCATTCAGAAGGGCGGAGCCGCCGTGTTCACCCCCGAAGGACAGAAGCAGATCCATGATAACATTCGGATTTACAAAAACAACGCCCGCGTTCTGATGGAAGCGTTGGATGAACTGGGCATCTGGTACACCGGCGGCAAAAACGCACCCTACCTCTGGATCAAGTGTCCGAACGGCATGGGAAGTTGGGAGTTTTTCGACTACCTGCTTCGTGAGATTCAAGTGGTGGGCACGCCCGGCGAGGGCTTTGGTGCCTGCGGAGAAGGGTACTTCCGCTTCTCCACCTTCGGCAGTCCCGAAGACACCAAGGAAGCTGCCCGCAGACTGGTAAAACTGCTGGGCAAGTAAGCAAACGCGGGGATTGTTCCTCTTTTGCCCAAATGCACACGCCAAAACCCAACCCAAAGCAAGCGGCTTTCGGTTGGGTTTTGGCTTATCTGCTGTGAATATGCGACCAAACCGCCGCCCTCGGCTCCCTCTGCACTTTATGTGACGAAACTGTGAAAAATTTCTGAAAATTAGTTGACAAAAATGTTAAACTATGGTATAATTTAATTAACACAATCAGTGTAAAGAAAGTGAGGAAAAATCATGAAAAAACTGTTCAAATCCCTTTCCCTCGGACTGGCGGCTCTGCTGATGGCAGGTAGCCTTGTGGCTTGCGGAGATAGCGGAAAACCGCTCACTCCCGAAGGAATCTACGAGAAGGTTGAGAATGCCGAAAAAGCCAAATTCACCCTGACGATGGAACTGGACGGAATGATGACCACTTCTGTTACCGGCGAAAAGGACGGAAACAAGTCTCACACCGTTACCACCGTCGAGATGATGGGAATGAACGAGACCGTGGAGACTTACACCGAGAAGAATGGAGACACCACTGTGGTCTACACCAATGTCGGCGATAGCTGGGATTCGTCCGAAATCGAAGCAGAATACGTAGATGACGATACTTCTCTGGAAGCATTCAAGGAACTGTTCAAGTCCGAAAACTTCGGCGAATTCAATGTCGAGACCGGTCGCTACGAAATGAAGAAAGACATCAATGTCGAGAGCGACGGCATGATTCTGACCGAGGCGTACATTCAGATCAGCGAAAACTCGTTCGAGATCCATGCGGAAATTTCCGTGGATGAATCCGGTATATCCATGTCCGGCTCTATGACCATCAAGGTTGAACTGACCGATGTCACCGTCACCCTTCCCAACGTTGGTTAAATGAAGTATTTCATTAAAACAAAATTGGTACGGCACATTTGCCGTACCTTTTTTGGTTGGTGCGCACCGACAGAGGGTTTGCGCGCATAGCCGATATGCACCGACAGAGGGTTTGATCTCAAAAAAACTTCGTATCCTGAGGAGAGGACGAAGCCATCTCGGACGCCGAAGTACTACACTCCTCAGACTCCTTTCCCACTTCCTTGGCTCTTGGCTTCGCAAATAAAACCGAATTGGGGCGGCAAGTATTTGCCGCCCTTTACAGAAGTTCTTTGCCCCGCTTTCCTGGGGAAAAGCGGGTGGGGAGGAGCAGGTCTGCGCCCGGCTCCCGAGCAGGTCTGCGCCCGGCTCCCGAGCAGGTCTGCGCCCGGCTCCCGAGCAGGTCTGCGCCCGGCTCCGGGGCGAAGCCCCAATGTGATTGATTTATTTCACATACAATCCGTCCTCGTCGCAATCTACGGTCAGTGTGGTGTCGGGGGCGATGTCGCCGCCGATGATGGCTTTGGCGATCAGCGTTTCGATGCGGGACTGGATGAACCGCTTCAGAGGGCGCGCGCCGTAGACGGGATCGTAGGCGGAGTCTATGATAAACTCCTTTGCCGCGGGGGTCACTTCCACGTGCAGTTGCTTGTCCTTCAGTCGGCGATCCAGATCGGCGATCAGCAGATCCACGATACCGCGGATATTGTCCTTAGTCAGCGGCTTGTAGAAGACCGTCTCGTCCAGACGGTTGAGAAATTCGGGACGGAAACTGCGTTTGAGCAGTTCGGAAACGCCCTGCCGCGCCTCGTCGCTGATCTCGCCGTCGGCGGTGATGCCGTCCAGAATCAAATTGGAACCCAAATTGGAGGTCAGAATGATCACCGTGTTCTTGAAATCCACCGTACGCCCCTGACTGTCGGTGATACGCCCGTCATCCAGCACCTGCAGGAGAACGTTGAACACGTCGGGATGAGCCTTTTCCACCTCGTCGAACAGAACCACGGCGTAGGGCTTTCTCCGCACCGCTTCGGTAAGCTGACCGCCCTCGTCGTAGCCCACGTAGCCGGGAGGCGCGCCGATCAGACGGGAGACCGAGTATTTCTCCATATATTCGCTCATATCAATCCGAATGATGCTCTTTTCGTCGTCAAACAGAGCCTCGGCAAGTGCTTTCGCCAGTTCGGTCTTGCCCACGCCGGTAGGACCCAAGAACAGGAACGAACCGATGGGACGGCGGGGATCCTTGATGCCCGCGCGGGAACGGAGGATCGCCTCGCTGACCTTGGTCACCGCTTCGTTCTGTCCGATCACCCGACGGTGCAGGATCTCTTCCAGACCTAATAGTTTCTCCCGCTCGCTTTCCATGATCTTGGCAACGGGGATACCCGTCCATCTTGCCACGATGCGGCAGATCTCCTCCTCGGTTATCTTGTCGCGGAGCAGGGAAGACTTGCCGGATGCCGATTCGGCGCGCTTTTCCTCTTCCTCCAACTGCTTTTTCAGTTCGGGCAGTTTGCCGTACTTCAGCTCGGCGGCTTTGGCAAGATCGTACTCGTTCTGCGCCCGCTCGATGTCGGCACCCGTCTGCTCGATCTCCTCGCGGAGCTTTTGCAGTTTTTCGATGGATTGCTTTTCGTTGTCCCATTTGGACTTCATTTCGCTGAAAGTGGCGCGCAGATCGGCAAGTTCTGCCCGGATTTCTGTGAGATGCGCCTCGGAGAGCTTGTCGTCTTCCTTTTTCAGTGCCGCCTCCTCGATCTCGTGCTGCATGATCTTGCGGGCGACCTCGTCCATTTCGGAAGGCATGGAATTCATCTCGGTTTTGATCATGGCGCAGGCTTCATCCACCAGATCAATGGCTTTGTCGGGGAGAAAACGGTCAGAGATATAGCGGTCGGAGAGCGCGGCGGCGGCAATCAGAGCGCCGTCGTGAATCTTCACGCCGTGGAAGACCTCGTAACGCTCCTTCAGCCCACGCAGGATGGAGACGGTGTCCTCCACAGAAGGCTCGGCAATGGTGACAGGCTGGAACCGCCGCTCCAGCGCCGCGTCTTTTTCGATATACTGACGGTATTCGTTCAGCGTGGTGGCACCGATACAGTGAAGTTCGCCCCGCGCCAGCATGGGCTTCAGCAGATTGCCCGCATCCATGGCACCCTCGGTCTTGCCCGCACCCACGATGGTGTGGAGCTCGTCGATGAAGAGAATGATCTTGCCCTCGCTCTGCTTCACCTCTTCCAGAACGGCTTTCAGCCGTTCCTCAAATTCGCCGCGGAACTTTGCGCCTGCGATCAGTGCGCCCATATCCAGAGAGAAGATGATGCGATCTTTCAGATTGTCGGGAACGTCGCCCTTGGCGATTCGCAGGGCAAGCCCTTCGGCGATGGCGGTTTTTCCCACGCCCGGTTCGCCGATCAGACAGGGGTTGTTCTTGGTCTTACGGGAGAGAATGCGGATGACGTTTCGAATCTCGTCATCTCTGCCGATGACGGGATCCAGTTTTTGCGCCTTGGCTCTCGCCACCAGATCCTGTCCGTACTTTTTCAGTACATCGTAGGTCTCCTCGGGATTGTCGCCGGTGACGGTTCGGTTGCCCCGAACCTCTTTCAGCGCGGTCAGAAAAGCGTCTTTTTGCAGACCTGCCGTGCGGAAAATGTTCTTGATCTGCAGGTCGGCTTTTTCAAAGAGCGCCAGCATCAAATGCTCCACCGAGACGTACTCGTCCTTCATCTTCCTCGCTTGAGACTCGGCTTCGTTCAGCGCGCCCTCCAGCCCGCGGGACAGATAGAGCCGATCGGAGGATAGTCCCGAGACCTTGGGAAGGGCGGCGATGGCTTCCTCTGCCGGGCGGCGGACGTTCTCGGAGGAGACGCCTGCGCGGGTCAGCAGATTGCAGATCAGCCCGTCCTCATTGGAGATCAGCGCGCAGAGCAGGTGAAGCTGTTCCACCTGTCCGTTGCCGTTTTCCAGAGCGATGGACTGCATCTGTCGCAGTGCTTCCAGACTTTTTTGTGTCAATTGATTCATGTTCATCAAATCACCTCGTTGGATGGAAAATGGGGGAGGGATCCCTCACGCGGAAGGACCCCTCAAAGCGTTAGCGTATTTCAAGCGTTCTGCCCTCTTCGGGGGTGGGATCGGCTTTGGGCAAGGTCAGCGACAGTACACCGTCTTTGTAGGTTGCTGTGATGTCGTCACTGCGGATGCCCTCCAGATCAAAGCTGCGGGTGAAGGAGCCTACCGACCGTTCCCGTCGGACGTATCTGCTCTGCCCGTCCGTCTCTTCCGTATCGGATTGATGCTCCGCGTGAATGGTGAGGAAGCCGTTTTTGACTTCAGCGTGGATGTCTTCTTTGGAGAAACCGGGAAGTTCCGCTTCCAGAACGTAGGCGTTCTCGGTTTCGCGGATGTCGGTCTTGAAGGCAGGAAGCTGCCGTCCGAAAACGCGCTTTTCAAATTCCTCCATTTCTTTGAAAGGGTCGTAAGCGGCGAGGGTACGGTTGCCGCGCACCAGGGGTGTTAATTCAAACATAACAGAATCCTCCTTATATAATGGTTCGTAAGAGATGTGTCAAAAGGGGTGGCACGCGGATTCCGGGACTGCCGGATTCCGATGCCCGATTTCCTTTTGCAATCTTATGATACGCCAAATATGTGAACGATTAAACACAATTCTATGACTTATTTGTAAACAATTAGCACTCTCGAACAAAGAGTGCTAAAAATATAATTGGGATTTTGCAAGCAAAGTGGAAAAATCAGCGGATTTTTTATCAAATGATTTGCGCGACTGCTAAAATTACAGAGCGCCATCGCGGCGGCTCGGTGTTGCGCAGAACTTTCCGTGAAAATTTTGCGAAAAATATTTCGAAATCTGTGTTGTAAATAGATATGAGCCAAAAAGATGAAAAAAGCAAAAAGATAT
>JBJDZI010000015.1:0-23372 GCA_051867925.1 Eubacteriales bacterium
TCGAGAGGAGGGCGAAAACTTCGGCGTATGAGATGGTTTCGCCCTCCTCTCGATTCTCTGAAAGACTTTTTCACACGCTGAGGGCGGCAAATTTTTGCCGCCCTTTTCAGAAGTTTTTGGAGTTCCAAGAACCTTTTTCAAAAAGGTTCTTGGTGGGGAGGAGCAGGGCTCCGGGGCAAAGCCCCGATTCAGATAAAAATATTCCTTAATTTTCTTCTGCGACGGTGCCGTGACCGGTGGTTTCGGGAATTTCCTCAGGCTGGTTCAGGAGAGCCATAAACTCCTCGCCGGTCAGCGTTTCCCGATCGTAGAGATAGCCTGCCAGCTTGTGGAGCTTGCCCACGTTAGCCGCCAGCAGATCGTAAGCCTTCTGATACTGCTCCTTCACCAGAGCGATCACCTTGCGATCCAACTCCTCAGACAGCGCGTCGGAGCAAGTCAGAGAGGAATCGTCGGAGAGATACATACTCTGCCGGGTCTCCAGCGCCACCATACCGATCTCGTCATTCATGCCATAGCGGCCGATCATGGCGCGGGCAATCTTGGTCGCCTGCTCAATATCGTTGGAAGCACCCGTGGTCACATTATGGAAGATCAGCGCTTCTGCCGCTCTGCCGCCGGTGATGGTAGCGATCTTGTTCTCCAGCTCGGTCTTGGACAGCAGACTATGCTCGTCCTCCTCCACCTGCATGGTGTAGCCCAGCGCACCCGAGGTGCGGGGAACCACCGTGATCTTGGTCACGGGCGCGGAGTGGCTTTGCAGAGCCGCCACCATGGCGTGTCCCAGCTCGTGATAGCAGACGATCCGCTTTTCATTCTCCGAAAGGAGACTGTTTTTCTTTTTGTAACCCGCAATAACCGTCTCGATGGACTCTTCCAAATCCTCTTGGCAGACAGACTTGCGCCCCATACGCACCGCACGGAGAGCCGCCTCGTTGACGATGTTGGCAAGATCCGCCCCCGATGCGCCCGCGGCGGCACGGGCGATGACCCGCAGATTCACGTCCCCGCTCATCCGCACCTTGCGGGCGTGTACCCGCAGGATGGCTTCTCTGCCCGTCAGATCGGGCAGTTCCACGCCGATGCGTCGGTCGAACCGTCCGGGACGGAGGAGGGCTGGATCCAGCACCTCAGGGCGGTTGCAGGCAGCCAGCACGATAATGCCGCCGGCAGGATCAAAGCCGTCCATCTCGGTCAGAAGTTGGTTCAGTGTCTGTTCCCGCTCGTCATTGCCCGAGAAAGCACCCTGACCGCGCTTTTTGCCGATGGTGTCGATCTCGTCGATGAAGATGATGCAGGGAGCCTTTTCCGCCGCCTGTTTGAAAAGGTCACGGACGCGGGATGCGCCCGCGCCCACCACCATCTCCACGAACTCCGAGCCGGAGATGGAGAAGAAGGGCACTCGCGCCTCACCCGCCACCGCTTTGGCAAGCAAAGTCTTACCCGTACCGGGAGGGCCTACCAACAGCGCACCCTTGGGGATCTTTGCGCCGATCTCGCTGTACTTTTTGGGATCGTGAAGGTAGTCCACGATCTCCATCAGGGCTTCCTTGGCTTCGTCCTGCCCTGCCACGTCGGCAAATGTCACGGGATTGTCCGATTTGACGTAGACCTTTGCGTTGGCTTTACCGATGGAGAACATCCCGCCGCCACCTGCACCTGCGCCTCCGCCCATCTTCTTGGAGAGTAGACGGAACACAAACATATACACCGCCACCATGATGACCACAGAGAAGATCATACTGATGATGGAGGAGAAGAAGGAGGTCTCGCCCGTGTCCACCTTCACCTGTCGGAAGGTTACATCCGCTTCATAGAGTTTCGACACCAGTTCGGGATCGTCCATCCGCTGGGTATAGTAGATCACGCCGGGCATTTCCCCGCCCAGCCAATCTTCGGTGAACCCCGGCATAGCCGACTGCGCCACGTTCTCCCGATCGCTGACCAGCGAATAATAGATGGTATCGTCCTCGAACTGCACCCGATCCAGATTGCCCGCGTACAGCTCGTCCAAAAATTGGTCGTAGGTGGCGCTGTTGGTGGTGACCTTGGGTGTCAGCAGTGAACTGAACACCAGATTGAAAACCAGATACAGAAGAAGAGCGATGGAGATCAGCCAGATCCACTTCCGCTTTTTATTTTGTCGATTATTCGTTTGATTCATCCTAATCTACCTCCGAATGTCATTGAAGGTAGTATAACCGAAAATTATTAACTCCAGATGGATTTTTTCGCCTTTGTTTTGACAAAGCCGTGAAAGGGAACCGAAATTTTTGTGAAGATTTATAAATTGCAGTTCATAAATCACCCGCCCGCGACAAAGCGGGAGCAAACCTCCCGCCGCTCCCGCTTGCTATCTGTATTTCGTTTGTCTGCTCGATGATCTCGCCAACCGCTTATCCTTTGGGAATCCATACGGTGAACGCCGTGGCGATCTCACCTGCGGCACTCTCCAGCGAAGGGGTTCCCACCTTGGACAAATTGAAGGCGCGGGCGGTGTAGTCTCCCCACCACGCCTTTGTGACCGTCACCCGTCTGACCGAGGTCGTCCCCGGTCTGCCCGACTGCACGCCGCCGCTTTTCCATCCCTCGGGACGGTACTGCCAGCCCTCTGCCACCTCGATGACGCTGCCCACGGGCAGTTCGTCCTTCGTAAAGGTGCGGGAGGCGTAGAACTGTTTGCTGTTGGATGCTCCCGTGATGATCTTGTGATGATTGGAAGCATCGGTGGAGTTCCAGTACCCCAGCGCAGTCCAGTCAAGCTCCAGTTTCGTATATTTGCTCTCGTCAAAGGCAGGCTCCACGGTGTACCCGGAGGCGGTCACGCTGCCCGGCGTTTGCACCGCGTGCATGGCAGATTCGATGGCGATCTTTTGCAGAGTATCGTCCACGCCGTCGGGGGCATAGGTCACGTTCTCCACAGACATCCCCGTCAGCCCATGCACGAAGGTCAGCCCCGCAATGTAGCGTCCGAGGTCGTAGGTCAGATGATAGCCGTCTCGGGTCAGATGATCGCCGATATAGGAGGTGCGGGCGTTTTGGATCGCCGTTCCCGTGGGGATCACCGCGAAGATCTCCTTTTGCGGGCGGACTTTCTCCTCCACGGCGTCCAGAATCGCGTTGTACATGGTCGTCTGATCGCTTTGATAATTCGGAAACTCGCTGTGGGTAGAGTCCTGCTGATACGCCCATGTCATGTTCCAGACGATCCCGGCGTCGGGACACAGTTCTTTGACGTAGCCGATGAGATACTCCAGCTGACTGTACGAGCGCGCCACGCCGCTGCTGCCGCTGGCTTGCTGGAGCGAGATATAGTCCCAGTTTTCGGAGCGGATGGCATCGCTCAGTTTGTAGTTGTTGACCGTGGACCAGCTCCCGCGGGAATTGGTGCGGTACTCGTAAGCCGCCTCGTCCCGTTTGGCGTTAGTAGCGTGGGTATTCAGCGTGCAGCCGCCGATGTACAGATTGCCCAGCTTCGCACGGATCCCCAGATCGTCGGCGATCTGCCAGACGTACTCCATCGTGTCGTCCGAGAAACTGTTTCCGATGGTCAGAATTTTCAAAGTGCCATCCTCCTTCCAATCATTGATGTCGGGAATATCGATCCCCGACGCTTCGGTGGTGGCGGCGGTAGTGTTCGCAGGGGGTGTAGCGGCAGTCGCGACAGTGGTTATATCAGTGGCTTCTGCCACATTGCCGCCGCATCCGCTTAGCAGCACCGCGCCAAGTAAAAAAATACTCCAAAGCCTTGTGCGTTTCATTCGCATCATCCTTTCGGTAGCGTCTTTGAATCATTCTATCACAAATTCACAAAACCGTCAAGTCTTTTTACAAGATTCTTGTGCAATGCTTCGAAAGCCCCTTGATTTCGGAAATATTTTCAAAAAATCCGAAAAAAACACTTGATTTTTTTCGTCCAAAGTAGTATCATATAGATGTATAATTTTGCGAAGAAGCGAGTTATACTTCTACTATGAAAATCACGGATGAAATATAAAGGAGATCTTTGCTATGTCGAAATTCAGAAGAATCGGTGTTCTCACTTCCGGTGGCGACGCCCCCGGTATGAACGCAGTCGTCAGAGCCGTTACCCGCTGCGCCAATGCCAACGGAGTGGAGGTTGTCGGTATTTACGAGGGATACAAGGGTCTGATCGAAGGTAACGTAAAGGTCTTCGGTCCCCGAGACGTATCAAACATCATCAATCACGGCGGTACGGTACTTTACTCCGCCCGTTGCCCCGAGTTCAAGGAAGAATGGGGTATGCAGAAGGCGAAGGAGACCTGCGAAAAGTATCAGATCGACGGCATCGTTGCCATCGGCGGCGACGGAACCTTCCGCGGTGCCACCGACCTGTCCCTGCGCGGCATCCCCTGCATCGGTATTCCCGGTACCATTGATAACGACATCACCGCCACCGATTACACCATCGGCTACGATACTGCCATGAACACCGTTGTGGAAATGGTAGACCGTCTGCGCGACACCTGCGAATCCCACTGCCGTTGCAACGTGGTGGAGATCATGGGCAGAAACGCCGGTTATATCGCACTCAACACCGGTGTTGCCGTAGGTGCCACCACCATTTGTCTGCGGGAGCTCCCCATCACCGAGGAAGAGATTATCGCCCGCATTGAAACCGCCCGTGCCGACGGCAAGCGCAACTTCATCATCATGGTTGCAGAAGGACTTGGCTCCGAGTTCGGCGAGAACCTGACCAAGAAGGTAGAAGAACTCACCGGCATCGAGACCCGTTTCGCCCGTCTGGCGCATGTGGTTCGCGGCGGTTCTCCCTCTCTGCGCGACCGCGTGATCGGTTCCGAAATGGGTGCCAAGGCAGTGGAAATGCTGCTGGACGGCAAGAGCAACATGGTCGTTTGCTACCGTCACGGCGAGATCCGCACCTCCGAGATCACTTGGGCACTGGCGTTGGATAAACTGTTCAAGTCCCACTACGCAGGCTACAAGAAGGTAGACGAAGAGGCACTGCTGGCTCCCTACACTCCCGAGGAAAGAGAGATCATGCACCGGTTCTGCTCTAACAAACTGGAACAGATGAAGAATCTCTACCGCATCGGAATGGAGATCTCCAACTAATCCACCAATCAGCGGGAGGAAACGCACCACGTTTCCTCCTTTCGTTTTTGCAGGGTGAAGCCCGCTTGGGCGAGGATTCCCTGCTCTGCTTTCATTCTGACCCGAAAGGAGTCCGCCATGCTCTCGAAAACAACATCCGCCTCTCTGCTCGGCGTGGAGGGCGTACTCGTCACCATCGAATGCGACGTGTCCGACAAACTGCCCGCCTTTGAGATCGTAGGTCTTCCCGACAACGCCGTCCGCGAGGCAAAGGAACGCATCCGCACCGCCTCGGACAACAGCGGCATTTTCTTTCCCGACAGCGCCATCATCATCAATCTTGCCCCCGCCGACATGAAGAAAAGCGGCTCCGCCTTTGATCTTGCCATGCTGATGTCCATTCTAAACGGTGCGGGCATCGTGAAGGGCGATCTATCGGGAAAATGCTTCGTGGGCGAGCTTTCCCTGTCGGGGGAGGTGCGCTCCATCCGCGGCGTGCTTTGCATGACCCTTGCCGCCCGATCGGCTGGCATCACCGAGATCTACGTTCCCGTGGACAACGCCCCTGAAGCCGCCGTGGTGGATGGCGTGACGGTCTACGCCGTCCCGAACGTTGCCGCGCTGGTGGAGGCGCTGAACGGTCAGGGAACGCTGGAGAAGGCGGTCTTCACCCCGCCCGATTTTGCGGAAACTGCCGCTCATCTCCCCGATTTTTCCGACGTGAAAGGGCAGGAGCGAGTCAAACGCGCCATTGAGATCGCCGCGGCAGGCGGGCATAACATCCTGCTGATCGGTCCTCCCGGCACGGGCAAAAGTATGCTTGCCAAGCGCATCCCCTCCATCCTTCCCGAAATGACCTTTGCCGAATCGGTGGAGACCACCAAGATCCATTCCATCGCCGGACTGCTCCCCGCAGGCGGCGCGCTGGTGACCACACGTCCTTTCCGTTCGCCCCACCACACCATGTCATCTGCATCGCTGGCGGGCGGCGGCACCATTCCCATGCCCGGCGAAATCTCGCTTGCCCACAACGGCGTTCTCTTTCTGGACGAACTGCCCGAGTTCAACAAGCAGGTGACCGAATCTCTGCGCCAGCCATTGGAGGACGGCGAGATCACCATCACCCGCGCGGCGGGACGCTTCACCTTTCCCTGCAATCTGATGCTGGTTGCCGCCATGAACCCCTGCAAGTGCGGCTATTTCGGGCATCCCACCCATCCCTGCACCTGCAAAAAAGAGGACATCCGCCGCTATATGTCCAAGATCAGCGGTCCCCTGCTGGATCGCATCGACATCCAGATTGAAGTCCCCTCGCTGACTTTCGAAGAGTTGTCGGACACCACCCCCGCCGAGCCCTCCGCCGCCGTCCGTGAGCGGGTGAATGCCGCCCGCGCCTTTGCCGCCAAGCGGTTTACATCGGAGGAGGTGCCGATCCACTCCAACAGTGCCATGAGCGCGCCCCAAATCCGTCGCCATTGCAGGCTGGAGGAGGACGCCGCTCTGATTCTGAAAGCCGCATTTGAGCGGCTGGGGCTCTCCGCCCGCGGGCACGACCGCATTCTGCGGGTAGCCCGCACCATCGCCGATCTGGCAGGCAGCGAAACCATCCGCGCCGAACACATCGCCGAAGCCATCCAACTCCGCAGTCTGGATCGGAAATATTGGTAAATTTTATTATAATTCTTACTTTTTCTCTTCTTTGAAGAGAAGAGAAAAAGTAACAAAAAGAGAAGAAACTTCAGACTGTCGAAAAAATTAACGAGAATACTGGAGGAAGGGGAAAACCATCTCAGACGCCGAAGTTTTTCGTAGCTGTCGCGTAGCGACTGCTACTCTCCCCGCAGCCACCGCTTCGCGGTTGCTGCTCCCTCCTTTCCCCTTTCTTTGGCTCGGCAGTTCTAAAACCTTACCTTGACTCTTGGCTCTGCGAAATCCAATCATACACAACTCACCCGTCAAGCACTTGCCGATCTTTTTTCCAAATCTGTGTCATAAATCCCATCCTCGAGATATACTATTAACATTAGTCTGATTTGGAAAGGGATTTTTATGAAATATATTTATTTGATTCGCACTGATAACCGATTGGATCAAAACGGCAAACTCCGCACGCTCTACGGCATAGACGTCTGGCGGCTCCCCGACAGAGACGCGCGCCTCTATTGCTCCTACCCCGCCCTCTTTTCCGACCGCGCATCGGCAGAGGCACTGGCGCAAACCCTCACCGAGAAAGCCCCCGCCCCCGAAATGCTCTCCGAAATCATTGAAGCGGCGAGAGAAAGGATTCCGCCCGATTGATCCGTACTTTACAAAAAACTGTTGACAATCTCGCCCGAAAATGCTACAATCAAAGGTACTATCAGTGATCGGGAGGAACAACCTATGTATCCCAACAAAAAAACCAAAGCCATCACCCTCAGCTTCGACGACGGCGTCATCCAGGATCGCCGCTTGGTGGAGATTCTCAACCGCTACGGGCTGAAATGCACCTTCAATCTGAACTCCCAGCTGTTCAACGTCACCATTCAGGTGGGCAGTACGGTGCGAATCGACCACACCAAGATCGATCCGTCCGAGGTAGCCCCCCTCTACCGCGGTCACGAAGTGGCAGTCCATACGCTGACACACCCCAATCTCACGGAGCAGGCCGATGAGGAGATCGTCCGCCAGGTGGAGACCGATCGCCGAAATCTTACCGCCCTCTGCGGCTACGAGGTCATCGGCATGGCGTACCCCTGCGGCGGCGTCAACAACAACGACCATGTGGCAGAGATCATTCGGGAGAAGACAGGGGTGCAGTACAGCCGCACCATTACCTCCACCTACTCCTTCGAGCCGCAGGAGAATCTTTACCGCTTCAACCCCACCGTCCATGTGAAAGATCCGCGGTGCGAGGAGGTTTGCAAGGCATTTTTGGATGCAAAATATGACTCCCCCAAACTGCTCTACATTTGGGGACACAGCTATGAATTCGATTTCGACGACTCGTGGGATCGCTTCGAGGCGATCTGCAAGCTCATCAGCGGGCACGAGGATGTCTTCTACGGCACCAATCGAGAGGTGTTCGGGCTGTAAAGCCAACCCGGGGAACGCACTTCCCGCTTCCGCTTTGGAAAGACGGATGGCGTTCCCCGCCGTGAGCTACTACACAGGATTGCCGCGCCGCCCTCTCACAGAGCGCGTAGGTTGAAATCAATTGCCCGGCAAGCGGTTACCCCGACGGGCACGGAGCGCTCCGATCCGTCTTTTGAAAAATGCAAAAAAATGAAAATATTTTTCAAAAAAGGGTTGACAAACAGGATTCGATGTGATATAATAACAACCGTCGCAGGAAAAGCGGCTGAAAGGTGCGCTGGTGTGGCTCAATGGCAGAGCAGCTGATTTGTAATCAGCAGGTTGTTGGTTCGACTCCGATCACCAGCTCCACGGGTCACTACACAATGCGACCCGTCCTATATGGGAGCGTTCCCGAGTGGCCAAAGGGGACAGACTGTAAATCTGCTGCATCATGCTTCGGTGGTCCGAATCCACCCGCTCCCACCATCACGTCGGTCCAAAAAAGATCGGCAAAGAAAAACCGAGGAAAACCTCGGTTTTTCTTGTTTTATCTCGCTTTTTGAAAATCGATTTTTTGTGCTGAAAAAAAAGATGCACGTCGCCGTATTCGCCCACCCGAGTGGATTCGGACTACAGAAAAGCCTTTTAAGGGGCGTATTTCGCAGTTTTTACTGCGAAATACGCCCCTTTTTATTTCCGCAGATTGTAAGTAGTAACCATTGTATACCAATTACCAAAAAGTTAATAATTGGAATGAAACGAATAAGTTTTTGAGTTTTGATTGACATATTTTCCTCGAAAAATAAAATATATGCGCAACTAATATTTGAACATTAATCATCCTACGAGAAACTCAGCGAGCCTCCAAGACCATACGCTCCAGATATCGAAAAGCCATTATTTACTTTTTTAAATCCTGCTCCAACAGTGCCAACTTCTGCGCCAATATTCACAGTTAATTTTCCTATTGAAAAAGTGAAGGACGGACTCCAAATACTTGCTAAAGCGTCAAACTATATTTCTCCATTTTTAATTTCCGCAGCTGTTTCTACATGTCCAAAATCAAATAACGACAAATTTGCATCTTCCCATTCCCATCCACCAGTATATGCATCAAGCTCAATTGATCCTAGACCAACATTGAATTTATTTAGGTCCAAAGAGGGACCAGATGGAGTAACCACAAATAATTGCTCGTGCCACGGATGGACATTTCTGTGTCGATCGTTATCATAGAGCGAATAACTGCCATCATCGTTCAAAAAATTATCATCCAACCATTCTTTGGTATCAGATGCCCATTTCTTGATTGAGCTCCACGTACTTGATACTTTTTTCTTAAAGTTGTTCCACCAACTTTTTATGGAAGTACCGGTTGAATCCTGCGCCATTGTCGGATTGTTCCCACAATAAGCAAACAGATTGTAATTCAGAAGCTCAGGACCTTCACCCAAATATTCAAGCGCATCCGAATTGATAAACCTACCCACTTCCGGATCGTAGTATCTCGTCTGGAGATAATACATCCCGGTTTCGGTATCGTAATAGTAGCTACGGTATCGGAAAGGGTTGATCGTGCCGACATGGTCATCGGTGTAGTTGACGACCGACAGCACCTTACCCCAAGCATTGTAGGCATACGCGGCTACCTTGGTGCCGTCCGCACCGTAAATGCCGGTAACGTCATTCTGCAGGTTCTTCTCGTAGAAACGTATGTCTTATTATAGCATACATTTTTTCCCTTGTCAACAGAAATCCCCCACTGTGACATTTGTCACAGTGGGGGTGAGATTAACCAGTGTCAGATTGATTCCAATTAATTTGGCACTTAAAATCGCTTAAAATCTCATTGTAATCGAATCGATCGGTAAATTCGACAGAACCGATCATCTGATCATTCAAAAAAGCAACGAAATAATAGGTATCGGAATCCTGAATCAAGTTGTAGTTCGGACAAAAGAAAAATATATGACGGTTAAATTGATCGGAAGTTAAATATCCGAGCGGATGATTTTCCAGCGGATACTCAAAATCAGAATACAGCACTTGATAGGACTCTTATTATTTTCTGAACAGGACAATATATGTCGTATTTAACCTTTATACTGAGGCTAAGAGGTGAATTGAATACTCAACTACCCAATTCATTCTCTGACTATTGTGATGGAAGGAGGAGGGATAGTGTCTTCGCTGGAGCGTCAAAGAAAAATCTTAATCAAAATTGCTCGCCAGCCGGGGACGACTATACAACAACTCGCTGACGAATTCGAGGTAACACCACGCACAATTCAGAGGGATATCGATTCATTGTGTCTAACCGAACCCATCTATGCAGTTCGCGGAAGATACGGAGGTATCTTTTATACAGACAATTACTATGCCGATTGGAACGCAGAGCAAATTGATTTGATGACTAAACTATTAAACTCAGCTATCTGGACATATTGATTATTCCGATAAGCGTTCTGCAGAGTCATCATCCATTGGATGATCCTGCCGATTGAAGAGTCCTCTACCGAAACGGTGCTGCACAACGATAAGATAGAAGTGTTTGAAGACGCTTTAGTCGGCGTTACAATGGTGCGTATTATACATCCACATATTCCGTTGACATATATTTGGTTGACCGACAATATTAATTCGTCAACATTTAGTGTTTTCCTCATATGCATAAATAAAACGTTTTCCTGTGGCTTCTTCAATCATCGTGTATTGGTAGAATTCACTCTCATCTTTACCGACGTAACAAACTTTTGGGACGAATTTCACGTCATTTGCCACTTTTCACCGAGTGTGGTTTATGATACCTCCGGCGGACAAATGAAACGTCCTTTGTTTGACGATAAACTTCCACCGAATGCGATTTTGTTTCCAAAAGATGTGGACAATATCGTTTTTTTGTGCTATAATCTTTCATGAAGTGATTGAGTCCTTTCTGCTGGGATGGGTTAGGGGTAATTCTATTCCAGCAGAAAGGACTCAATCACTTTTTTCATACTTCTTTCCTTGTCGGTCTCACATCTATTGTAATACAATATCCCCACTATAAACATCCGTGCTTTTTGCATTGACATCGTTGAAGGGTTGTGCTACAATAAAAAAAATACACTCGGAAGGAGAAATCGTTATGCGCAAAGCCGCTTCCCTGCTGCTCACCGCCGCCCTGCTCTGCTCCGGATCGCTGACAGGCTGTTCCAAACCAAGTGGGACTGTCTCCGACACCACCCCCGCCGATGCCGTCACCACCGCTCCCGATCCCGATCTCATCGCTCCCATAGGCGCCGTGGCGGAGGAAAATCTGACCCGCGCCAAAGCACTGGCTTCCGCCGTCTTTCAACGGTATTACGAAAAACGCCCCAACGCGCTGCAGGAAGAACTGCCCGCAAACGGTCAGTACGCCTCCGTTTGGGACTACATGACCGCACTGTCCATGGTCAACCGCATTCTGGCACTGGATCCCACCGATACGGAGTTTTTGGGAATGCGGAACACCCTGCTGGAGGGGCTGGATTACTACGGGCAAGCCCGCACTGACCAATACCGAAACACCGTCTACGCCTCCCGACGGACCAACACCCAATGGAATTCCTCCGCTGAGGTCAGCTACGACGATCAGATCTGGCTGATCCGCGAATTTCTCAACGTCTACGAATCCACCGGTCAGCAGGACTATCTGGAGCGCGCCAAACAACTCACCGATTTCGTTCTGACCGAGGGCTGGGAGCCGGACGAAGGCGGTATTTACTGGACCGTAGGCGGCACTACCCGCAACACCTGCTCCAACGCTCCCATGATCGGCGCGCTGGTGCGGCTCTACAACCTCACCGGAGAGCAGAGCTACCTGGATTGGGCGGTGAAAATCTACGACTGGGTCAATCAGTACCTGCTGGACTCCAACGGTCTGTACAGCGATCACGTAGGCACCACCTACGATGAGAACGGCAAAGCCATTGACACCCATCCGCCTGCCACCGACAAACACGCCTACAACACAGGCTCCATGATCTACGGCGGAGTCCTATTGTATGAAGCCACCGGCAAGACAGCCTATCTGACCCGCGCCAAGCAATCCGCCGCCACCGCCTACCGCTATTTCACCGAATCGGTCAAGACCGACGGCGGCACCGTGACCCAGTACAAGATCACCACCAACACCTGGTTCAATCTGATCCTGATGGAGGGATTTTTGAAGCTGTCGGAATACGACTCCACCGCGGACAAGGCTCTGCGCGCCATGCAAGCCTCCATCGACTACGGCTATGAGCATCATCTGCAAAACGGTCTCCTGCCCAAGCTCTACGTTTCGGGGGACAAAGACTCCAAGCGTCGGCTGATCGACATGACCGCCAACGCAGAGATCTACGCTCTGCTCTGCCAATATCAGCAAGCCGCCCAATCTGACTGATGAACAGGACCGCCCCGAACGCTCCGGGGCGGTTTTTATCCATCAGCCGTCATCTGCGGCAGGTGATTCGTGCTTTTTGTATTGACATCTTCCATGAGTCCTGCTATAATTGCAGTAGAGATTTCGTTGATTTTGACGAAAACGCATTTTGGAGGTTTATATGAAAAAAATCATCCCACTTCTGCTGGTGGTAGCTCTGCTGGCACCGCTCTGTCCCGCCATCCCCGCCTTTGCATCCCCGCAAAGTGTCGCAGGCAATGTCGCAGGCAATGTCGCAGGCGACGGCGAAACGCTCTTCTCCTCTTCCTTTGAAAAGGGCGACGGACTGACGCTCCTCCAATCGGAGCCGGACGGCGATCATATCTCCTCGGTCACCGCCTGCAGCTTTGGCAAGACCGACGATGACAGTATTATGTCCCACGTCCTGCCGCTGACCATTGACGGCACCCCCGACGGTTTTTCGGGCGAGGGCAAGATCAATCTGTTCGACGGAAAAGCAGACACCAAATACTGCATCGACCTTTCGGAAATCAGCACCTCCTCGCCTGTGGTGATGATCTTCGGGCTGTCTGCCCCCTGCAAGGTGGAGGGCTACCGTCTGACCACCGCCAACGACGCCGAACTGCGCGATCCGAAAAACTGGAAATTGTACGGCTCGGCAGACGGCGAGGATTGGACGCTCATCGACAGCCGTTCGGGCGAGAAATTCTCGGGAAGAAAGCAGACCGGAACCTTCACTTTGGAGACTCCCACCCCCGAATACAGTTATTTCAAGCTGGAAGTCACGGCGGTTGCAGGCCGCGACCTGACCACCAAAGGAACGGTGCTGTTCCAGCTGGCGGACATTGAACTGCTGGGCGAGCTGGTCCGGAGCGAGACCGAAAGTGAGCCTGTGGGCATTTCCCCCATGGCATCCCTGCGCTCCGGCGGTCCCATCGAATCCGCCGCCGCATACACCAACGTGGGCTTTACCGGCTACTCGGCACTGCAGGTCTACGGACAGCAGTCTGCCACCCGGGACACCTACGCCCGCAACGTGATCTATGACGGTCTTTCTATTCCCGTGGCAGACAATACCCGCCTGTCCTACGTGATCTACCCCGCCACCTTCACCTCCTCCTACGATTACAATCACACCTCCAAATATTTCGCGGTGGATCTGCGCTTTACCGACGGCAGTTATCTGTCCGAGCTTTCCGCCAAGGATCAGAACGGCTTCGGGCTGGATCCGATCTCCCAAGGGCAGTCGGAGTCGCTCTACACCATGCAATGGAACTATATCGAATCGAACATCGGCGCGGTTGCCGCCGGCAAGACCATCGAGGCGATTCTCGTGTTCTTTTCCATGCCCTCCACCGCCGCCAAGGGGAAATTTCTCGCCTATTTCGATGATGTCACCATCGAAAACCGCGACGAGGTGCGCCACGATCATCTGTCCGACTACATCAACATCCTGCGGGGCACCAACAACACCAAAGCGGTCTCCCGCGGCATTACGGTTCCGCTGGTGACCCTCCCCAACGGCTTCAACCAGTACACGCCCGCCAACACCACTGACGAACTGCAACCCTATTACTATCAGGAAAACGGAAACGGCTCCTCCCTGCGTCACATCACAGTCAATCACACCGCTTCACCTTGGCTCCCCGACGCCAACTGGGGCGTGTGGCAGATGATGGCAAACACCTCCATTGATGTGAGCGAGGTAAGCTCCTCCTCCGATATCGACGCGGCGCACCGCACCGCCCTGTACACCCACGACAACGAGATCGCCAAGGCACACTATTACAGCGTGGTCTTCAGTTCCGAGGACAAAAACGCCCCCGGGGTCCGGATGGAACTGACTCCCACCTCCCACGGTGCCTACACCCGCTTCACTTATCCCGCAGAGGCAGACCATGTGAACCTGATTTTAGGCACCGACCACGGCGGCTCGGTCAAGGTCTCGGTGGACGAAGGGAGCGGACAGACCATTGTCACCGGATACAGCGACTACAATCAGCGGATGTACGTCTATTCGGTGATCGACGCGCCCGCGCTGTCCTATCAGATCAAAGGGCAAACGGTAATCCTCTCCTTTGCCAATGGAATCTCCGAGATCGGAATGAAACTTGCCACCTCTTACATCTCGGTCACCCAAGCGGAGAAAAATCTTGCGCTGGAGATCAGCGAGGGCGACACCTTTGACAGCGTCTTTGCCCGCGCGCAAACACAGTGGGATGACATCTGCAATCTGATCTTCCCCGAAGGCGCAACCTACACTGAGCTGGTGACACTTTACTCCTGCCTCTATCGGATGTACTGCTATCCCCTGCTCTTCTCCGAAAACACCGGCACCAACGATGCTCCCGTCTGGAAGTACAAATCCCCCTACACCGACAAGGTCACCGCGGGCAAAATGTACACCACCAACGGCTTCTGGGACACCTACCGCGCCGAATGGCCTGCCCTCTCCCTGCTGACGCCTACCCGCACCGGCGAACTGCTGGACGGCATTCTGCTCCACTATCGGGACAACGGTTACATTGCCCGCTGGCTGGGACGGGGCGGTGTCAAGTGCATGATGGGCACCCACTCGGACATTATTCTGGCTGACGCCTATCTGAAGGGCATCAAATTTGACGCCGAAGCGGCGTTTGAGTCCATGCTGATGAACGCGGCGGTGGACTCCGGCTCGGACGTATACGGCAGAGCGCAGAACACCACTTCCATTTTCACGGGCTACGTCCCCAACAGTTACGAGAACGGAATGTCCTGGACGGTGGAGGACTACATCAACGACTTTGGCATCTACAAGATGGCGGAAGCCCTTGCCGCCCGCGAGAGCGATCCCGCCAAGAGGGCGGAATACGCAAGTGCCGCGGCTTATTATAAAAATCGCGCCCTGCTCTATCCCATGCTCTACAACACCAAAGTGGGCTTCTTCATGGGCAAGAATGCCGCCGGAAGCTGGACTACCGACGCCCGCGCCTTCAATCCCTATTCGCTGGACTGGTACGCCGATTACGCCGAAACCAACGCATGGAACATGGCATTCTCCATCGTCCACGATATGAACGGTCTGGCGGCGCTCCACGGCGGTGCTGAGCCAATGCTGAAGATGCTGGACGAATACTTCTCGGAGTCCTCCGAAACCTCTAAAATTCTGGGCAATTACACCTACGAGCAGAGAGAGACCCGTCTCGGGATGTCCATGTTCAACAATCAGGTCTGCTACCACACCCCTTATCTGTACAACTACTTCGGTCAGCCCTACAAAACCCAGGAGATCACCCGCGAGATTCTCTCCCGCCTCTATGTGGGCAGCGAGATCGGGCAGGGCTATCCCGGTGACGAGGACAACGGTGCCTCCTCCGCCTTCTATGTGCTGACGGCGCTGGGTCTGTACGAGACCTCGCCGGGAACGGGCGAGTATCTCATCAGTTCGCCTCTCTACGAAAAGGTAACGCTGAATCTGGAGAGCGGAACGGTAACCATCCTTGCAAACGGCAACTCGGACGAGAATATTTACATTCAGTCCTGCAAGGTCAACGGGGAAAACTACGGCAAAACCTATCTGTCCTACGATCTTCTGACCTCCGGTGATGTGACCATCGAATACGAAATGGGCAGTACACCCTCCGATTGGGGGACCGTGAACGCAGCGCCCTCCTCCCTTTCCCAAACGGTAGAGGTACCCGATTATCTGTCCGATCTTGCCGGCAAAGGTCTGCAGGTGGTGGAAGGCGAAGCGGTAATGGAAACGCCCGTGGCAAACAAGGTCTACGGCTCCTCTTCCGCCGCGCTGAAGAAGTTATTCGACGATACTTCCGAGACTTTCGCCACCCTCACGGAAGGCGAAACTTTGACCTTCGCCTTTGAAAAGCCCTCTCGGGTCAGTATTCTGACCCTCACCTCTGCCACCGCCGCCTCCGCGCCCCAATCGGTGAAGGTGGAGTATTCGACCGACGGCAAGACTTGGGTATCCATGGGCGAACATTCTGTGAATTTCCAATGGAGCAAGTTCACCCTTCCCGTTTCTCTGCCCGAAACCGATACGGCATATTACTTCCTGCGTTTGACTCTTTCGGGCGGCTTCTCCCTGAAGCTGGCGGAAGTGGAACTGCTGGGTAAGATGGACAAAGCCTCCACCCTGACCCCCGTCGTCGCCGCTCCCGCGGATGATCCTGCAGGCGATCCCGATGAAGAATCCCCCGCTGTCGAGACTCCTGCCGCCGAGCACAGTACGGTAACGGTTGCCATCACGATCACGGCAATCTGCCTCGCCGCCGCCGTCGCCACCGTCACGGTAGCAGTCCTCCGCAAAAAGAGGAAAAAGAATTGATCCGAATTGCCCCGCTTTCTTGTAAGAAAGCGGGGCAAAGAACTTCTGCAATCGGGCGGCAATACTTGCCGCCCGATTGGTTTAGTTTGGATTTCGAAGAGCCAAGGAAAGGGGTCGAAGGTCTGATGAGGAGTGTTGCAGTCGCTACGCGACAGCTGCGAAAAACTCCGGCGCACCGACGGTTGTCCCCTCCCCTCGGGAAGCAAACGGTTTTGGAGAGGAAACCCTCTGTCGGAGAGCGTTGGTCTGCGCCGTGGGTCTCTTCAGTGACCCCAAGCCGATGGCGTTTGTCTGTGCGGCTGGGGGTGTTGCCTTTTGCTTTGCGAGCCAACATATCCCTCTCCAAACCTCCATGCATTTTACTTCTCCCGAAAAAGTCACAATCTGTGACAAGTTTGTTTACAAATAGGTCTTGCTATCTTTCCAATCGTATAGTATAATGAAGACAAGAATACTCCGACCGCCATGCGGTCGCTTCCAAAGGCGTGATCAATCCAATGAAATCCATCCATATTCCAAACGAAAAGCTGCGCAGTATTGCCGCATTCCTGCTGGTCGCTGCTATGCTGCTGCCCACACTTGCGGGGTGCAAAAGCGGGTCCCCTGCCGACTCCTCGGCATCCTCGTCTTCCACAACCGAGAAACTTCCCTCCGCAGATCCCGAAAAAGACGCCTCCATCCCACAAGAGGGCGAGATCGTCATCACGGAGATCATGACCTCCAACCGCTCCACCGTAGTGGATGCCTTCGGAGATTACAGCGACTGGTTCGAGCTGTACAACGCCACCGACCGCGCCCTGTCGCTGAAGGGATGCTTCCTCACCGACAACGCCAATAAGCCCTACCAGTACGAATGCCCCGACCTCACCATAGGTGCGGGCGACTACCTGCTGTTCTACGCCTCCGACCGCAATACCTGCGTAAGCGGCGAAGAGTATCACACCAATTTCAAACTCAGCGCAGGCGAGACGGTGACACTGAACTATATGGGCGAGAGGGTCTCCTCCCTCACATCGCCGCAGGATCTTGCAGACGATGTCTCCTACGGCTACCTGTCCGACGGAGAGAGCAATCTGACGGTCTATTTTGCGGAGCCCACTCCCGGCAGAGCCAACGGCGGAAGTTTTGCCGAGGTGCTGGCTGAACTGAACATCGCTTCGCTGGGTGTTCGCATCAATGAATTTATGATGAAGAACAAAGCCACCCTCTACGATGAGGACGGCGACTGCCCCGACTGGGTGGAACTTTGCAACACCACCGATAAAGCCATCTCGCTGAAGGGCTTCGGCCTGTCCGACACCTTTGACGATCCGCTGAAGTGGACCTTCCCCGATATTACACTTCAGCCCGGTGAATATCTGCTGGTTCTGCTGTCGGGCAAAACCAAGGAATATACAGAGGACTCCCTCTTCCTCCACGCCGACTTCAAACTCAGCGACAGCGACGACGGTCTGCTCCTCTCGAATCCCGCCGGCATCACCGTGGATCGCATCGCCACGGTCAGCCTGCCCGAATCCGCCTCCTACGGCAGAGATCCCTCGGATCTTACCGTATGGAAGTTCTTCACCCGCCCCACCCCCGGAAAAGAAAATTCTGCCAACGGTCTGGACACGCTGGAGGCGTTTACCGTCGCCGCCACCCAGAAGGTCTACATCAATGAGGTCTGTGCTGTCAGTTCCGAGACATGGGGCGGCGTTCCCGACGAGGACTGGATCGAGCTGTACAACAACACCGACAAGGCAGTTAATCTCGCAGGCTGGTCGCTGAGTAAATCGGTGGGCGACCTGCGATATTTCATTTTTCCGGATGTAACCATTCCCGCCCACGGCTATCTGACGCTGAACGCCAGCGGCACCGCTTGTACCACCGTGGGCAAACTGGACACCGGCTTCAAGATCAGCCGCACGGGCAACACCATCTATCTGGTGGATGACGGGGGCATGGTCACCGACGCCTTCGAGACAGGCTTTCAGCGGGCAGGCGTTACTTCGGGCAGAGTCATTGTGGACGGCGTGCTGACCCGTCTGTTCTACGGCACGCCCACCAAGGGAAAGGTCAACGCCGACAAGGATGGATTTCCCTCCTACGCACAACCCGCCGTCGTGACCTCCTCCGCAGGCAAACTGGTGGCGGACAGCCACACGATCACCATGACCACCGCCGAACCAAACGGTGTGATCTACTACACGCTGGACGGTACCAACCCCACCGAAAGCAGTATCGTTTATGATGGTCCCTTCGTTCTGACTGCCTCCACCGCCGTGCGCGCGGTGGTTTACTGTGACGGAAAACGCCGTTCGGAGGTGACCACCCAGACCTTTCTCATCACCGACGAACACGATTTGAACATTGTCTGTCTGACCTGCGATCCCGCCGATCTGTTCAGCGACCAGCGGGGCATCTGGGCAGACGGTCCGGGATGGACGCCCAACTATCCCCACAAGGGCGCTAACTACTGGATGGACTGGGAACGGCAGGTCTATTTCGAGTATTACGAGACCGACGGTACTCTGGGCATTGGTTTCTCTGCAGGCATTAAGAATCACGGTCAGTATTCCCGCGCCATGGAACAGAAATCGGTTTCCATCAATCTGAAGGAAGTCTTCGGTTCGGGTACATCCTACTACCCCTTCTTCGGGGAGGATAATCTTGCAGTCTTCGACAATCTGCTCCTGCGCACCGGCAGTCAGGATGCTGTTTACACCAACATTATGGATGCCTACTGCGCTCGTGTGGTCACCGGACAGATGGATCTGGATCTGATGAACGATCATCCCGTTGCAGTCTATATCAACGGCGAGTATTGGGGGATGTACTACATCCGCGACAAGATCAACGAGTCCTACATCTACTACCGTTCGGGGATCGAGGAAGACAATCTGGATCTGATCAAGGGCTACAAGACCGTGGAGACGGGCAGTTATACTGCACACAATGCGCTGATCAACTACGTGAAGACTCACGATCTGTCCGTACAGGAGAATTTCGACTACGTTGCCTCTCAGATCGACATTGAGGAGTGGACCAACTACTGGATCGTGGAATCCTTCTTTGCCAACACCGACACAGGCAACATCCGCTTCTACTGTTCCCGCGACGGAACAGGCAAATGGCGCTGGATCCTCTTTGACCTGGACTGGTCGCTTTTCCGCTCCACCTACCGCTGGAACATGATCGAGGAGTTCATCGACCCCCGCGGACATGGCAACGGCAACAATTTCAGCACTGCCATTGCGGTGGGACTCTTCAAAAACGAAGCCTACAAAACCTATTTCATTGAAAAATACGCCGAGTATATGCATACCGTATTCGATCCCGATCGGATGATCGCCATTCTGGACGACATGGTTGCCGAAATCGACAGCGAGATGGTTCGCCACTGCAAACGCTGGTCGTCCGTTTTGTCCTACACCTCCTGGCAGAAGAACATTACCCGCCTGCACTCCATCATCCGCGAGCGCTGGGACTACTCCAAAGGCGACCTGCAAGAAACCTTCGGTCTCTCGAATGAATACATGGCAGAACTGTTTCCGGAAGAATCAGAATGAATTGGGGCTCCGCCCCGGAGCCGGGACCTTCCCCCAAGAAGGTTCCGGCTCCTCCAAGAAATTTTTTGAAGGGCGGCAAATCCTTGCCGCCCGATTTTGGTATACACAAACATGGAGAGTCTAAGCCTCGCCCCCCGCACGAACGAACGCCCTCGGCTTGGTGTCGCTGATGAATCCCACGGGCAAAACCCACGACTCGGAGCGAGAGGGTACACCCTTTTGAACAGACCTCACCGAGGTTGCATAGCCGAAGGTCTATCCCCATGAGGGAAAAGGTTGGGGATAGCAGCAGCCGCTACGCGGCGGCTGCGGGGAGGAGAAACCGTAGGTTTCGCCTGCCCCGCGCAGTTCTTTGCGCCACTTTCTTTCTGCAAAGAAAGTGGCATCCAAAACGGGCTTCATATTCCGCTCCCAAGGCGCATAAAAGAAACGGCGACGGATGGAAATTTCAGCGAGTTCCACAGACGGAAGCCGATGTGCAATGACAGAGGGTTTCATCTCAAGAACCGTTCGTATCCTCGGAGGGAAGGGAGAAACCATCGGGGGCGCCGAAGTTTTCGTAGCTGTCGCGTAGCGACTGCTACACTCCTCATCGGGCTCTACTCCCCTTTCCTTGGCTCGCCAGTTCCGAGCCTTTCTGTGGTTCGGCAGTTCTGACCGAGGGAGGCTCGGCAGTTGCAACTCACTTTCTTGGCTTTGGCTTCGCTGATATAATTATGCCCCCCAAAAAGGGGAAAGCACCCAATGTAAATAAATTCTTTTCCCAAAACTACTTGCATTTTCCCGAAACTACTGCTATAATAGCGATGAAGTATAATAAAGAAGGTGACGGTCATTCAAAAGCAGAAAAACGTCTTTCTGGAAGGTCCGCTGTTTCGAAATATCGTCGTTTATACCATCCCCATCATCCTGACCAGCCTGCTGCAACTGCTCTTCAACGCAGCAGATCTGGTGGTGGTGGGGCAATATTGCGGCAGCGTATCGGTGGCGGCAGTCAGCGCAACGGGTGCCATCACCAATCTCATCGTCAATCTGTTCATCGGTCTTTCCACGGGCGCGGGCGTAGTCGTAGCGCAAGCCTATGGCTGTAAGGACGACCGCTCCGTACACCGCACCGTACATACTGCCATCCCCGCCGCGCTGGTCAGCGGCATCTTCCTCACCGTGGTGGGCATCGCCTTTTCGAAAACCTTCCTCAAATGGATGGGCACGCCCGATAACGTGCGCCGCCTGTCGGCGGTCTACATGCGCATCTATTTCGGCGGTATGACCTTTACCATGGTCTACAACTTCTCTGCATCCATCCTGCGCGCCGTGGGCGACACCAAAAGCCCGTTAATCTTCCTCTCCTTCTCGGGCGTGATCAACGTCCTGCTGAACCTGCTGTTCGTCACAAAACTGCATATGAACGTGGCAGGCGTTGCCCTCGCCACCGCCATTTCCCAAGCCATCTCCGCGGTGCTGGTGATCGGCGCGCTGATGCGCCGTACGGACGCCTGCCGTCTCTGTCTGACAAAATTGCGCTTTTACAAAAACCAACTGCTGAAGATGATCCGCATAGGATTGCCCGCGGGCATTCAGGGATCTCTCTTCTCCATCTCCAACGTCATCATTCAGTCGTCGGTCAACTCCTTCGGCGACGTCTTTATGACGGGCAGCGGCGCCGCCGCCAACATCGAGGGCTTCGTCTACGTCTGCCTCAACGCCTTCCATCAGACCGCCGTCAATTTTACGGGACAAAACGCAGGCGCGCGCAATTACAAGCGCATTTTCCGCACGCTGTGGATCTGTCTCGGTTGTGTCACCATAGTGGGACTGACCGCAGGCTCGACGGTGGTGCTGTTTGGCAAGCAACTGCTCTCCATTTACATCAACGATTCGTCAGAAGCCATCGGCTACGGTATGATCCGTCTGACCTATATCTGCCTGCCCTATTTCCTCTGCGGTCTGATGGATGTCTCCACGGGGGCGCTCCGGGGCATGGGCGCATCGCTGGTGCCCATGATCATCTCGGTACTGGGCGTTTGCGGCATCCGTATCGCATGGATTTATACCATTTTTCAGACTCCCGCCTATCATACGCCTGAGTGTCTCTTTTTCTCCTACACCATCTCGTGGCTGGCGACCTTCCTGTGCCAACTGGTGGCGTTCATCTTCGTTTTCCGCCGAAGACGGAAACGCTGGGATCTGCTGGAGGAAACCTGAGGGAACAAATCCTCTCCGCCACCACCGCGTAGTGGCTAATGCTTCTCTCCCCTTTCCTTGGCTCGGCAGTTCGGCGGATCAAACAGCACCTTCCCCGCCACACTCACAAACGCCCTCGGCTTGGTGTCGCTGAAGAATCCCACGGGCAGGAACCACGATTCGGAGTGAGACAGTACACCCCTTTTCGCAGACTCCACCTCTGTTGCATAGCCAAGCGCCTATCCCCCTGAGGGAAAAAGATGGGGTACGCGGGGAAGGAGAAACCGTTGGTTTCTCCTTCCCCGCGCAGTTCTTTGTGCCACTTTCTTTCTGCAAAGAAAGTGGCACCCCAAAACGGGCTTGCTATTCCGCCCCCAAGGTGCAGGGAGAAGGGGCGACGGTCGGAAGGCTCGGCAAGTCAAACGGGCGGGAGCCGAAGGGGTAACGGTAAAGTGTTTCCTCTCAGATATCATTCGTATTCGGAGGGAAGGGGAAAACCATCTCAGACGCCGAAGTATCGTAGCTGTCGCGTAGCGACTGCTACATTCCCCTTCCCTCAGACTCCCTACCCACTTCCTTGGCTCGGCAGTTCTGGGCATTTCTGTAACTCGGTAATTCCGAGCCTTCCCCCGGCTCAGGTTTTGCTGATCTGTTCATCCCCTGAAGAGGACGGCAAAACCATGCCGCACAGGACGGCTTTCGGATTTTTTTGAAAAAATCTTCATCCTGTATGTGCTAAAATGATGTGAACCAAAAAGAAAAGGAAGTTATTCAAAGA
>JBJDZI010000016.1:0-4471 GCA_051867925.1 Eubacteriales bacterium
TCCACCCACTTCCTTGGCTGACGGCTTTCTAAATTTATAGTTTATCGACAGTCTGTAGGGCGGCAAGGATTTGCCGCCCTTTTCATATAGTTCTTGGAGGTTTGGAACCTTCTTTCAAGAAGGTTCCAAGAAAAAACAAGGCGGCAAGAATTTGCCGCCCTTATTAAAAGTTTTTGGAGTACCAAGAACCTTTTTTCAAAAAGGTTCTTGGTAGGGATTTGATTTATTTTACACGATTCTTTTCCAGCCAAGCGTCCAGCTCAGCGGTGATTTCTTTCAGCGTGCCGTCCTGCAGGGGGGACTTGAGTCCAACGGCTTCGATCAGTCCGACGAAGGTCTTGGTGCCGCCCAGCTTGACGAAGTCCAGATACTTCTCCCATGCGTACTTGGCGTCCTGCAGATGGAGAGAGAAGAACTCCAAAGACATGGTCTGCGCCATGCAGTAATCCAGATAGTAGAAGGGATACAGATAGATGTGAAGCTGTCTCTGCCAGCCCGCGCCTCTGCCGTAGAAGGGGAGATTGTCAAAATCAATATAGGGGCGATAGATCTTCTCCAGCTTCGCCCATTCGGCGTTGCGCTCCTCGGGGGTCAGATCGGGATTTGCATACACGATCTCCTGGAAGTGATCCACCATAGTGCCGTAAGGCAGGAAGATCAGCGCATCCTCGGCGTGAGACTGAGCGTACTTGGCAGTATCCTCCTTGAAGAAGAGGTGATGCCAAGGAGAGGTCAGAAATTCCATGGACATGGAGTGAGTCTCCGCCCCCTCCATGGAAGGCTGACGGGTCATCGCCCATGGAATGGTCTTGTAGGACATATACGCCGCGAAAGCGTGTCCCGCCTCGTGAGTCAGAACGTCCACGTCGCCTGCGGTGCCGTTGAAATTGGAGAAAATGAAGGGAACCTTGTACTCCGACAGCTCGGTGCAGTAGCCACCGGGCGCCTTGCCCTCCTTCGCCAGAACGTCGAACAGATCCATTTCAAACATCTGCTCTATGAACTCGGCAGTTTCGGGGGACATTTCGGTGTACATCTGCCGTCCTGCTGCCAGAATTTCATCCGGCGTGCCCTTGGGCGTGGGATTGCCGTCGGGGAAGACAAAGCCGTTGTCGTAGAACTTGAAGTCCGCAACGCCGATGCGCTCCTTCTGACGCTCCTTGATCTTGTTGACCACAGGGACAACATCCTCGATGATCTGACGGCGGAAGGTTGCCACCTCGGGCAGACCGTAGCAATTGCGCTGACGGCGGAGATATCCCAGAGGAACGAAATTGTCAAAGCCCAGTTTTCTCGCC
This sequence comes from Eubacteriales bacterium, assembly GCA_051867925.1. GTDB lineage: Bacteria > Bacillota > Clostridia > Oscillospirales > CAG-272 > CAKSQF01. Next base: position 1,299 of record JBJDZI010000016.1, read on the forward strand.
TGCTCGGTGCGGTTCTTCACCAGTTTGTCGAAAATCTCGTCAAACTGCGCACGGTTGGCGTCGAAAAAACTGCCCTCCGCTTCCAGAGCGGCTTTGCGGACGGCGCGGTCCGGCGACTGCTTGTAGATGCCCAGCTGTGCTACGGTCAGTTCCTTGCCGTCGAAGGGAATCTTGGCGGAAGCGTAGAGTTTCTGGTATTCGGCGGTCAGCGCGTTCTCCTCCTGCATCAGGGGGATGATCTCGGGGGAGAAGGATTTGATCTCCATCTCGGTGTTGATGAAGGTGACCTCGCCCAGTTCCTTTTCCAGCTCTGCGCGGAAGGGAGACTGTACCATCGCCAGCGACAGAAGCTGGGATTTCTCGGCGATCAGCGGACCGATCTGATCGTAGAACGCTCTTTCGGCTTCGTAAAAGGGATCGCGGGTGTCCACGGAATTGCGGATGGAGGCGATCACTGCCATGGTGCCGAATTTAGAGCTGATCTTCTCCACCCGACGGATCACGTCGAGTTGCTCGGCGGCGGAGGTTGCGGCGGCAAACTCCTCTGCGGCGGCAGAAAGATCGGAAAGCAGTTGATCTGCGTCGGGACGGGTGTAGGGCATTTCAGAAAATTTCATCATATAGATCCTTTCTCAAAACATCATTCAAACCGCGCCCGCCCGCGGCTTTGGAGGCTTGCGGAGCAATCTTTGGCGGCTTGTTTACTCGTAGTATTATTTTACCATACCGCGCCGGAAAATGCAAGGGGATTTGCCATTTTGTCGGCAACTAATTTGGATTTCACTGTAATAATTATCCAAACGTCTATTGACAAATTCCAAAATTTGGTGTACAATATAGTCAAGAGAAAATCAAAAGAGGAGGGATTTGTAATGCACAATTGCCAAATTCGCCATCCTGACTCTATCAATGGCATTCACACACATCACTACGGTACCAATTACCATAATGCCGGCGGTACGAGGATGGCAGACCGGCTATTTGAGTGAATTGTTGCTGAGCGTGAAGCTTCACAAGAAAGGTGGAATTAAATCCTTATGAGAGATACCGTACGTCGCACAAGCAGAATGATTCTGACAGCATTGCTCCTGCTTGGAGTGCTGTTTGCCACAGTGTCTTGCAATGGAGCGGACGTCCCGGAGGAGTCTTCTGCCACCACTACGCACAATGCAGGCTCCTTTTTCACTCCGGAAGACTATTATCCTTCCGACTACGTTGTGCGCGATAGCTGGAACATCGTCCTCTCAATTGTAGAAATACAGGACGACTGGATTATTATCCAAATCAGAGACAACGATAATTTAGGCTTTGTTTCCAACAGATCCTATTTGCTGGAGCGTCTGGAAGGGGACGAATGGGTTTCGGTCATTCGTCACTCGCAGGAAAAACTGACCACCTATATCGGCTATTCCATGCCTGCCGAGAGACGGGATTATATTACCACCAACACACCTATAATCAATCCTAAGGAGCCGGGGCATTACCGTGTGACCAAATACCTGAGCGATCACCCCGTGACGCTGGAATTTGACATCACCGAATAATTTCATCCAAATCCTTTCGCCGTAGCAATCCTTTTGCTGTCGGGGAAAGGATTTTTTGTTTTCTTGCTTTTTCGTCGGGATTTTTTCAAAAAAATCATTGACAAACCGCTCCGCCTTGTGTACAATAAGAGAGCAAATTGATCCATTCCCTTTGAAAGGAACGCCGGCATGAGTTCTGTACATCATTCTGCCCCCATGGCATCGGACACCCGCAACTGGGCACCCGAACCCGAAAAGGTGATCCCCGGTCTGGAGTTTACGGTAGACACCGACCGGATGCTTTCGCTTGCCATTCAGATCGCCTCCGGAATGCTGGAATCGGGCGCCGAGATCCACCGCGTGGAGGACACGCTGACCCGCATTTGCCGCGCCTACGGTGCAATGGAGATTCAGCCCTTCTCCATTCCCTCGCTGGTGGCTGCCACCATCACCATGCCCGACGGCTACCACAAGACCGAAATCTGTCGGGTCTACTCTATTTCCAATCACTACGACATCGTGGAGAATCTCAACGCCCTCTCCCGCCGCATTTGCTCTCACCCCATTCCTTTGGAGGAGCTGGAGGTGGAGGTGCAGAGAGCCAAGACTCCCGACCGCCGCCCCGGGTGGGTTCTCCTGCTCTGCGGGATTATTGCCGCCGCAGGTTTCACCCTCTTTTTCGGCGGAGATTGGCGGGATGCCATCGCCGCGCTCCCCGTGGGCGCTCTGCTTCTGTCTCTGGAGCTGATTAAGCCCGCCAAAATTCACGCGCTGGCATACACCGTTCTGGAATCGCTGGCGGCAGGTGTACTCTGCATTCTGACCGCCAAAGTGGGGATCGCCTGCCATTTGGACAAGGTGATGATCGGCGGTATCATGTTGCTGATCCCCGGGCTGTCCTTCGGTGCGGCTGTGCGGGAACTGCTTTGCGGTGACATCATTGCGGGCAGCCTTCGTATGATTCAGGCGTTGTTGACTGCCGTCTGCATTGCCGCAGGCTTTGCGGTGGCACATCTGATCGGGGGGTGGATCCTATGAAACCGGACGCACTGATGCAGATTCTGTTCACCACCGCCGTGATTGCCGCCAGCACCGCCATCTACGCCATTCTGATGCGGGTGAAACTCCGCCATCTGCCCGCCATCGGTGTGGGCGCGGCGATGACCTACTTGCTCTTCGCCCTACTGGATTACTTCGGATTTTCGCTGTTCGTTTCCAATCTGTTGGCGGCTATGGTTGCCACCATCTACGGGCAGATCATGGCGCGTATTCTGAAAGCGCCCGTGATCATCTATTACCTACCCTCCATTATTCCCCTGGTCCCCGGTGGCAGTCTCTACTACACCATGGCGGCACTGGTGAACGGCGACAATGCCGAATTTATGCGCCGCGGCTCCGATACCCTGATGATCTCCTTCGGCATCGCCGTGGGCATCATCGCCGTCTCTGTCATCGACGTCTTCCTCCCCCGCCCCGGCTTTAAGCGGAAATAAAATTTTATTATCATTGGGGCTTCGCCCCAACCCCCGGCAGGAACCTCAGTCTGTCGAAAAAGTCTTTCAGAAAATCGAGAGGAGGGCGAAACCATATAGGAGACGCCGAAGTTTTCGTAGCTGTCGCATAGCGACTGCTACACTCCTCATCGAGCTC
>JBJDZI010000017.1:0-23125 GCA_051867925.1 Eubacteriales bacterium
GTTTTTGGAGTTCCAAGAACCTTTTTGAAAAAAGGTTCTTGGTAGGGTTTGGGGCGAAGCCCCAATACATTCAATCCATTCCTTCAATCAGCGGGGCGATGGCATCGACGTACCAGCGGGCGATGACTTCGGCACCGTACGCGGTGGGGTGAACGCCGTCGGCTGAGAACTTCTGCCAATCCTCGTTGGTGTACGCCGCCGCCAGCAGACCGTCGGTGGGAAGATAGGCATCGGCATATTCCCGCGCCAGTTTGCGGGTAATCTGCACCTTGGGATCCAGATCCTCCCGGAAATAAGCCTTGTCCTCGGCGGGCAGCAGGAACTGCTCCATCATCAGAATCTTGGCAGAGGTGCGGGTCTTCAGCGCATCCAGCACGGTGCGGTAGCAATGCTCGAAATAGCTGTGCTTCATCCAGTTTTCACGGGGATCGGCAAAATGCCAAGTATCGTTGACACCGATGAGGATGGAGCAGAGATCGGGCTGAATCTCCACAAAATCGCTTTCCAGTCGGGCAACCAGATCAAAGGTGCAGTTTCCGGAAATGCCCAGATTGATAAATTCAAATGCAATATCGGGGTAGCGCTTTGCCAGCAGCTCGGCGGCATAGCGAGGATAACCGTTGCCGAGATTGTGAATATCAGAGCGGTCTCTGCCGCAGTCGGTGATGCTGTCCCCTTGAAAGAGCAGTTTACATTTGCGTTTCATAGATTTAGTTCCTTTCCAAAACAAAATGTTCCCAAAGATCGGCGGGAGCAGGCGTTGCCTGAGATGTTCTCTCTCGTCTGCCCTTAGTGTAGCACATTCGCGGCAAAAGTGCAAGCCCTTCTTTGAAAAAGAGGGAAATCTACAAAAAAAATATAAAAAAACACAAAAAAAGGGTTGACAAACCGACATTATTCCTGTATAATAGGAAAGTCGAGGTCGGACTCTGTCCGGCTTCTCCTTGCCGCAGATAAATTTTTCATGTTTGCGGTCTTATGTCCATAGGGAGGTGTAACGAAAATGGAAAACACTAACAAGTCTTATGAAACCTTATTCGTCGTCAATGCGACCCTGAGCGAAGAGGCTATCAAGTCGGTGATCGAGAAGTTTACTACTCTCATCGCTGCAAACGGTGAAGTGACTTCCGTTAACGAGTGGGGCAAGCGTCGTCTTGCATACCCCATCGACGACATGAACGAAGGCTACTATGTTCTGGTAGACTTCAACGCTCCTACCGGCTTCATTGCTGAGCTTGAGCGTATCTTCGGCATTACCGAAGGTATCATGCGTTCCATCGTTAAGAGAAAGCACGTTTAAGCGAGGCAAACGATGGCTAACTTCAACTTCAACAAGGTCATTTTGGGCGGTCGCATGACCGGTGATCCCGAACTCCGTTCTACCCAGAGCGGCGTGCCGGTCACTTCCTTCAGCGTGGCTGTCAACCGCAGATATATCGGCGGTGCGGACCAGCAGCCTCAGGCAGACTTCATCAACGTCGTCGCTTGGCGTCAGCAGGCCGAATTCGTAGCCCGGTATTTCCGCAAGGGCAGTTCTATCTGCGTGGTAGGCTCCCTGCAGACCCGCTCCTGGACCGATCAGAACGGTCAGAAGCGTTACTCCACCGAGGTTGTGGCAGATGAAATCAACTTTGTTGACTCCAAGGCAGAGAATCCCGCATCCCGTCAGGGCGGTGCGACCTACGGAAACGCACCTGCGGCGGCTCCTTACACGCCTGCAAGCTACGGCGGCTCCGGCTATGCGGGAGCATCCGACAACGCACCCCGGTTTGAAGAAATGTCCAACGAGGACGACTTACCCTTTTAACTAATCAGGAGGTTTCAAATGGAAAACGAGAAAGAAGTTCAGCAGGCACCCGCAGCTGAGAAGACTGCCGCTCCTGCAGACAAGAAGCCCTTCCGTGCCAACAACCAGAACCGCAAAAGAAAGAAAGTTTGCCAGTTCTGCGTTGAAAAGGTTGACTATATCGACTTCAAAGAGGCCGGCAAGCTCCGTAAGCTCACTTCCGAGCGCGCGAAGATCCTGCCCCGTCGTGTCACCGGCACCTGTGCAAAGCATCAGCGTCAGCTGGCTCTTGCCATCAAGGAAGCACGTCACATGGCTCTGCTTTCTTACGTCAACGACTAATTTCGGTCGAAGATGCTTTACAGCCCCCATCGAAGCGTCATCTTCGGTGGGGGTTGTTGTATCGGCAGGCAAAACGCCCACATAGGGAGAAAAATAATGTTTATCGTCAAATCAAAAAAACGGATCTCTTTTGTTTCGATTCTCCTCATTCTTTGCCTCTTCACGGCTTGTGCCGAGAAATATTCATCGATTAGTGAATCCGAAACTCCAACCGCAACGATACAGCATCCTTCCCCTTCCACGCCCGATCAAACAACGGATATTGCTTCGGGCGAAACCGATGACGGGAAAACAGACATCCCATCGGATATAACCAACGACGAGATACCGGGTATTTCATCGGGCGAGCCAACCGAGGAAATACCGATTCAAACCGCTCCTTCTGATGAAACCAAGCCGCAAGCACCGTCGGAAACAGAACCCGTAAAGTCCACCTTAACGAAGCATATTTTGACAGCCACAGATGGCTGTGCCCTCTCCTACTGGCTGTACACACCGGAAAATGCCACCGATCATATGCCGATGATCGTCTACTTGCATGGCGGAAGCGGAAAAGGCGATGATTTGGATCAAGTGATGAAATCGGACGGATTTCCCAAATATCTCCGGGACGACAGACTGGGAAATATTCCTGCATATATCGTGATCCCGCAGGTTTCCTCATCCTATCAAGGATGGGCAGACATCAAAAATTCTGTGCGGAATTTGGTGAATTACTGTATCCAAACCTATCATGTGGACGCTGCCAAGATCAGCCTGACCGGTCACAGTATGGGTGGCACGGGTACATGGAATCTTGCCCTCGCTTTTCCCGACTTGTTTTCTTGCGTCGCTCCCATGAGCGGAAGCATACGACTGACCGAAGAGCATCTTCGGACGCTGGCGAATCTGCCGATTTGGACGTTTGTGGGTTCCGCAGACAAGATCGTTTCGCCGGATTCGTCGATTCTGTTTATTCAAAAGCTGAAAGTATCAAATCCATATGCCCAAATCACCGTCTTGGACGGTGCAGATCATTTTACGGTACCGGAAGTATACTTAAACGAAGATTATAATATTATCGGTTGGCTGATCTCTCAAGGGGGATAAAGCAACCTCTGTACCAACCGCTCCCTTAATTTGATTCTCACGAAAGGAGACTCCCTTGAAGAAACTCTTATCCTATCTTTCCCCACACTATCCGCGGATGTCGGCGGGGCTTGCTATCAAGACAGTCGGCACCGTGGTGGAACTGTTCATCCCTTGGATTTTAGGCTACATCGTGGACTCGGTACTCCCCACAGGCGACCGCCGTGCCATCTATCTTTGGGGTGGCGTGATGCTCCTGCTTTCGGTGGTGGCAGTCTCCTTCAACATCATCGCCAACCGCATGGCATCTGCCGTGGCAAGAGATGCCACCCGCAAGATCCGCCACGATCTGTTTGCCAAGATCTCCTATCTGGACGCCGCCGACGTAGATCGGCTCACCGTCTCTTCGCTGGAATCGCGGCTGACCGGCGATACCTACAACGTCAACCAGATGATCGGTATGATCCAGCGTCTGGGCGTTCGTGCGCCCATCCTGCTGCTGGGCGGCATCACCGTCACCTTCCTGCAGGACGTTCGCCTGACGCTGGTGATGGTGGCGACTCTGCCCTTCATCGCGCTGTCGGTCTACATCATTTCCAAAAAGGGCATCCCGCTCTTTACGGAGCAACAACGCGCCGTTGACAACATTACCCGCGTAGTCCGCGAAAACGCTTCGGGCGTGCGGATCATCAAAGCGTTGGGCAAATCAGACTTCGAGAAGGAACGCTTCGACCGTGTTAACCAAGACGCCATCCGCAAGGAGAAAAGGGCAGGGTTGACCATGTCCGCCACCAATCCGCTGATCACCCTCTTTCTGAACGCGGGACTTGCCGCCGTCATCGTGGTGGGCGCCCATCTGGTACACGACGGACTCAGCGATGTGGGCAAGATCATGGCGTTTCTCTCCTACTTCACCATGATTTCCAACGCCCTGTTGGCGGTCTCCCGTATGTTCACCATGCTGTCTAAGGGCATGGCGGGCATGGGACGCATCTCCGAAGTGCTGGATATGGATCCCACCCTCTATGTGCCTGAACCCGCAGGGGATGACTCCCATCTCTCGCCCTTTTGTCCCGCTGACCGCGCTGTTCCCGTGATCGAATTTCGGCACGTCACCTTCTCCTTTGGGGAGCGGGTGGTGCTGAAGGACATCAGTTTCGCCCTCTATAGGGGGCAGACGCTGGGCTTGATCGGCGCCACGGGCAGCGGTAAATCCACCGTCATCGCCCTTCTGCTCCGCATTTACGCTCCCGACAGCGGCGAGATCTTGCTTTCGGGCACGCCCATTGAGGAAATCCCCACGCCCAGACTGCGGGAAAAGATCGGCGTAGTCTTCCAAAACGATTTCCTGTTTGCCGACACCATCCGGGAAAACGCATCCTTCGGGCGGGACATTCCCGAGGACAAGCTGGCGGCGGCTTATGCCAACGCTCAAGCTGAATACGTGGCAAATTACCCCGAGGGAGACGAGCATCTGCTGGAAATCAAGGGTGCAAACCTCAGCGGCGGGCAGAAACAACGACTGCTCATCGCCCGGGCGCTGGCGGGAGATCCCGATCTGCTGATTCTGGACGACTCCTCCTCGGCGCTGGACTACAAGACCGATGCCCGCCTGCGCACCACTTTGCGGCAGAAATACGGCTCTACCACCACCGTTCTGATCGCTCAGCGAATCTCCTCTATTGCCCACGCAGACCTGATTCTGATGCTGGATCGGGGCAAGATCATCGGCAGAGGCAGTCACGAACACCTGCTTAGCACTTGCGCGCCCTACAAGGAGATCGCCGACACGCAGATGGGAGGGATGGCACTTGCAGAGTAAAAAAACCACCTCTACTTCGGCGGCAACGCCTACTGCGGTCACCGCATCTGCGGCACCCGCCGAAAAGTCGCGGATGAAGAAAAGCGCGATCATCCTGCGCCTGCTGGCGTATTTGTGGGAACACAAGATCTGGCTGGCGGTCGCCGCTCTCCTCACCGTCGCCGCCAATGTCATCGCCCTGTGGGGTCCCGATCTTGCCGAGGACGCCATCGACGCGATCCACGGTTCCGGCAACGTAGACTTCGATACCGTCTACCAAAAGGGCATCGCCATGCTCCTGTGCTACGCTATCTCGGCGGTGCTGTCCTTTATCCTGTCGGCGGTGATGATCCATCTGTCCAAAAAGGTGGTCTATCAGATGCGAAAGCAGGTTTTCGAGCATCTGGTGGATCTGCCCGTGGGCTATTTTGACCGCAATCAGACCGGTGATCTGATCAGCCGCCTGACCTATGACATCGACACCATTAACGCTTCCCTGTCCAACGATCTGATCCAGATCTGCGCGGGTGCTATCACGGTGGTGGGCGCCGCCATTCAGATGGCGAAGATCAAGCCCATTCTGATGCTGGTTTTTGCCGGCACCGTTCCCTGTCTGATCCTCTTCACCGTTTACCGCACCAAAAAGGTGAAGCCCCTCTTCCGCCGCCGCTCTGCAAAGCTGGGCGAGCTGAACGGCTACACCGAGGAAATGCTGTCGGGGCAGAAGACCATCCGCGCCTACGGTCAAGAAGAAACCATGATCTCCCGCTTCGACCGTCACAACAACGAAGCGGTGGAGGCGCACTACAATGCCGACTACCAAGGCAGTGTGGTGGGTCCTTCTGTCAACTTCATCAACAACGTCTCGCTGGCACTGATCAGCACCTTCGGTGCCCTGCTCTGCCTCGGCGGAGGGCTGTCCCTTGGTCAGCTGACCGCATTCAACCTCTATTCGAGACGGTTTGCAGGTCCCATCAACGAAACCGCCAATATCATCAGCGAGATTCAGTCTGCCACCTCTGCGGCGGAGCGCGTGTTCCGTCTGCTGGATCACCCCACCGAGGAAAAGGTGAAGCCGGGCGATCTTCCTCTCCCCTCCCCCCGCGGCGAGGTGAAGATGGAGAAGGTCAACTTCGGCTACACCGAGGAGCGGCAGATCCTCCATGACATCAGTCTCACCGTGAAAAAGGGCGAGACCGTCGCCATTGTGGGTCCCACCGGCGGTGGTAAGACCACGCTGATCTCCCTGCTGATGCGATTCTACGATCCCCAGTCGGGCGAGATCTCCATCGACGGGCAAAACGCCTACACCACCCGCATGGAGGATGTGCGCCGCGCTTATGCGATGGTTTTGCAGGACACATGGCTCTTTGGCGGCACCATTGCCGAGAACCTCTGCTATGGCAATCCCTCCGTGACCCGTCAGCAAATGGAGGAAGCCGCCCGCGCCGCCCGCATTGACGATTACATCCGCTCTCTGCCCCACGGCTATGAGACTGTACTGGACGAGAACGGCGTAAACATTTCCAAGGGGCAGAAGCAACTGTTGACCATCGCCCGGGCGATGCTGGTGGATTCGCCTATGCTGATTTTGGACGAAGCCACCTCCAACGTGGACTCCCGCACCGAGCAGAAACTTCAGGAGGCAATGGACGAGCTGATGAAGGACAAGACCTGCTTCATCGTTGCCCATCGGCTGTCTACCGTGCAAAATGCCAGCCGTATTATTGTAGTCCAAAACGGTACCATTGTGGAGATGGGCGATCACGCCTCTCTGCTTGCCGCCGACGGATTCTACGCCGCCCTCTACAACAGCCAATTTGAAGGAGCCTAAGAATGAATATTAATAGCGAGCTTATGGAAATTGCCGCCGCCGTGCTGAAAAAGCCCTTGGGCGAGATCATCCCCGACCTCTCCATCGAGGAGCAGGGCGCCGATTCGCTGGACATTGTGGAGATTCTGATGCAGGTGGAAGACCGCTTCGGCGTCTACGTCCCCGACAGTGCTGTTATCGAAATGCGCACGCTCTCCGAACTCTCCACCTGGCTGGAAGAGAATTGAATTTAATTTATCAAACTTGGGGCTCCGCCCCGGAGCCGGGCGCAGCCCTGCTCCAACCCCCGGCAGGAACCTTCCTCCAAGAAGGTTCCTGCACCTCCAAAAACTATTATAAATGGGCGGCAAGAATTTGCCGCCCATTTACAGAAGTTCTTTGCCCCGCTTTCTTACAAGAAAGCGGGTGGAGTTTGAGGCGGAGCCTCAATCATGATATCAATCAATTCTTCACATCGTAGTGGAAGATGGTTTCGCCGGGGAGATGGAGTCCTAACTTTTCGCGGGCGAAATCAATGATGTACTCATCGTCGATGGGGCGCTCCAGATCGTACTGCATTTCGTCCACCTCATCCTGCACGGCAACGACCTGCTCCGCAAGTTCCTCCCGCTGGTCGTTCAGCTCGTTGATGGTCATTTGAGAGCTGACGATGGAGAACAGGGCAAGGGCGATGAAGCCCACCCACAACAGTCTGACAAAAATATTTCCTCTGCTTTTCATTTTGATCGTTCCTTTTTGTGATTTCGGGACTGCTTTTGCAGTTTCTTCTTGAATTTTGATGACCGTCCCCGCAAATTCGGCGGAGGAAGCGTTCCGCTACTTGCCGCCTCTGCCAAGATCGCTCCGTAGCGAGCGGTGATCTTCCCTGCCTTGCGGGAAAGCGTTTCATAGAATCGGCGGTTGCGGCGCGCCACCCATCGGCAATGCAGGCGGCAAGCGGCATTTTTCACCGCCAACCAAATGGGAGCGAGAACCCTCCGCTGTATCCACTTGCACAAAACGGAGAGCAGATGCAGGATGCGATCCGTGCAGGCGACGACCAGCCGTCCCGCGGTGCGGCGCCACGCAAAGATGCCGACTCCCAGCGCGGGAACCGCCATCAGGCGCAGAACACCGCCGGTGGTGGCAAAATACAGCACCGACAGAGACACGCCGCCCAACACACAGATGAGGAAATCCTCCAGATGCAGGAAAATTGCCGAGACGATCCGCGGGAAGTGCAACCGATTAAACGCCGCCCGTCGGATGGAAAACAGCGAATAGACCGCTCCGATCCCCACTCCCAAACAGAAGGCGCAGAGTAAGAGGACGGCGAGGCTTTTCTGAGACAGATACTGGGTCACTTGCCGCGTCCGCCGCTCTTCCAGAGTCCTTTCCCCCGCGGGCGTCCCTCCAAATAGCTGAGAGAACAGATCTTGCCCTCAATGCCAAACTCGCGGCTGTCCACATTCATCTGCTTGATGTGAAGTCCTTCCCCTTCGATCGCCAACGTGCCTTCGGTGGTGGACAGGATCACCGCACTCTCATCAAAGCGGATCACGTCTTCCACGCCGCTGAGCATAACGTCAGAACGTCCGCTGATGGTAACGATATGGGGCGATGTCTTGAATCCTTCGTTCATATAGCCCCTCCTTTCGCTGTTTCTTTTCCAGTTTATGAAAGGAGAAGGGCGATTATGCATTGGACGATAACGTCCGGACGTTATCGTCCGGGCGATAACACCCGGGCGATAGCCAAGGGCGGAATTATTGGGAGATGACCTCGTACATCGCGGCGGCATCCGCTTTCTTGACGGTTTCGGAAATGTCGGTGACTCTGACCTTCAGGGTACGCGCCCCGAAGGCGATCTCGATCTCGTCCCCGATCTTCACCTGATAGGAAGCCTTGGCTTCCCTGCCGTTGACCGTCACATGAGCGCCGTCGCAGGCATCGTTAGCAACGGTGCGCCGCTTGATGATGCGGGACACCTTCAGATATTTATCCAGTCGCATAAGTACCTCGGTTATCGGATAGTGATACATCTTTAGTATAACACACAAATTCTCCCGACGCAAGAGGAGAATTTGTAAATAAAATGTGAACAGCCGGACTTGGTAAAGGGGGAATTACCACTTCCCCGTCCGTCTCAGTTCTTTTTCAGCGGCTTTGATGGTATTCCAATCGGGCTTGTCCTCACCTTTGAAGACGTGGGGATGGCGAAAGAGCATTTTTTTGCAAATTTCGGTGACTACATCGTCCAATGTAAAGGCGCCCTCCTCCTCAGCAATCACCGAGTGGAAGACGATCTGGAGGAGCAGATCGCCCAGTTCTTCCTTGAGTGAAACATCGTCTGCTTGGTCAATTGCCTCTGCCACCTCGGCGGTCTCGTTGAGCAGGCAGGAGCGGAGGGAGGCGTGGGTCTGCTCCACGTCCCAGTCGCACCCTTCAGGCGAGCGCAGAATGGCGACGAGGATGTGCAGATCGGAAACGGTGAAGCGTGTCTGTGCAGACAGGCGGGCTTTTTCGGCGGAAATGTTCATAGGGAGACTCCTTTCAGCGGGATTTCGCAGTATGCCCTGCATACTCTGCGGGATTGGTCACGCGAATTGGTCGCGCGGTGGGCGGTGGCTTTGCAATCGCCGCCCGCCCATACGGGTTACCGCTATTATAGCACACTGCGCGCCTAAATGCAAGGAATGGCGCGAAATTTCGCGAGAGACTGTTGGGACAAAGATCGCAAACTGTGCGGAGGTGCCACTCGGCTTGATGCTAACCCCTTCGCATCAGCGCAAAAGTTTCCACTTTTCCAACCGTTTGCAAATCGCCCGACCGCCCGGGATCAACCGCCATTCGGCACGGGTGATCCCGCCCAGCATCAGAAGAAGCAGGAGATAAACCAGCGCACCCAGCAAAGCAGCGGGGATACAGGACAGATCTCCCAGCCGCCCTTCGAACAGTCCCACGCCCAACAGCGCCGTGGCACCGCAGACCAACGCGGCAAACAGCGGCACGCCGAATATGCTTTGAAAGGTGATCCGCACGCCCTCCCGCACCAGCGCCACGAAATTCAGAGCGGTGATAGTCAGATAGCAGAGAAAGGTGCTGATGGGTGCGCCGTTCATACCGTATTTGCCCAGCAAAAACCACGCTGAGATCAGTTTTACCAGCGCGCCTGCCGTCATGGACAGCAGGGGCGTTTTCACCTTGCCCATGGCTTGGAGCAATGCGCCCGATACATTGCAGAGGGCGATGAACAGAATGGAAGGTGCCAGCACCGTCAAATAGGGTGCGGCACCGTCTGCCATGGCATCGTCGAAGAGGAGGCGGAGAATCTGGGGCGCCAGCAGAGACATTCCTACGGCGCAGGGCGCGGCGATCAGCACCGTCACCCGCAGAGCGGTATGGGCGACATTTCGCGCCGTGTCGGATCTGCCCCGGGACAGCGCGGAGGACAGAAGCGGCACCGCCGCGCAGGCGATGGGGGTGATGAGAACGGTGGGCATATTGGCAAGCGTCACGGCAAGCCCTGAATAACTGCCGTAGAGCGCGTTGGCAACGCTCGGCGTGTAGCCCGCATCGGTGAGCCGACGAAGCACCAAAAAGAGATCCAGAAGCCCCGCAAGGCTCATTACCGAACTGGACAGGGTCACGGGAAGGGCGATCTTCACCAGCCGTTTGGCGATGGTCAGCCCGCCCTCCCGCGACTCATCGGCCGGGGCGGAGAGGCGGGGAGCGCGTCGAGTCTCCCGCACCCACGCGGGGAGCAGACAGAGGAGGGCGAGAAAGGTGCCGATGGTCACGCCCAAAATGGCGAAGGAAGCCGCCGATGCCGCATCCTTGTAGCGGAGCATCGCCCAGCGCGCCAGCAGGATGCCGAAGGTCAGTTTTCCTGCCGCCTCCACGATCTGAGACAGCGCGGTGGGGAGCATATTGCCGCACCCTTGGAAGTAACCGCGCAGTGCCGACAGAATGCAGACAAAAAGAAGAGCGGGAGCGATGGCGGCAATGGCAGCGGCGGCAGGGGGATTGCCGATCCATGCGGCGAACCGCTCAGCAAGGAAGATCAGCAGGATACAGACGGCAAGCCCCAACAGCGCAAAGCAACTGATGGTCACCCGCAGGATCCGCAGAGCGTCTCGCCGTCCCCGATCGGTGCGGGAGAGCGCCGCCGACACGAGAATGGATACCGCCACGGGAAGTCCCGCGGTAGAGAGGAGAAAGAAGAAGGAATAGACGGTGTAGGCGCTGTTGAAGTAGCCCATGCCCTCCTCCCGCAGGAGGGCGGCAAGGGGGAGTTTGTAGAGCATCCCCAGCACCTTCACGATCACCCCTGCCACCGAAAGCACCAGCGCGCCTCCCACGATGGATTTCTTCAACGGCTTCAAAGAAATGCCCCCTTTTTGCTCATATACGCTTAGTATATGGAAAAAAGGGGGAAAATATTGTATCGGCACGCCGACAAAGAAGATATTTTGTGTAGGAGATACAGGGGCGGAGCGAACCGCTCACGCGCTCCTCGGATACTCTGCCGAGGAACGCGCGGAGCATTACCCTCGCCTTGCTCCTCTCAAACTCAACCAAGGAACTCGCGGAGCATGGAATCGTCGGGCATGACCTCTCTGGGGAGTGAGGGAACCGTGCGTACCACCGCTTCGATGTGATTGATCTGCGGGGTGCGGGCGGAATCGGGGAGCGTTGCCAGCGCACTCAGCAGAACGTCCCGCCAAAGACAGGCTTCGTAGCCGATAAAGGAGTCCAGTCGGTAGTGCGCCATGGCGGCGGTGGGGAAAATATAGCGGTTCTCATTGTCGGTAACGCCCTTCCAGAGTTTCATGGTGAACTCGGGAGAGGCACCGCGGAACAGTTGATCCCGCACCATACGGCGGCACAGGCGAATGTCGGTGGGGTTCAGATGAGTTTCGTCCACCTCCAGTCCGCTTTCGGGAGTCACGAAGACAGCCGCGTAGCCGCCTGCGGGCAAAAGATCCAAAAACTGCCGATAGAAGGCTTGGATGCCCTCGAACAGCAGACAGTCGAAGCTGTCGGGAGGGAGCGGACAGCGCTCCACGCAGATGCCCGTGGCAAAGTCAAAGTGGGGCAGATAGGCGGTACGCCCTGCCTGCACATCCGACAGGAATGCCTCCAGCGCCACCCAATCCAGCGTGGCGGGGCTGTCAAAGTCGATCTCCCCGCCCTTTTCCATGGACTCGGCGATCAGCACATCCCGCGGGCGGTAGAAATCGTCCAGCGAAACCACCTGCACCCGCTTGCCCGCTTTTTGCAGGCGGTCGATGAGGCGCAGAGCGGTTGTGGTTTTACCCGCGCAGGAAGGACCTGCCAGGGCGATGATGGGACGGGGATCGGCGGCAATACGATCCACCAAGCGCGCCAGCCGCCGGTTAAAGTCGGCTTCGCAGGCGGCGGCGAAGGCGCGCAGGGCGTCCTCGTCTCTGTGTTGAGGGAATTTAACGGTTTTCAAGATTCATCTTCCTTTGCAATGGACTCCTGTGGAGTTCCATACTGGTTTCAGTCTATTCGGGTAGAGCGGGAGCGTGTCGCGGCGGGCATCAGGACTCATAAAATTTTCGGATCTCTTCGATATAGTCAGTCCTAAACCGTTCGGTTTGCTCGTCGGACAGGTACTCGTAGGGGTATTTGTTCATGAAAATGCGGCGGATCTTGCCTGTACTACGGTCAATGATCTTGGTAGACGCCCCCGCACCTACGGCGAAAATGGGATGGATCTCCTCCATGATGTAGACATTATACCGACCTTCCTTGCCGGGCAGAGAGAAGCCCACGTTTTCCAAATTATCCACGGCGTTCTTCTGGCGGTAGAGGTAATAGGGGATATATCCCGAATTTTTCGCCCTCAGCTGTGAATAATCCACGCATTTTTGGGCTTCGCCGCTGGCGGGAGCGTACACGTCCTCACCGCTGTGAGCAAGATCCGCGCCGGTCTTGACGCAGAAGGTGTGGACGGTGAGATTGTCGGGTGCCAGCTTCAGAATGGCGTCCACGCTCTTGGCAAAACTGCGGTAGCTGTCCCCGGGAAGCCCTGCGATCAGATCGGTATTGATCAGGGGGATGCCCGACTCTCGCGCCATGTGGTAGGCACGGTAGAAATCGTCCACGGTATGGTGGCGACCGATGCCCCGCAGTACCTCGTCGTTGAGAGTTTGGGGGTTGATAGAGATGCGGCTGACCCCGTGGGCGGCGATAACCGCCAGTTTTTCGGGGGTGACGGTGTCGGGTCTGCCCGCTTCCACAGTAAACTCCTCCAGCGTGGCGGGATCCACGTTCTCGCAGATCTTTGTGAGAAGCAGTTCCATCTGCTCCGCAGACAGGGTAGTGGGGGTGCCGCCGCCGATGTAGACGGTGGTGATCTTCATCCCCAGTTCACGGATGAGCGCAAACGTCCCGTCCAGATCCGACAAAAGCCGTTCCACATAGGCGGGCATCAGCGACAAGAGTCGCTTTGTGGCGAAGGAGACAAAGGAGCAATAAGCGCATCGGGTAGGGCAGAAGGGGATAGATACATAGAGGCTGCAGGCATTTTGGGGGAGGGCTTCGATGAGTTTGCTCTCGTTGATGGCAACCTGCGTCAGAAGTGCCGCCTTTTTGGGGTTGAGAAAATACTCGTCCCGAAGGATCTTTCGAACCTTAGCGGGATCGGAATTGGCGGTGTAGATCTGGCGGGCGATCTTAGCGGGGCGGATGCCGGTCAGAATGCCCCATGCGGGGGTGTAGCCCAGCACGGCACCGCCTGCGGTGTAGACTGCTTTGCCCACCGCGATCTTATAACTCCGCTCTTTGGTGATGGCGGCTTTGAATCGCTCGGTATGCTCTCCGTGACCGCTGTTCTCGCCCACGGCAAGATCTGCCGCCGCCCAAACGGAGCCATCGGCTTCGGTGACGGTAAGACGCAGGATGGGCGTTTCAGGCGTTAGTTCCTCGCTCTCGCTGAATTTTGCCCCGGGGAAAAAGAGGAGGCAAAGATTCTGCACGTAGGTTCGGCTGATGTTGCCGTCAATGATCAGTTTCATAAATGTTGTACTTCCTTCGTCGGAATTGGAGGGTGGCGAACCCCTGCCCGCGACCGGGGCAGATGGGGAGCGGGCGGTATACGGCAGGACGGGGTTGTGGGGCGCGACGATTGCGATCAGCACGATTGCAATCGTCGCAATCGAAATCTTCACAATTGAAATCATCGCGATCGCAGAGCAATCCTGCCGATTTATTAAACCGGGCTTCCTTACCGCTTCTTGCCTAAGGTTTTGGTATCCAAAATAATGGTCACGGGACCGTCGTTGTGAATCTCGTAGTGCATATCCGCACCGAAAACGCCTCTGCCCACGGGGGCAGACAGGAGAGATTCCAACCAATCGGTGAATTTCTCATACAACGGCTCTGCAATGGCGGGGGAGGCGGCACCGAAAAAGTCGGGACGGTTGCCATGGGAGCAGTTTGCCATCAAGGTAAACTGGGAGACCACCACCGCTCCGCCTCCAACATCCACCACCGAGCGGTTCATCTTCCCTGCTTCGTCGGAAAAAATACGGAGTTTGGCGATTTTTTCGGCAAGCATCTTGGCTTCGGTCTCGGTGTCCTCAGGGCAGACCCCCAGCAGGATGGCAAGCCCCTGCCCGCAGGCACCTGTGATCTTGCCCTCCACCGTGACCGTGGCGGAGGTAACTCGTTGCAGAACTGCGATCATGCGTAACCTCGCTTCACGTCTGTGACTTTGTCGATGGTGCGGACTCTGGCGATGATGGACTTGAAATGCTCAGTATTCTTGCATCCGATGGTGAGGTTGAGGATCAGATCGCCACCCTTGTTCTGGGTGTTGATCTGATGGAGGGTGACCCGCATATCCGCAAGGGCGCGGGTGATATTGGCAAGGAGCATCATATCGTTCTCGGCGAAGATCTGCAGGTGCGCCTCGTAGAGATTCTCACTGCCCTGCTTCTGCGCCGTGGCTTCGGTGTCCCAGTATGCACTGACGAAGCGGTCTTGACTCTCCTCTTTGGCGGACAGTTCTGCCACGTTGGGGCAGTCCCGCTTGTGGATGGAGATACCGAATCCCTTGGTGATGAAGCCCACGATGGAATCGCCGGGGAGGGGGTTACAGCACTTGGCAAACTTGACCTCACAGCCCTCTACGCCATCCACCACCACGCCGCTGAAGTTTTTCTTGTGGGGGCGCACTTGGATCTGCGGTTCGGGGATGACCGTCTCGGGTGCCGCCGCTTTGACGGTGCGGTCGAATTCATCCCGCAGTTTCGTGCCGATTTTGGTCAGGGTAACGCCGCCGTAACCCAGGGCATTGTAGAGATCGTCTGCCTGCTGATAGCCCATTCGGCTACCCACGTTGGCACAGATCTCATCGCGCTGGGCAGGAGTGTAGGGTCTGCCATAGCGTTTCATCTCCCGATCCACTTCGGCTTTGCCTACGGTGATGTTCTCGCCGCGCTTTTCCTTCTTAAACCATTGGCGGATCTTGTTCCGCGCCTCGCTGGTCTTGACCATCGCCAGCCAGTCACGGCTGGGACCTTTGGAGGTGTTGGAGGTGAGGATCTCCACGATGTCGCCGTTTTGGGGACAGCGGTCGATGGGGGCAATGGCACCGTTAATTTTGGCACCCACCATGCGATTGCCCACCTGCGAGTGGATAGCGTAAGCGAAATCCACCAGCGTCGCCCCCTGGGGCAGGTTGATCACGTCGCCCTTGGGGGTGAAGACGAAGACTTCGTCCTGGAAGATGTCCACCTTCAGCGCCCGCATAAACTCGTCGGGATCGCGAGTATCATCCTCGGTCTCTACCAGTTTGGCAACCCACTCCAGACGGCGGTCGATATCTTCCTTGCTCTTGTCGCCCGATTTGTACTTCCAATGGGCGGCAACGCCGTATTCGGCGATCTCATGCATCTTCTGAGTGCGGATCTGCACCTCGAAGGGGATGCCCTCTCTACCGATGACCGTGGTATGGAGCGACTGATAGAGGTTGGGTTTGGGGGTGGAGATATAATCCTTGAACCGTCCGGGGATGGATTTGAAGGTGTCGTGGATGATACCCAGAACGGTGTAGCATTCCAATTCGGTGTGGGTGATGATGCGGACGGCGTAAAAGTCGTAGATCTCATCCAGTGACTTGTTTTGGTTGAACATCTTCCGATAGATGGAGTAGACGCTCTTGACCCGTCCGTCCAGCTGGAAATGAAAGCCGTTTTCCTGCAATTTATCGGTGATCTGCTTCTTGATGTTGGAGATAAAATCGCGGTTTTCGCCGTATTTGACCTCAATGTCGCCCTTGACCTCGGCGTAGCCGATGGGATCGAGATAGGACAGGGCAAGGTTCTCCAGTTCCTGCTTGATACGCTGGATGCCCAGCCGGTGGGCAAGGGGCGCGTAGACCTGCATAGTCTCCAGAGCGGTCTTGCGGCGCTTCTGATCGTTCTTCACCGACAGGGTACGCATATTGTGGAGTCGGTCGCAGAGTTTGATAAAGATGACCCGCACGTCACGGGACATGGCAAGGAACATCTTCCGCAGATTCTCCATATGCTCCTCTTCCTTGTCTTCGAAGGGGATGTGCACCAGTTTGGTCAGACCGTCCACCAGCATTGCCACTTCGGAACCGAAGTTTTGGGTGATGACCTGCAAATTGACGCGGTTGCCGCAGTCCTCCACGGTATCGTGGAGCAGAGCGGCGCAGATGGAATCGGTATCCATTCCCAGCTGTGCCACGATCTGTGCCACCGCTACCGGGTGCAGGATATAGGGTTCGCCGCTGACGCGGTACTGCCCCTCGTGCATTTCCGCCGCAAAGGTGTAGGCACGCTTGATCTTGTCAAAATCGTAAAAACGCTTGCTGTCTTCCAGAATTTTCAGCAGTTTTTCAATGTTGGAATAGGGCATCAGCTTCTCCTTTCGGGATCTTGAATCGCTCCGTAGAGCCGCTTCCAGAGAGGAAGATCAGCAAGATCCACTTTCTGCTCCGCGCGGGGCAGAGTCACAGTCATGGGGGCATCTCCCTGCAGGGTGAGCAATCCTGCATTGGAGAGGAGCGCCAGCGTCAGGCGCAGTTTGGGATAATCCTCCGCCCGCCCGATCAGACGGCGGGGGGAGATTAGATCGGCTCGGTGATAGCCGAGAAGGCTACGCAGGATGCGGTAGACCTTGCCGCAGTCTTCTCGGGTGGGCAGGTCTGCGGGAGTCAGATCGGACAGATCGCCGCAAAGCAGAGCCTGCGCCCGACGAATCTCGTCGGCGGGGATGCGCAACTCCCCTTCGGCGGGACGCCATCCTCGGCAGATCAACTGAAGGGTGGTGTTGCCGCGGAACTCGTTCACCGACAGTTCAAAGAGCAGGTCGATGCGATCGCCGGGGAACACGTCCAGCGCCGCTCGGGGCGTGCCGAACAGCAGAACGGGATGGGCTGTTCCCTCCCCGGAGCAGGTGAGTTTCGAATGCTTTTCGCCCAGCGGGAGGACTGCGTCCACCGTGGCGCCCTTCCAGCAGAAGAGCGGGAGGGGATTGCCCGCGCCGCAAGGCTCCAGCAGAGAAAGTTCCTGTGCCGCACGCAGGCTCAGATGGGCGGGCATGATGGCAAGATCGTACTCGCGGACGGGGGTCGTCCGCACGGCGGTGGACACCGCCTGATCGAACCGCTCTGCAAAAGCGGTGAAGTTTTCTCTGGAAACGGTCAGCCCTGCCGCGGCGGTGTGACCGCCGTAACGGATCAGCAGATCGGATGCCTCCTCCAGCGCGCCGATCAGATCAATTCCTTCGGGCGCGCGTCCCGAGCCCTTGCCGATGTCACCGTCAAAGGAAAACAGGATAGTGGGCTTGTCGTACCGTTCGCACAGGCGGGCGGCAACGATGCCGATCACGCCGCCACAGAAATCGTCGCCCCCCAGCACGATGGAGTGCGTCGGCGGGATGCCCTCGGCGGGGGCGGTTTGGAGCACCCGCTCAGACAGTGCCAAGATGCGGTTTTCCTCCTCTTGGCGTCGGCGGTTGCAGTCGCAGAGATGACGGGCAGCTGCGGGTGCATCTTCGGGTGGGCAGAGGAAGAGGCGGAGGGCGGCGTCTGCGCTCTCCATTCGCCCTGCCGCGTTGATGCGGGGAGCGAGGGTAAAACTGATCAGCGAGGTATCAATGGTACCCGGTGCGCTTCCCTTCTCTTCCGCCACCGCCCGAATCAGAGCGGTCACGGCGGGGCGGGGACGCTTCTCCATCATCTGCAAGCCGCGGCTGACGATGAAGCGGTTCTCGTCCACAAGGGGCATCACGTCGGCAACGGTGCCAATGGCGGTCAGATCAATAAAACTGCGAAAGACCGAACGAAGCACCAGATCCCGATCTTCCCCGGGATGACGGAGCAGTTCGACGGCAGAAATCAGTTTGAGGGCAACGCCCACGCCCGCCAGACCGTCGAAGGGATAGGTGCTGTCGGGGCGTTTGGGATCCACCACGGCGATGGCGGCAGGAAGGATCTCCCGGCACTCGTGGTGGTCTGTGATCACCAGATCCATCTCCAGCGACCGACAGTAGTCCGCCTCCTCGATGGCGGTCACGCCCGTATCTACGGTGACGATCAGCGAAGCCCCCTGGGCTTTCAGCCGATCCAGTGCGGCGGCAGACATTCCGTAGCCCTCTCCCTCCCGATCGGGAATGTAGGAGATGGGGGATGCCCCCAGCGAGCGGAGCCATAGCATCAGCGTTGCGGTAGAGGTGACACCGTCGGCATCGTAGTCGCCGTAAACGGCGATCTGCTCGCCGCGGTCGATGGCGAGCGACAGACGCTCCGCCGCCGCTTGCATATCGGGCAGGAGGAAGGGATCGTGATAATCCGCTGACAGGGACAGGAAGGCTTTGGCGGCATCTGGCGTGGTGAAGCCGCGGCTGACCAGAATCTCCGCGGTCAGGGGGAGCAGTCCCAGTTCTGCCGAAAGGGTGCGCACGGCATCGGCATCGGGGCGTTCCGTCCGCGCTCTCCAGATTTTTTCACTGTCCATAGTGTTCCTCCTTTCGTGGGTTTTCTTTTAATATCTATATCTATGTGGGTTGTCTATTGGTTGATCCACTATCGGGGTTATCTATTTTGGGGGGTGCTGATTTGCGGGCATCCGTTTGGCGGTTTTCCCATTGGCGGGTTGCCGACTTACGGATTGCAGACTTGCGAACTTTCCTATTCCCACAGCACTGCGATGGCGGTGGCGATGCCGTCGGTGGCGGCGGAGGTAATGCCTCCCGCATAGCCCGCGCCCTCACCGCAGGGGTAAAGTCCGGGATGCCCGATGGCTTGGCGGTCTGTTCCCCGCAGGATGCGCAGGGGCGCGGAGGTGCGGGTCTCCAGTCCGGTCAGGAGCGCGTCGGGAGCGTCAAATCCCTCGATCTGGCGGGCGAATCGGCGGATGCCCGTTGCCAGCAGATCGCCTGCATAGGACGGCAGGAGCGCGTGCAGATCGCAGAGCGCATAGTGATCGCCGCCGCGATAGGTGGAACGAATACGGGAAGGCGCGCTCCCTCCCGTCCCCGAAAGGAAATCGCCCACCGTTTGCAGAGGCGCGTCGTAACTAAACCCGCCTGCCGCAAACGCCGCCTGCTCCAGCCCTCGCTGAAAGGCGATGGCTCCGACCGGCGTGCCGCCGAAATCGGCGGGGAGAACGGAAACAGCCAATGCGCTGTTGGAGTTGCGTCCGTCCCGCGCAGAATTTGACATTCCGTTGGTGACCACGCCCCCCTCTTCGGAAGCCGCCGCCATCACCGTTCCGCCGGGACACATACAGAAGCTGTACACGCCTCGCTCGCCGTCGCGGTAAGAAAGATTATACTCGGCAGGAGGCAGTTTTTCCGCCGCTCTGCCGTACATGGCTCGGTTGATGTCCTCTTGCAGATGCTCGATCCGAACGCCCACCGAAAAGGGCTTCGCCTCGACCGTATACCCGCCCTCGATGAGATAGTGATAGGTGTCGCGGGCGGAATGCCCGACGGCGAGAATGATAGTATCGGTGCCGATCTCACCGCAGTCGGTCAGTGCGGCGGTGACTTCGCCGCGCAGACCCGTACGGATGCCCGTGAGCCTCGTACGGTAGCGGATCTCACCGCCCAGCGCGCAGATGCGCCGAGCAATCCCCTCCACCACGGCGGGCAGACGGTCGCTGCCGATGTGGGGGCGGGCGTTCACCAAAATGTCGGGGTCTGCACCGAACTCGCACAGGCGGCGCAGAACAAAGCTGCATTTGGAATCGTTGATGCGGGTGATGAGTTTTCCATCCGAAAAGGTGCCGGCTCCGCCGGCACCAAACTGAATGTTGGAATCGGTGTCCAGTTTGCCCGTTTGCAAAAATCGCTCCACACGGGCGGTGCGAGTGTGTACGTCATCTCCCCGCTCCAGCACGATGGGGCGACAGCCCTCCTCTGCCAGAAGCAGTGCGGCGAACATTCCCGCCGGGCCGAAGCCCACGATCACGGGACGGGGTGCGTCAGCAGAACGCTTTCGGATAGCACCTGCGGGGATCAGTTCCTCCTCCTGCAGGATCACCGCCCCCAGTTTTTGCAGTTGCTTTGGGGAGGGCTTCCCCGAAACCCCGGCGGCTACCGTGCAGACATAGCAGATCTCGTCCCGCTTGCGGGCATCCACCGAGCGTTTGGTCAGGGTAAGGGAGGAAGATTTCAGCCCCACTGCCCGAAGTTTGGCTTCGGCGGCGGCAAGGGCACTCCCCTGCGGATCGTCAAGGCTTGCCTTGACGCCGTGCAAGAGTAATTTCATGCCATTGCCCCCATGGGAGTGACGGTCTCATCCAAATCTTCGATGAGCCGATTCGAAGGAGGCGTATCGTCGTAATCACCGATCTCTACGGCGTACACATACTCCCGCAGGGATTCGCTGAAAATTGCCGTCATCGCCGAAATGGTGCCCTCGGGCTGTTCGGTATCCGAATAAACGATAATGTCTTTTGCGGTCAGCGCCTGCACGATGGCGGCGACCGCCGTATTGATGCCGCGAACGGTGACCGTCACCTGCCCTACCGCTTCATTGCCGCGGTAGACCGCAACCTCTTTCACCACGCTGACGGGAAGGGCGGACAGATCGAAGTTCGCCTGTACCTCGGTCAGTGCGTTGCCCTCCGAGTCGGTAATGGTCAGTCCCTTGGCATTCAGCGCAAAGCGGCGGGTTTCCTTAGAGAGGAGTTCCGTCTCATCCACCACAGCTACGGTCAGCGAGTCGGTAGCGTCCACCGTTTTGGGGTCGCCTACCACGGTTGCCGCCGACGGGGTAAGTATATACTGATCGGCGGTCAGATAGCCATACTTCCCCTTGACCGTCAGCGGGACTGTCTTGGATTTCAGCACCTCTACGCTTGCCTTGATCTGTCCCGCCTCCTGAATGGTCAACGAACTGTCGGTGATCACGTTGCCTTTGGAGTCCAGCAGGCAAGGGGTTGCCGTCACGGTAAAACTGCCGTTGGCGTTTCCGATGACATCGCTGCGCAGTTCCACGCTTGCCACCTTTTGCAGGGAGCGGGTGGGTCCCTCCACCGTCAGCGTGTCGATATTCAAGCTCGTTTCGCCGAAGAAGCAACCTTCGGACAGCGCCCAGCCTTGGAGCGACAGATTCTTCTCGCTGACCGAGATTTGCTTCTGGGCGGTGCGGTCCACCTCAACCATCACCTGGCTCACCGATTGGGAAACCACCGTGATGCCGCTGGGAACATCCACATAGACCTTCAGCTGATACTCACCTGCGGCGTTGATATCCGCAAGACTGACATATGCCTTGATCTGCTCGCCCGTCACCTGCCGCAGATCCTGACGGTTACCCATCAGCCGCACGTTCAGGGTGTCTATGCTGATAGACTGTACCACCAATCCGTATTCGCTCCGCAGAGACTCTTCCCCGTTGTAGGTCACGGGGATCAGACTGTAATCCTGCTCCTCGGAAACGGTGGTGGTGCTGACGACATAGACCCATAAGGTCAGCGCCGCCAAAACTGCCAGCACTCTTGCCAGTATATCGAATTTTCTGTTTTTTTGAACGGTATAATCCTTGTTCCGTTCGCCGGCTCCCTCCTCTGCGGGAGCGGTACCCGAAAAGAAGGCTTTGATCTTATTCCACATTTCAAACACGCTCCTTCCCGTTTACGCCTTCGGCGCGTCGTCGGAGTTTTCGGCGGGATCGTCATTCTGCTGTTTGCGCTTATTCTGCGCCGCGGCAGAACGGTTGGGCGAAAGTTCCGTCATCAGTTCGTTGTACAGTTTGCGGTAGTCGTAGTTGCGCTGGAGTTCGCCGCCCTTTGCCACCGAAATGATGCCGGTTTCCTCGCTGACCACCACCACGATGGCGTCGCTGTTCTCGCTCATGCCAATGGCGGCGCGATGACGGGTACCGAAGTCTCTGTCGATCTCGTTATTGGTAGGCAGGGGCAGGAAACAGCCTGCGGCGTAGAGCCTACCCTCCCGGATGATCAGCGCACCGTCGTGCAGGGGGGCTTTATTGAAGAAAATATTCTTGATCATGCGGGGAGAGATGTCCGCGTTGAGAACTGTGCCGCTGCGGATATACTCGCCCAGTTTGGTGGAACGCTCGAAGACGATCAGTGCGCCGGTCTTATCCAGTGCCAGATCGCAGGCGGCGGTACAAATGGCCTCCACCTGCTGGGAAAGCTGCTCCATCTGCTTTGCATCTCCTTGGGTAATGATGCCGCGGATGCCGTCCACCCGCACGCCGCCGATCTTCTCCAGAGCGGAACGAAGTTCGGGCTGGAAGAGGATGATCATGGCGATAATGCCCACTTGGAAGAGATTTTGCATCAGAAAACTGATGACCGGCAGTTCGAAGGCACTTCCCGCGATCTCCAGAAAAATCAGCAAAACGATGCCTATCGCCAGTTTGCCCGCGCGGCGCTCCCGTATGAATTTTATAGCGTAATAGAAAATAACCGAAGTCAGCAAAATATCGATTAAATCGATGAGATCCATCATTTGGAACAGCTCTAACAGGGCTTTCATGACAGTCTCCTCCTTGACGGTGAAAGTATATAAATATTCAAGATAATTATACCTCAAATCGTCGGCTGTGTCAACCGTTCAAGCAAAAAAAGCGGGATTTTTATGCGAGGGAGAAAAGAAATTTTCGGGGAGGTGGGGAGGGTGGTTGGTTTGGGTGGATGCGTTCCGATCTCCTTTCCTTGGCTCGGAGTTTTCCGATCAAGCCAAACGAAATGGGGCGGCAAGAATTTGCCGCCCTCAGTTTGTCGATAAAGTCTTTCAGAAAATCGAGAGGAGGGCGAAACCATCTCAAACGCCG
>JBJDZI010000018.1:0-22359 GCA_051867925.1 Eubacteriales bacterium
AAAGCAGGAATCCATCCCGAATATAAAGAATGCACGATCAAATGTGCTTGCGGCGCCGAGATCAAGACTCATTCTACTAAGGGCGATATGACCGTTGAAATTTGCTCCAAGTGCCATCCTTTCTTCACCGGCAAGCAGAAGTTTGTCGATGCAGGCGGCCGTCTGGACAAGTTCAAGCGTCGTCTGGCAGGCGCGTCCAAGTAATTCGGATAGCCATGCCTATCAGAGCGAGAGTGCAAACTGCCCTCTCGCTCTTTTGTTTTTTCGAAAGTGGTGATATACGATGATCAATGAGATGAAGCGGCTTCTGGAGCCGCTGGCAGACGAGGACGCGGTGGTCTCCGTCTATTGCGACGACTTGAACCGCGATGCGTTTTTACTGGGTTATCTGCTGGATGTGGACGAGGACGATCTGCTGTTGAATCTGCTGTCCCCCGGCGGGGAAGAGGACGGCTTTGCCGTGGTGGCCGGCGATACGGTCTTCGGCGTCAGCGATGATCGGCCTTACAGTGCCAAAATTCTGAAACTCGCCCATCTGAAAGGGCAGAAGAAACGCAGGATCCCTTCCCCCGAAGGCAGTCCGCTGTTTGATTTGCTGGCTTATGCGCAGGAAAAGCAAACGCTGGTGATGTTCAACCGTGACGTGAATTTCACGGGCTTTGTGGAAAGCTATACCGACACCTCGGTTACTCTGTTGCAGGTAGACGATTACGGCAAGGAGTTCGGCAGAGCGGTGGTCGATCTGACGGGTGTGGAATTTGTCCGTTGCCGTTCCGCGGAGCTGAAGGATATCGAACTGCTCCACCGCGCTGAAAAGGCGGGACTGGACAGCATTTTCATCGAAAGAGGGAACTGATATGGCATTGTTTACAAGAGATGCGTATTTGGAGGAACTGGAGCGCATCGATCTGCGTGCGGCAGAAGAATACCTACGGATGCGCGCGGAGAAACTGAATACTGACGAAGCGTTGGCGCGGGCAATGGGAGAGATATTCTGGGTGCTCCTTTCCAAAGAGCAGATCGGGCTGTCCGATTCCGAGGAGCGGATCTGCAAAGGCAATTTGACCGCTCTTCGCTTGACGGCGGAGATGGAAAAGAGGGGCGCGCTCCTGCCTGCGTTGGCAGGACATCTGACCGAGCGCTGGCCTTGGTTCTTTGCCGATTGCGAGGTAGATCCTGGTGATATGGAAGCCCTGTTTTGCCAATCCGACCGCCGCGCGGCAAAGCTGCTTGCCAAAGCACTGCTGACCGATCCCCGCAATCCCTTGGCGCAGGCGATGGCGTATCCCCGCAATCCCGACGGTAAGCGCAATCTGCCGAAGGACGTGAAGCAGGCACTGCTGGATTCCGTTTCCGGCGAAAGTGCCATCGAATATTATTTGAAGAACGAAATCTGCTGAGACGGTGCGTTTTCCGCCCTTTCGGAAAACGGTTCCGTTCAGTTTGGAAAGGACTTTATGGAACAAGCAAATCTCTTTCGCTCGGAAGAGGTACCCCGCGCGGTACTGGTGTCGGTGATCACCCCCGACATGGATCAGAAGGAAGCCGCCGTTTCCCTCGACGAGCTGGAAAAATTATTGGAGACTGCAGGCGGAACGCTGTTCGCGCAGGTCATCCAACAGCGGCAGACCCCCGTTGCCGCCACCTATATCGGTACCGGCAAACTGGAGGAGATCAAGGATCTCTGCCAAGCCAACGACATTCATTTGGTGGTGTTTGACAGCGAGTTATCTCCCGCACAGATCAAAAACATCGAAAACGCGCTGGAGGACGGCAAGACCGATTTTGAGGTGCGGGTCATCGACCGCTCGATGCTGATCCTCGACATTTTCGCCCTCCACGCCACCACGGGCGAAGGTAAATTACAGGTAGAACTGGCGCAACTGCGTTACACCATCCCCCGGCTGATCGGGCGGGGGACCGAGCTGTCCCGACTGGGCGGCGGGATCGGCACCCGCGGCCCCGGTGAGAGCAAACTGGAGACCGACCGCCGTCATGTGCAACGTCGAATCTCCGCTTTGGAAGCGCAGATCGCCGAGATGGACGCCAACCGTCAGGTGCAACGCGCCAAGCGGGAGCGTTCGGGCATTCTGAAGGTGGCGATCGTGGGGTACACCAACGCGGGAAAATCCACGCTACTCAATCGCCTCACCGATGCGGGCATTCTTGCCGAGAACAAACTGTTTGCAACCCTCGATCCCACGACCCGCAAATTTGCCCTTCCCAGCGGGCGGGAAATTTTGCT
This sequence comes from Eubacteriales bacterium, assembly GCA_051867925.1. GTDB lineage: Bacteria > Bacillota > Clostridia > Oscillospirales > CAG-272 > CAKSQF01. The sequence continues at coordinate 2,246 of JBJDZI010000018.1, forward strand.
GACCGACACGGTGGGCTTCATCCGCAATCTGCCCCATCATCTGATCCGCGCTTTCCGCAGTACGCTGGAAGAGGCGAAGTTTGCCGATGCCATTCTGATTTTGGTAGACGCATCCGACCCCGAGGCGGATAGCCAACTGGAGGTCACCGAAAAACTTCTGTACGATTTAGGGGCTTCCGATAAGCCCATCCTGTACGTCTTCAACAAGTGCGACGTTTCCACCGAAGCGGCGGAAACACTGACACGACTCAACGGACGGGAGAACGTGGTTGCCATCTCCGCGCTGGACGGCAGAGGAGTTTCCGATCTGGTGGATCAACTGGAGCGGCTGGCTCTGGGCGGCAAGCGGATGTGCGTGCTGATGCTCCCTATGTCCAAACAGGGACTGCTTGCACAGCTTTATGCCGCCTCTGCCGTGGAGGACGTGGAATATCTGGACAACGGCGTGCGTGTAGTCGCCCTTTTGGATGAAAAACTCCGTGGACGGTTCAAGGAATATATAATAGGTTAATAATCGGAGGAACAAATGAATTGCCTTGGTAATTTGCTATGGGTAGTCTTTGGCGGATTTTGGCAATGGTTAGCTTGGGGCATCGTAGGTGTGCTGTGGTGCTGTACCGTTGTGGGAATTCCTGTAGGCGTACAATGCTTTAAGATGGCATCTCTCTCCCTTTTTCCGTTCGGGAAAAAGGTGGTTTATAAAGGCGGAGTCGGGTCTCTGTTACTCAACGCACTTTGGCTGATCTTCGGCGGACTGCCACTTGCGGCAGTGACTATTGTGGACGGACTGTTGTTTTGCGTCACGATCGTAGGGATTCCTTTCGGAATCCAATGCTTTAAGCAGGCGAAACTGGCACTTATGCCCTTCGGCGCAGAGGTGAGGTAAAATGGCAGAGAAAAAAGCCTATTTTACTCTTGAAAAAGAGGGATTTTCCACACTGGTGGAAAAACGAAGCGAGTTTCTCGCCTACGCTGCGCCCGTGACTACGGAGGCGGAGGCGATGGCTTTCGTGGAACAGATCCGCAAGAAATATCCCGACGCGCGCCATACCGTCTTTGCCTATCTGCTTTCTTCGGGCGGGATGCGTTACAGCGACGACGGCGAACCTCAGGGAAGCGCGGGAATGCCCGTGCTGGACATCATCCGCAAGGGCGGTTTCACCGATGCGGTAATCACCGTCACTCGCTATTTCGGCGGCATCCTGCTGGGAACGGGCGGACTGGTTCACGCCTATTCGGGAGCCGCCAAACTGGCGGTGGAAAAGGCGGGTATCGTGGAGCTGATTCCCTACGATCTCGTTCGCTTTTCGGTGGATTACAGCCTCTATCAGCGGGTATTGTACGAACTCAAGAATTACTGCGCCACCGAGGAGAACACCGAATTCGGCGCAGAAGTCACCCTTACGCTTGCACTTCCCACCGAATACACCGCCCCTCTGCAGGAGCGACTGATCGCGCTCACCAACGGCAAGGTCGGCGGTGAAGTGGTGGGCAGTCGGTTCGGAAAACGGGTGTAAATCGAATCAGATCCCGCCGGGGCGCGCGATTACGGGGTAAGCAGCACGCCCCGGCGCTTTTGCTTGCTTGAACCGTGTAAACAAATTGTGAATTTTGGGAAATCCTTTTTGAAAAAAAGGGTTTTTTAAGATTTAGAGCGTATATTATAAATGTAAAGTCATCGTTAGGAGGGAACGATATGTCTACCGTCCGTGAAATGCTGGAAGAACGGGAACGCGCCACGCTTTCTAAAGGCGCTTGCCTGTCATCCGAGACCCGTGGCAGGGCAGAGCCTTTGCACCCCGATGACCTGCGTACCGAATTTCAGCGGGATCGGGATCGGATTACCCATTCCAAAGCCTTTCGCCGTCTGATGCACAAGACACAGGTTTTTCTGTCTCCCGAACACGATCACTATCGCACCCGTCTGACTCACACGCTGGAAGTCACGCAGATCGCCCGTACCATTGCCCGTTCTCTGCGCCTGAACGAAGATCTTGCCGAAGCCGTCGCGCTGGGGCACGATCTGGGGCACACCCCTTTCGGTCATGCAGGCGAGCGTGTGTTGCAACGATGCTTTGACGAACACTTTACCCATTGCGCCCAGTCTTTACGGGTGGTGGACAAGCTGGAAAAGCTGAATCTCTGCTTCGAGGTGCGGGACGGCATTCTCCATCACGCCGGTTCGGGGATGGCACAGACGCTGGAAGGGCGTATCGTGAAATTCGCCGACCGGATCGCTTATATCAATCACGACATCGACGACGCCGTTCGGGCGGGCGTGCTGAAAAATGAGGACATCCCCATCGGATTGCGCCTGCGGCTGGGCGATACCCACAGCAGACGGATCGATACCATGGTGCGGGGCGTCATTTCCGCCAGCACGGACGAGGATATCCGAATGGAGCCGAACTTGTGGAAGGATACTATGGATCTGCGGGAGTTTCTGTTTCAAGCGGTCTACTATAATCCTGTTGCCAAGGGCGAGGAGAGCAGGGCAGAAGCCATGTTGCTGACGCTATACGATTACTTTTTGGAGAATCCCGACGAAATGCCTACCGAGTTTCGTCTGACCGTGCTGGAGGAAGGAATCCCGCGGGCGGTGGCGGATTACATTTCGGGCATGACTGACCGCTATGCCATCAGCCTTTACAAGGATCTGTTCATTCCAAAAGTCTGGAGCGCGGGAATCTGATCTCAGTCAGTCTTTCCAAGGTGTGGAACGAAACGCCTACGCCGCCATTGCATTCCAATACAACAGAAGGGGGGATCATAGTGCCGAGAATCGACCAGTCAGTGATCGAAGAGATTAAACTGCGTGCCAATATCGAAGACGTGATCTCTTCGTATGTTCAACTGAAACGGGCAGGTTCCAACTATCAGGGACTTTGCCCCTTCCACAGCGAAAAATCGCCATCCTTTACCGTGTTTCCTGCGACTTCCAGTTTTTACTGCTTCGGTTGCGGAGCAGGCGGGGACGTGATCCACTTCATCCGCCGTGCGGAGAATATGGATTACCCCTCCGCGGTGGAATTTCTCGCCAAACGGGTGGGCGTGCCCATCACGCTGGACAAGAGGGAGCAAGCCGAAAACGATCGCCGTCAGCGGGTGCTGGAAATGAACAAAGAAGCCGCGCGCTTCTTCCATCAGAAACTGTTCGCCCCCGAGGGAGCGGATGGACTTCGGTATTTGACCGAGGTGCGAAAACTGCCCCTGCCGCTGATCCGCCATTTCGGGCTGGGCTTTGCTCCCAACGATTTCGGTGCGCTGACCTATCATCTGCGCAAAAAGGGCTATACCGACAGCGAGATGTCCTCTGCCTTCCTCTGCGGCATCAGCCAAAAGACGGGCAAGCCATACGATTATTTCCGCAACCGCGTGATCTTCCCCATCATTGACGTGCGGGGAGATGTGGTAGCCTTCGGCGGGCGCGTGATGGATGATTCCAAGCCCAAGTATCTCAACTCATCGGATACGCCTGCGTTCAAGAAGAGCCGCAATCTGTTTGCCCTCAATTTCGCCCGCAAGAACGAGACAGATACCATGATCCTTTGCGAAGGCTATATGGACGTCATAGCCCTCCACGGTGCAGGATTTACCAATGCCGTTGCCACGCTGGGCACGGCGATCACAGCCGAGCAGGCGCGAATCTTTGCGCGCTATGCCAAAAAGGTCATCATCTGCTACGATGCCGACGAGGCGGGGCAGAGAGCCGCTTCCAAAGCCTTTGCGCTGTTGGGAGAGGTGGGCGTGGAATGCCGCATCTTAAAGGTGGAGAATGCCAAAGACCCGGACGAGTATATCCGTAAGTTCGGCGCAGGCGCGTTTAAGAATCTGATGGAGCGATCCCGCAGTGAATTTGATTTCAAACTGGAGAAGATCCTTGCGGAGCATCCTATAGAGGATCCCGATCACAAGATCAAAGCGTTGGATGAATCGGTGCGTCTGATCGCATCCTTTCCCTCGGCATCGGTGCGGGAAATTCATTTGCATCGGATCGCGGAATTGTTGGGTGTTTCGCCCGACTCTGTCCGACGGGATGTGGAAAAAATCATCCGCGGGAACGCGCGGAAGGATCAGCGGGAGGCGACTCGCCGATTGATTCGCCAAAGCGAAGGGTACGGCGATCGGATCAATCCCGATTATGTGAAAAACCCCGCCGCCGCCGCCGCGGAAGAAGTCATATTGGGTATACTGTTACTCCATCCGGAACTTTATCGGCAACTGCAAAAAGGGGAGAATCCCTTACAGGCGGACGATTTCTTCACCGCCTTCGGCAAGAAGGTGTTCACCGCCCTTGCCGAACGCATCGACGATCCCAATTTTGAAGCGGGCGCGCTGGGCGAGAGCCTTTCGGTGGAAGAGATGGATCGGGTAGCCGAACTCAGACAAAACAGATCCCGCCTTCAGCAAAATTCGCTGACCGTTTTGCAGGACAGCGTTGCCCGTCTGCGGGAGACATCCGCACGGAAAGAACAGAGTCTGGAGGACATCCTCCGCAAAAAGCGAAAAAGAAAAGAAGAATAAGCCAATACAAACCATCCAAATTTATGATAAAGACAGGTAAAATCAAGGAACAGCCCGTAAGGGAGGAAAGGAAGGTATTATGAGAATTATGGACGACAGCTCTCTCTCGGATAAGCAGCTCAACGTAAACGATCTGATCGAACGCGGAAAGAGTCAGGGCTCGCTGACCAGCAGCGAGATCATAGAAGCGTTTGAAGACGAAGACTTCGACATGGAGCAGATGGAACACATCTACGAAACGCTGGAAGGAATGGACATCGAGATCACCGGAAATCTCCAATCCCCGGAGACCGAGGAGATCGAAAACGAGGTGGGACAGTACGAGTCCGCCGAGAAGATGGAAAAACTGCTGGCGCAGGAAGGTCTTGCCATCGACGACCCCGTTCGGATGTATCTGAAGGAGATCGGTAAGGTGCCGCTTTTGGACGGCGACCGCGAACTGCAACTGGCGCAAACCATGTACGAGGGCATTGAGGCGGAGAATCGTCTCTTGGAAGCGATCATCGGTTATTCTGCATCCGATGCTCCCGAGAGCGAAGCCGAAGCCGAAGCACAGACCGCTGACGGAGAAACTGCCGCAGAGGTTAGCGGCACGGAAAAGATTGATGGCGATACGCTTTCCGAAGACCCTTGGGGCGAGGATTCCAAAGCGGAAAACAGCTATACCAAGGCGATGGAAGAAGCGCGGAAACTCTACGGAGGTCCCGACAAACTGCCCCGTCATATTGACGGTCTGGACGACGAATATGTCAAGCAGATGCGCAAGAAGGTGCGTGCAGGTGAAGATGCCAAGAATGCACTGGTAGAGGCGAACCTCCGACTGGTGGTCAGTATTGCCAAGCGTCACTCGGGCAAGGGACTTTCCTTTCTTGATCTGATTCAGGAAGGCAATCTGGGACTTCTGAAGGCAGTCGAGAAGTTTGATTACCGCAAGGGCTACAAATTCTCCACTTACGCAACCTGGTGGATTCGTCAGGCTATTACCCGTGCCATTGCCGATCAGGCAAGAACCATCCGTATCCCCGTTCACATGGTGGAGACCATCCACAAAGTCTCCCGCGTGTCCAGAAAACTCCTGCAGGAACTGGGTCACGAGGCAAGCGTGGACGAGATCGCAAAAGAAATGAACACCACTCCCGATAAAGTTCGTGAGATCATGAAGATCGCGCTGGATCCCGTTTCGCTGGAAATGCCCATCGGTGAGGAAGAGGACAGCCATCTGGGCGACTTTATTCAGGATGAGGAGACGCCCGCTCCCTCCGATGCGGTGTCTCAGACCATGCTCAGAGAGCAACTTATCGAGGTTCTGCACACCCTGACGCCCCGCGAAGAGCAGGTGCTGATCCTGCGATTCGGTCTCAAGGACGGCAAAATGCGGACGCTGGAAGAGGTGGGCGAGGAATTCCACATTACCCGTGAGCGAATTCGCCAGATCGAAGCCAAAGCCCTTCGCAAACTCCGTCATCCCAGCCGCTCCAAGCGTCTGAAGGATTATCTTGATCCGTAATCCTGCACGAATTTGCAGTTTCTTCAAAAAAATCGTTATTCTGAACAAAATAATCGGTCGATTGTTTAGCAACGCAAACAAACGACACGTCAAAATTAACAAAATTCAATTGGCTGATTTGTTTGATCTGTGCAGACAAAATGCTTCCGATCGTCATTTTCGGTTGCGTTTGATCGGCATTTTTCAATCGATTCCCGAAAAGTGCCTTGACATCTTCGGGGGTTTGTAGTAAAATACTTTTATGCAACGACGTAGCTACGCAATCTTGCGCAGCAACATCAAAATTAGGAGGATTCCCATGAAAAAACGACTGCTCAGCTTGGTTCTTTGTCTTGCCATGCTGCTGCCTACCCTGGTGCTCTTAACCTCTTGCGGCGATGATGAACCCGATACCACCGGCTCTATCAAGCCCATGACCATCGTCATCGCCATGATGACCGATGAGAACACTACCGAGGCCGGTATCGCAGCTGCTGAAAAAGCACTGAATCGGATTTCTGAAAGCAATCTGAACACCCATATTGAACTGAAACTCTATACCGAAGAAGAGTATTACACCGAGCTGGAAAAGGCACTGCTTGCAAGATATTGGGCAGTTGAAAACGGTGATAAGTCCACTTCCATCGGTAAGGTTGAGGACGTTACTTTTGATGAAGAAAAGAATCGTGAGGTAACCGCTTATCCTGAGGTTTATGAAAATCAGATCGATATCTTCTATGTAAACAGCAAGTCCAAGCTGGAGTCGCTCCGCTATTATCTGGCTGAAGGCGTTACGCAGGAAGATTTTGATGCGGATCCCCTCAATGTAGACACTTATCAGTTGGTCGCAACGCTGGAAGAAAGTGCACTGAACGAATCCGCGCCTCTGCTGACCAAGTATCTGTCCAGCGGTCTGCTGAATGCAGGAAAAGTGTATATTCAGGGCACCGGCGAACTTTGCGCGATCCCCTCTAACTCGATCTACAACGAGGCAGAGTATATGCTGATCGACAAGAAGTTCTTCGATGAGTCTGTGTACAATATTGATGAGGTTACCAATCTCTCGTCTTTGGAAAACTATTTGATCGACTTCGTTGAGAAGCATTCCGATGTTCAGCCCATTTACAATCTCGGAAACATGGGCTTCGTCAGCCTGACCGGCAAGAACTCGATCATTTCTCAGTATGTTGTTGCCGGTGCGACCCCCGACTCGGTCGGTCTGGAGCCTAAAACCATGCTGGGCGCGGCTGCTTTCCGCAGCACTCTGGTATCGATGCAGAAGTATCTTTCCCTGAGCAATGCAGAAAGCCCTGTTGCAGGTAGCGTGATCCCCGAAGATCGTCTGAACAACAACAGCTTTGCAGTAGGTTTCGTGGCTGCCGATCCCGATGAGATCAAGGCATATGAAGAGAATTATTACGTAATCGAGAGCAACAAGGCTGTGATTACTGAAGATCAGGCTTGCAACAATATGTTTGCAATCTCCAACTTCACTTCCGATTCGAATCGTTGTCTGGAAGTCATCAACATGATCCAGACCAACAGAGAGTTCCATAACGCACTGACTTACGGCGATGAGAATGTCACTTACACCGTGAATCAGACCACCGGTCTGATCGAGCGCGAGAAGAACGGCGATACCGTTTATCTGATGGATATTCATCAGACCGGTAACCTGTTTATTACCGAGCGCAATTCCGAAATGACCGAACTGGAATTGCAGTATTCCGCTAACGATTGGGCACTGGCGAAAGCCGCTTCCCGTCACGCATTCTTCAGCCCCTATATCGGCTTTACCTTGCAACTCTTTGACGGTGATAATGATACCAATCTGCAAAACCCCAAGAACTATCCTACGCAGGCAGAGGTTGACTATCTGGAAGTTCTGTACTACGAACTGCTGGAAGCAGTCTTCGATTACGATGATACTCAGAAAGAGCAGTATGCAACTTATGCGGCATATCTGGACGCTCTGGATGCCGGCTTCAAGAGTCTGGTTCTCGGTCAGTCTTGGTTTGATGTCGCCGAGTCTGAAGACGACGTGGTTGCAGTAGCAGAGTCTGAGACTCCCGACACTGCTGAAACGCCTGATACAACCGAGACCCCTGACGTTTCCGACGACGATTCGACTGATACCGATAAGGAAGAAAACAAAGAAGAATCGATGGCAAATTCCAAGGTTGTTTCGTCTCAGCTGGTTGCTACCGCAGGTCAGAAGAACATTTACAGACAGTTCCTTGACTGGAGAAAGGCTCGTTACATCTCTGTATCCTGAACATGGTTTTACAATTGATCCCCGAAGAGGGAGACCGGGCGGTCTGTGGAGACCTAACGGTCTCCCTCTTTTTGCGGAGAAAGTGCAATTTTTGTGCATATTGTGAAAAATGTGCATGAAAAAATCGTGCAATTGGACGAAAGTTGTGCAATACATAGATTTTCGTGTCAATCGAAATTTTTACTTGACAATTTGAGGACAAGGTGATATAATATAACCGTCTTATGATGTGTAGTTATGCAAAGGCGTGAAACCGGACGGCTTTGCTCCTCCATACATCGTCAGATGATTACAAATTCTTTATCAACAAAAGAAGGAGGTGCCAATATGCCAACCTTTAACCAGCTGGTAAAACAGGGAAGACAGAAGGCAGTATACAAGTCCAAGGCTCCTATGCTGCAGAGAGGCTTCAACACCCTCGAAAATGTCCCCACCAAGATCAGCGCTCCTCAGAAGAGAGGCGTTTGCACGAAAGTTGCAACCACTTCTCCCAAGAAGCCTAACTCCGCACTGCGTAAATTCGCAAGAGTAAAGCTGACGAACGGTCTGGAAGCAACTGCGTACATCCCCGGTATCGGTCATAACCTGCAGGAACACTCTGTAGTTTTGATCCGCGGCGGCCGTGTACGTGACCTGCCCGGTGTTCGTTACCACATTATCCGCGGTACGCTGGATACTGCAGGCGTTGATGCCCGCAGACAGAGCCGTTCTAAGTACGGCGCAAAGAGACCGAAGAAGAAGTAATCTCGGTCGGGGTAGAAGAGAAGAGAAATAAATTCGTGAGTGCAACCCGGACATTTGTTGATAGATTTGTAATATCTGACTGTCCTTGCACATACGGGAGAATTCTTTCGAGTACCTGTGATATCATTATTTATGAAGGAGGGAAGTACAGTGCCTAGAAGAGGACAAATTTCCAAAAGAGAAGTATTGCCGGATCCTATGTACAATTCTCAGCTTGTTACTAAGCTGATCAATAACATCATGTATGACGGCAAAAAGGGAGTAGCGCAGAAGATCGTATACGATGCATTTGCAATCGTAGAAGAGAAGACCGGAAAGAACGCACTTGAGGTGTTCACCGAAGCTCTCAACAATATCATGCCTTCTCTCGAAGTAAAGGCTCGCCGTCTTGGCGGTTCCACCTATCAGGTTCCTATGGAAGTGCGTGCAGAGCGTAAGCAGACTCTCGGTCTGCGTTGGCTCAGAACCTACTCCAGAACCCGTAGCGAGAACACCATGGCAGAGCGTCTGGCCGCTGAGATCATGGACGCGGTTAACAATATGGGCGGTGCCGTCAAGAAGAAGGACGAGACCCATAGAATGGCAGAGGCTAACAAGGCTTTCGCTCACTACAGATATTAATTGTATAAGTTTTAGAAGGAGAAATAGTCTATGCCTAGAGAATATTCGCTGGAGAATACTCGTAACATTGGTATTATGGCGCACATCGACGCCGGTAAGACCACTACCACCGAGCGTATTCTGTTCTACACCGGTGTAAACCACGAGCTTGGTGAGACCCACGACGGCGAAGCGACTATGGACTGGATGGCTCAGGAGCAGGAAAGAGGTATTACCATTACCTCCGCTGCAACTACCTGTCATTGGAAAAAAGCTGATGGCAGCTGGCCTGATACTCGTATCAACATCATTGATACCCCCGGTCACGTTGACTTTACCGTAGAAGTTGAGCGCTCTCTGCGCGTACTGGACGGCTCGGTTACCGTTCTGTGTGCCAAGGGCGGCGTTGAACCCCAGTCCGAAACTGTATGGCGTCAGGCGGACAAGTATCGCGTTCCCCGTATGGTGTACGTTAACAAGATGGACATCATGGGCGCAAACTTCTTCCGTTGCGTGAAGATGCTCAAGGAGCGTCTGAAAGCAAACGCCGTTCCGATTCAGCTCCCCATCGGTGCTGAGGATACCTTCCGCGGTATCATCGACCTGATGAACATGGAGGCAGACGTTTATTACGACGATATGGGTAAAGATATGCGTGTCGAGCCCATTCCTGCCGATATGATGGAAATGGCTACCGAGTACCGCAATGCAATGATCGAGTCTATCGTCGAGACCGACGAAGACCTGATGATGCTCTACCTGGAGGGCGAAGAGATCCCTACTGAGGATCTGAAGAGAGCCCTGCGTAAGGCTACCGTTGAAAACAAGATTATCCCTGTGATCTGCGGTACCTCTTACAGAAACAAGGGTGTGCAGAAATTGCTGGACGCAGTAGTTGATTATATGCCTTCTCCTGTTGATGTACCCGCAATCAAGGGTATTGATCCCAACAAACCCGAAGGCGAAAACGAAATTGAGTGCCCTGCGGACGACAACGGTCCTTTCGCAGCACTGGCATTCAAGATCATGACCGACCCCTACGTTGGTAAGCTCTGCTTCTTCCGTGTTTACTCCGGTAAGCTGGATGCAGGCACTGCGGTTTATAACTCTACCAAGCGTAAGGGCGAGCGCATCGGTCGTATTCTGCAGATGCACGCCAACAACCGTAAGGATATCGACGTCGTTTACTCCGGCGATATCGCTGCAGCAGTTGGTTTGAAGAATACCACCACCGGTGACACTCTCTGTCTGGAGTCCAACGAAGTCATTCTGGAATCCATGGAATTTCCGGAGCCTGTTATCAAAGAGGCTATTGAGCCCAAGACCAAGGCTTCTCAGGAGAAGCTGGGTGTTGCTTTGGCAAAGCTTGCCGAAGAAGACCCTACCTTCCGCACCTACACCGATGAAGAAACCGGTCAAACCATCATCGCAGGCATGGGTGAGCTCCATTTGGAGATCATCGTTGACCGTCTGCTTCGTGAGTTCAAGGTCGAGGCAAACATCGGTAAACCTCAGGTATCCTACAAGGAGACCATCCGCAAGAAGGCAGACGTAGATATGAAGTATGCTCGTCAGTCCGGTGGTAAGGGTCAGTACGGTCACGTTAAGATCACTCTGGAACCCAACGAACCCGGCAAGGGCTACGAATTCATCAACACTGTCGTCGGCGGTGCAATCCCCAAGGAATATATTCCCGCCGTTGACGCCGGCATTCAGGGCGCTATGCTGAATGGCGTACTGGCTGGCTACAACGTCGTTGACGTTAAGGTCAACCTGTGGGACGGTTCTTACCACGAAGTCGACTCTTCCGAAATGGCATTCAAGATCGCCGGTTCTATGGCGTTTAAGGAAGCCATGAGAAAGGCTGACCCTGTGCTGACCGAGCCCATCATGAAGGTTACCACCATTACTCCCGATGACTATCTGGGCGACGTTATCGGCGACTTTAACAGCCGTCGCGGACAGATCCAGTCCATGGAAGCCACCGGCGGTGCTCAGGAAGTAGTTGCTTACGTTCCTCTGGCAGAGATGTTCGGTTATGCGACCGACCTTCGCTCCAAGACTCAGGGACGTGGTCAGTATTCCATGGAGCCCGATCACTTTGCAGAGGTACCTAAGTCGGTATCCGAGCAGATCATCAAATCAAAAGCTAAATAATTAAAAAACTTTATTTTTAGGAGGATTATTCCAATGGCAAAGGCTAAATTTGAGAGAACCAAACCTCACGTAAACATTGGTACCATCGGTCACGTTGACCACGGTAAGACCACCCTGACTGCTGCAATCACCAAGACCCTGGGTCTGAAGTCCGGCGGCGCAGTTGAATTCATGGCATACGACCAGATCGACAACGCTCCCGAAGAGAGAGCACGTGGTATCACAATCAACACCCGTCACGTTGAGTACGAGACTGATGCTCGTCACTACGCACACGTTGACTGCCCCGGCCACGCTGACTACGTTAAGAACATGATCACCGGTGCAGCTCAGATGGACGGTGCTATTCTGGTTGTTGCAGGTACCGACGGCCCTCTGCAGCAGACCCGTGAGCACGTTCTGCTGGCTCGTCAGGTAGGCGTTCCCGCAATCGTAGTGTTCATGAACAAGTGCGACATCGTTGACGACGAAGAGCTGCTGGATCTGGTAGACATGGAAATCCGTGATCTGCTGTCTCAGTACGACTTCCCCGGCGACGACACCCCCATCATCCGTGGCTCTGCTCGTGAGGCTCTTGAGTCTACTTCCACCGATCTGTCTTCTCCCGAGTACGCTCCCATCCTCGAACTGATGGATGCAGTTGACACCTTCATCCCCACTCCCGAGCGCCAGGATTCTCTGCCTTTCCTGATGCCCGTCGAGGACGTATTCTCCATCTCCGGTCGTGGTACCGTTGCTACCGGTCGTGTAGAGCGTGGTACTGTTAAGATCGGCGACGTTTGCGAAATCGTTGGTCTGTCCGACGAGAAGAAGTCCACCACCGTTACCGGTGTTGAGATGTTCCACAAGCTGGTTGACGTTGCTCAGGCAGGCGATAACATCGGCGCTCTGCTCCGTGGTATCGCTAAGAACGAGATCGAGCGTGGTCAGGTTCTCTGCAAGCCCGGTTCCGTACACCCCTACACCAAGTTCGTTGGTCAGGTTTACGTTCTGACTGAAAAAGAAGGCGGCCGTCAGAAGCCCTTCTTCTCCGGCTACAGACCTCAGTTCTACTTCAGAACTACCGACGTTACCGGTGTGATCAATCTGCCCGAAGGCGTTGAGATGTGCCGTCCCGGCGACAACGTTACTATGAACGTTGAGCTGATCACTCCCATCGCTATGGAGCAGAACCTCCGCTTCGCTATCCGCGAAGGCGGCAGAACCGTTGGTTCCGGCGTTGTTTCCGAAATCATCGACTAAGTTTTTCACAAACTGTGGGTAGGGTTTTTGCCCTACCCACTTTTGGAAAACGTGCATACACTTATTTTGAAAATTTGCATATACTCATATAACTGAATATCTTTGGGGATTGGTGAAATTCCATACCGGTGGTACAGCCCACGAACGCAGGTCTTCCTGCGCCGAGCGAGTGAAATTCTTGCGCCGACGGTCAAAGTCCGGATGAGAGAAGATAAAAATGCAGAGCGTGATGACTGTTTTTGGCGTGGCGATGTAATCGCTGAAAACGGCCGATAACGGCAGTACGATCCGCTGATCCCGACATTGGTCGGGCTTTTTTTATCTCCATTCAAGTTAGCCCAATCAATGATGAAAGGATTCATACTATGACAACTATCCAAGCAAGAAAGAAATTACACCTGCGGATCTGGCGAATCGCCATGACTGCTCTGCTCTCGGCGCTGGCAACGGTGCTGATGATGCTCTCCTTCAACGTGCCCTTCATGCCATCTTTTATAAAATTGGATTTTTCGGAACTGCCCGCATTGCTGGCATCCTTCAGTATAGGACCCATCTCGGGCGTGACGGTTTGTTTGATCAAAAATCTGATCAATTTTCCGCTGTCAACCACCGGCGGGGTAGGGGAACTGGCAAATTTTCTCATGGGCGTGACCTTCGTCCTGCCTGCCGGACTGATCTATCGCTTTCGCAAGAGTCGTCTGAGCGCACTGTTTGCCAGTGGCTCGGGTGCACTGGCGATGGCACTCTGCAGCTTGCCCATCAATTACTTTATCAGCTATCCTGCATACACCAAATTCGTTCCGATTGACGCTATCGTCGGGATGTACCAAGCAATTTTGCCCTCTGTGGACGGTCTGGTGATGTGTCTCGTGACCTTCAATATGCCCTTTACGCTGATCAAAGGTCTGCTCAACGTTCTCCTGTGTTTTCTCATTTACAAGCCGCTTTCCCCGCTATTGCACGGAAAATTCATCCAAAATCGCGGCTGAACCATTAAGTTTTTGTAAATTTCCGAAGATGCTATTGCATTCTTCGTCGAAATCTGTTAGAATAATCATTACGCGAGTCATCGCAGATCAATGATTGAAAGGATCGTTTCCATGACAACGGCAATCAAAAATTTTTTCCTCAAACTGTTAGGAAAACATCTGGGCGTGTTCATCTGCTCCATGATCCCGATCATCGAACTGCGGGGTTCAATCCCGCTGGGAGCGGCGCTGGGACTGCCGTTCTGGCTGAACTATCTGCTCAGCGTGATCGGAAACCTGTTGCCCGTACCGATCATTTTGCTGTTCGTGAAAGCAGTGCTGACTTGGATGCGCCGCTGTCGGGTGGGCATTTTTAACAAAATCTCCGAGTGGCTGTTCAAAAAGGCAGAGAAGAACCGTCCGAAGATCGAAAAATACGGATTTTGGGGACTGTTTATCTTCGTAGCAATCCCCTTGCCCGGAACGGGTGCGTGGACAGGTTCTCTGGTGGCGGCTCTGTTTGACTTCAAGTTCGGCAAAGCAATGCTTTCCGTTACGCTGGGCGTGCTGACCGCAGGTGTAGTGTTCACGCTGATCTCTTACGGTGTCCTGGGATTTCTGTCGATTTTGCTCTGATTTGTTCGATTTTTTTTGCAAAAAGGGCTTGCAATTTACGAACACTTGTGCTATAATACCATTGCAGTATGTGTGTACTGCTTCGTTATATCTTATCAAGAGTGGCGGAGGGACCGGCCCAATGATGCCACGGCAACCTACCTTGCGGCAAGGTGCCAATTCCTTGGAGATGAGATCATAGCCTTGATCAATGATCCTTGGAGTTTCCGGGGATCATTTTTTTGAAAATATTGTTTTCCGAAAGGGTATTTGTAATGAAAAAACTGTTTACTTCCGAATCTGTTACCGAAGGACATCCCGATAAGATCTGCGATCTGATTTCCGATTCCATTCTGGATGCGATCCTTGCCCAGGATCCCACCGCCCGTGTCGCTTGTGAGACCACTACCACCACAGGCGTTGTGTCGGTGATGGGCGAGATCACCACAACCGCTCAGGTGGATTACGAGAGCATCATTCGTGAAAAGATTCGCTTCATCGGCTATGATCGCGCCAAATACGGCTTTGACTGCGACACCTGCGCGGTCATCAATATGATTCACAAACAGTCTCCCGACATCGCTATGGGCGTGGACAAGTCTTTGGAAGCCAAGCAGGGCGATACCGATCCCTACGATATCGGCGCAGGCGATCAGGGGATGATGTTCGGTTTTGCTTGTGACGAGACCCCCGAACTGATGCCTCTGCCCATCTCGCTGGCGCACAAACTGGCAAAGCAGTTGGCTGCAGTCCGCAAAAATAAGACCCTTTCCTATCTGCGCCCCGATGGAAAGACGCAGGTGACGGTGGAATATGACGGCGATAAGCCCGTGCGGGTGGATACTGTTGTCATCTCTACTCAGCACGATCCCGATGCAGATCATGACACCATCGAGCGCGATATGATCGAGCTGGTGGTGAAGCCCATTATTCCCGCTGAACTGCTGGATGACGATACCAAGTATTTCGTCAATCCCACCGGTCGCTTCGTGGTAGGCGGACCGATGGGCGACAGCGGTCTGACCGGCAGGAAGATCATCGTGGATACTTACGGTGGTTACGGCCGTCACGGCGGCGGCGCTTTCTCCGGCAAGGATCCCACCAAAGTTGACCGCACCGCGGCTTACGCCGCCCGCTATCTGGCGAAAAATGTGGTAGCCGCAGGACTTGCCAGCCGTTGCGAAGTGCAACTTGCCTATGCGATCGGCGTTGCAAAGCCCGTTTCGCTGATGGTAGACACCTTTGGCACCGGCAAGGTTGCCGATGAGAAGATTGCCGATGCGCTGACAGCCTTGGTTGACCTGCGTCCTGCCGCGATCATCGAGCGGTTTGGACTCCGTGCGCCCATTTACGCACAGCTTGCCGCTTACGGTCATGTCGGCAGAGAAGATGTAAATGTTGGCTGGGAAAAGCGCGATCTGACTGATGCGCTCAAAGCGGCATTGGTCTGATTTGCGTTTCAGTGCGGCAAAAAAGACAGCCATTTTGGTTGTTAGTGCTTTCATTGATCAGAAAGGAATGACTGAATGATGAAGTTTTGGTATGCTTTTCTCGCGTTTGCGCTGCTGACTGTCGGGGTTTGCGGATGTGCACCCGAGAATCAACCGTCTGATAATACCGTGAAAAATGCAGAAAATTTTGCTCCCGTTCGGGTGGTCTATTCTGTCAATTCAACTTCGAAACTAAAAAATGGCGTTGCTTCTTTTGCCACACAGTATGCCGATCTTGGCTTAGGAACGCTGGTGATTACCGATGATTCCAAAACGCCCGATGACGGAAGTTGCGAAATACTGGTTGGTGCAACGAACCGTACAGCCAGCGCTGTGATGTATGACCAATATATATCTGCTGCTGATGATAGCAAACATTTCTATGCAATTGTTCGCGAGGAGAAATCTGTTTGTGTTGTGGCAACTGACGACGATGCTCTGCTGATCGGGCTGAAAAATTTGCTGAACCAAAACTTTTCCTATAAACCAACTGGTTCAGACGGCAACGTCCTCTGCCAAAGGGAATATGAGGGCGATCCGGTTGTCTTTAACAATCTTGTGGTGTGGGAGCTTGAATCGGTATCTTTAATCCATGAGCCACCCAAACGCTTTCCAAATGCGGTACTGAAATATCCTACGTTTATTGAATTGACATATCAAGAGGATGCCGCAAAGAACGGCATTCTGCTGGTAACCGGTGAAGATGACACTCGATCCTCTGCACAGATTCATCGCAGTACAGACGGTGGTGTAACCTGGGATACCGTTGCAAGAATTTCCGATCCCATTCACAAAGCGTTCAATAACTTTTACGCGCCCTGCCTCTTTGAACTTCCGGTCAGTGTTGGTGATATGCCTCGTGGAACCATTATTTTGGGTACCAATTCAGTAAGCCCCGCATGGGATGTGACCCATATTATGCTGTATCGCAGTTTCGATCAAGGACAGACCTGGGAGTACTTTTCTACGGTTGCGCAGTCCTATCGGAATACCGAATTCGGTGTGTGGGAGCCAAACTTTGTTTGCACCGATGAAGGCAGACTGATTTGCTATTATTCGGACGATGACGATAAGGTTTGCAGCCAGAAACTGGTTCTGAAGTATACTGACGACGGTGTGAACTGGAGTGAGCAGATCGACACGGTTGCTCTGGAGAACAGAGGACTTCGTCCCGGAATGCCGGTAGTCAAGCGAATGGGCGACGGTCGCTACATAATGGTTTACGAAATCGTTGGGATGACCAATAATCCCGTCTACTTCAAAATAACGGATAACCCCATTGATTGGGGCGAACCGACCCAAATCGGTACGCTGATTCGTTCCAAAGACCGAAAGAGTCTTGCGGCAACGCCTTGGGTTGAGTGGATCCCGGCAGGGGGGCAGCAGGGAATGCTGGTGGTCACCGGATGGCGTATGTCGTCCGGAAGCAGCAATACCGGCTCCGATATCTTCGTCAGCTTCAACTGCGGAAAATCCTGGACTGCGATTGATAACTACTATTCCTATACTTGGGCAAGCGATAACGACATTTGGGGATATAGCGTCTGCACCTTCTTCTCGTCAGACGGTGAGACGATGTATTACTGCGTGAACCCCAAAGGGGAAGGAAACATCAGAAGCTGCTTTATGCTCTATAAAATCAAAATCAGCTGATTTCCAACCGGCGGTCAAGTTGAGAAACCAATGTCGCAAATCATCCGAACAAAATGCAAAATCAGAATCTGTTTGGTTAGAACAGATGGATTGGCTGGTTGCTCCGGAACGTGCGATTGGATATAAGACTCCATGCCGTTGAATCTTTCCCACGGACACATTCCCGCACAGTTTGGAATCCGTAGCATAGACTGTCCCTGAGGGGGGAGCCTATGCTACGATTCTTCTTTGAAATCATTGTTGCCGTATTGGCAGTGTACGGCGGTTACACGGCGTTGCATGATTTGGCGGCGCTGATTAGTTTATGGATCGGTTCCCGATGCGATGACGGTAAAGACGCTGACGTAGAGGAGCCGAATGACGAAGGAAAGGAGGACTCCCCGAATGGAGGAACAGAAGGATCTGATCACACTGGAAGGGACGATTGAACACGTTACCTACCAAAACGAGCAGAACGGCTATGCCGTCTGCGAATTACTGTCGGGGGAGGATTCCTATACCGTTGTGGGGATCATGCCCTATATCGCCGCAGGCGAAGAGATCAAGGCGATGGGCAAGTTCGAGACGCATCAGAACTACGGACGGCAGTTTCGGGTGGAGTATTACGAAAAGCAGATGCCCAGAAGTCGGGAGGCGATGTACAAATACCTCGCCTCCGGGGCAATTCCCGGCATCGGAAAGGTCACTGCGCAGAAGATCGTAGATGTGTTCGGTGAGGACGCCTTCGATGTGATGGAGCATAATCCCGAATTTCTTACTGATATTCCGGGCATCACGCCCAAGAAGGCGCGCAAAATCCACGAATCCTTCACCGAGCAGTTCGGTATGCGATCGGTGATGGTCTTTTGCCGGGATTATTTCGGACCCGCCACCGCCGTCAAGATCTACAAACGCTGGGGAAGCGGAGCGATAGACCTCTTAAAGAAAAATCCCTATCTCCTTTGCGAGGAGATTCACGGTGTCGGCTTTGAAAAAGCCGATCAGATGGCAAAATCGCTGGGATGCGAGGAGGATTCTCCCTTCCGCATCCGTTCGGGCATCAAATATGCGCTCTCCCATAACGCTACCCACAACGGTCATGTCTTCATTCCGCGGGACAAGTTGATCGGGCTATCCGCACAGCTACTGGGTCTGCCGACCGAGCGGGTGGAGGAGATCATGGAGGGCGGGATCAGCGGCATCCGTGTGATCCGTTACGGCTCCACCGATTGCGTCTATCTGGAGGAGTATTACCAAGCCGAAAAATACATCGCATCCAAACTGGTACTGCTGGACCAGGTTTGTGAGTCGGTATCCGAAGCCAACCTGGACCGTATGATCACTCAGATCGAGTACGACGAGGGAATGACTTACGCCCGAATGCAGCGGCAAGCCATCCGTTTGGCACTGACCGGAGGGGTTATGGTGCTGACGGGCGGTCCCGGTACCGGTAAAACCACCATTGTCAAGGGTATTATTCGCATGGCGAACCGCATGGGGCTGAAAGTCGCTCTGGCGGCTCCCACCGGACGAGCAGCCAAACGAATGTCCGAAGCGACGCAGCAGGACGCCAAGACCGTCCATCGGATGCTGGAGATGAAGTTCTCTGCCGACGGAAAAATGCAGTTTTTGCGCAACGAAAACGACCTTCTGGAGGGCGATATTTTCATCGTGGACGAGGCGTCCATGCTGGACACGCTCCTTTTGGAAGCACTGCTTCGCGCCATCAAACCGGGCGCGCGTCTGATTCTCATCGGAGATGCCGATCAGCTCCCCTCCGTGGGCGCAGGACACGTCCTGTGTGACGTGATCGCCTCGGATCGCTTCACGACGGTGCGCCTGACCGAAATCTTCCGTCAAGCGCAGGAAAGCCGCATCGTCACCAACGCCCACGCCATCAACCATGGCGAATTGCCCGTTCTGGACGATAAAGACGGCGATTTCTTCTTCCTTACCCGCGACGATGAAAATCTGATCGCCAAAACCATCGTGGATCTCTGCCTCTACCGCCTGCCCCGCACCTACGGAGAATCGATCCGCGAGGAACTGCAGGTCATCACGCCCTCCCGAAAAGGACGAGCCGGCACCGAAGTGCTGAATGCGCTTTTACAAGAGGCGCAGAACCCGCCCTCTGATCTGAAAAAGGAAAAACGTTTCCGCGACGTGATCTTCCGCGAGGGTGACAAGGTGATGCAGATCAAAAACAACTACGATATCCTCTGGACCCGGGGCGAGGAAGAGGGAAGCGGCATCTTCAACGGCGACATCGGACGAATCGAGCAAATCCGCTTTGCCGATGAGGTACTGGTGATCCGTTTCGACGACCGCGTTGCCGAGTACGATTTCTCTCAGATGGAGGAACTGGAGCACGCTTGGGCGAT
>JBJDZI010000019.1:0-4304 GCA_051867925.1 Eubacteriales bacterium
TGGAGGTCTGGAGGAAGGGGAAAAACTTCGGCGTATGAGATGGTTTTCCCCTTCCCTCGGTATGGTATGGGGCTTTTTCGACACTCTGAGGCGGCAAGGATTTGCCGCCTTTTATAAAAGTTCTTGGAGGTTTGGAACCTTCTTTCAAGAAGGTTCCAAAAAAACAAGGCGGCAAATATTTGCCGCCCTTAACATAAGTTCTTTGCCCTGCTTTCTTGGGGGAAAGCGGGCGGGGGTTGGGGCAACGCCCCAATATGATTTAATTTATTCCTCTAAAAAATTCGAATAATCGTGATCCACGCGCACTTTGAGGACGGCGCGAGGGTAGCTGCGCTTGATAGAGCTGCTGAGCAGGTAGATCAGCTCGCTGTCGGGCAGGGGGAAGCCGGTGGGTACCACCACGTCGAAGAGGACGTTGTCGTGGGTGGGACCGAAGACCACGCGAAAATCGTGATAGCGGAGCTTGGGGGAGATCTGTTTGATGATCAGATCAATCTCGGCGTGCATGGCGTCCAGCTTGGGATCATCCAGCGTCACGGGATCCATGTGGATCACAAGCTCAAGTCCCAGAGCCTCGCTCACTTCGGTTTCCACATTGTCGATCAGATCGTGGGTCTTGGTCAGATCAATGCGGGCATCCACCTCGGCGTGGAGCGTGGCAAACACTTTGCCCGCACCATAGCTGTGGATTACCAGATCGTGCACACCGATGATGCCGGGATAGGCAAGAACGGCTTCCTTCAGACGATGCACTAAATCGGGATCGGGCGCCGCACCCAGCAGAGGATCGGAGGTCTCCAGCACCAATTTGATGCCGCTGAAGATGATAAACGCCGCCACGGCGCAACCCACGATGCCGTCGATCTCGAAACCGCTGAATCGGCGCACCAGCGCGCCCGCAAGGACAACAGAGGTCATTACGGAGTCGCTGAGACTGTCGGAGGCGGCGGCTTTCAGGGTCTGGGATTCGATCATTGCGGCAACCTTCCGATAAAACCGCCATTGCCACAATTTCAGCAGGATGGAAACCGACAGAATGATCAGCGACAGAAGCCCGATTGCCGTTTCGCTCTCGTCGAAGAAACTGCCGATGGATTCTTTCAAAAAGGACACACCTAACAACAGCACCAAGAACGAAAGGGCAAGTCCCGTCAGATACTCGTAGCGGGCGTGACCGTAGGGATGCCCTTTATCGGCAGGCTTGGCAGAAAGTCGGAAGCCCGCCATGGTCAGCAGGGAACTGCCTGCATCGGTCAGATTGTTGGCGGCGTCAGCCGTGATAGAGATACTGCCGCTGACGGCACCTGCCACAAATTTGCCTGCCGCAAGGAGCAGGTTGGTACAGATGCCCACGCCGCCTGCCAGCGCGCCGGCTTTGGCACGAACGGCGGGGGAGGAATAATCCCCCTTGGCAGAGGGGAGTAAAATGCGTAAAAACAGAGAATTCATTCGTCATCCTCCAGGGGGAGCGAGTCGATCCGCGCGCGGATCAGCTCGGCAACATCAGCACGGCATTCCAGACGAAGCCCGACCGTTTTGCCGTTGATGCGGGTGACATACAGCCAACTTTCCTCGGGAAAAAGGGAAACGCAGTAGTTTTCCATCCGTCCGATCCCCTCTTTTTTGCGGATACCTTTTTCGTAGGGGATGATGCGATCGCCGCGGGAAAGGCGAAGATCCGCCACGGTGTGGGGCATTTTGCCGCCCACTTTGGAAACGGCGAAGATATTTTCTCCGTCGGGAAGCTGATACACGAACTCGGTCATGGCGTAGCGCACCAAAAGATAGATCAGCGCGGTGAGAAATACCAGTGTGCCAAGTTGGTTGACCCCCTGAGGCCCCACCTTCAGATAGGCGAGGATCCAGAAGATCAGCGTGATGGTGAGTAGGGGAAAGCAGATCATCACCAGCGGTTTTAATTTGCGATGGGGTTTGTATTGCATCGTCCGCCTCTTATTGGAAGGACTCCATCAGCCGCTTGTTGAACTCTTCTGCGGTGTTGTAACCCATCTTCTTCTGACGGTGGTTCATAGCGGCGATCTCCAGAATGATGGCAAGGTTTCGTCCGGGATTGATGGGAATGGTGAGTTTGGGGATCTGAATGCCCATGATATCGATAAATTCAGTTTCCAGACCGAAGCGATCGTAATCCTTGTCGGGATTCCATGGCTCCAGTTCCACCACCAAGTCGATCTTCTCGGTGGTCTTGACCGAGCCCATACCGAAGATGCGGCGCACGTCCACGATGCCGATGCCCCGCAGTTCGATGTAGTGGCGGATGATTTCGGGAGCGGTACCCAGCAGGGTTCTGTTGGAGACCTTCTTGATCTCCACCGCGTCGTCTGCGATCAGTCTGTGACCGCGCTTGACCAGTTCGATGGCGGTCTCCGACTTACCGATGCCGCTGTCGCCCAGAATCAGCATACCTTCGCCGTAGACCTCCACGAACACGCCGTGGCGGGTGATGCGAGGTGCCAGCGCAACGCTGAGCGAACTGATGAGGTTGGCTTCAAATTCCGATGTCGCGATGGTGGTGGACAGCACGGGAACACCGTACTGCTCTGCAAACGCCAGACCGTCGGGCGTTTCTTCCCGCCCTCTGGTGAACACCACTGCGGCGGGTTTGGTAGCATAAAAATCGTGCTTGCGGCGGATGCACTCCTCCTCGGGCAGGCTGTCCATGTAACGCCACTCCACATTTCCTATGATCTGAATCCGTTGCGGCTCAAAATGATCGTAGAAGCCCGCCAGCGGCAGACCGGGACGGTTGACGTCCTTGCAAGTAATGAGAACGTCCTTGTCCTCGGGCATATAAAGAACCGTCAGCCCCATCTCCTGCGCTATGGATTGCAAGCTGACCGAATGAATTTCGTTTACCATATTGACCTCCGTAGATTCAGGGAGTTTTCTCCCTACTATATCTATATCATAATATTTTTTTTGTCATTTGTCAAGAAAAAATCGTATATTTGACTTGACAAACGCAAATTTATATGCTATACTAATCTCTGCCTTGAACATATTATAGGGGCCATTAGCTCAGTTGGTCAGAGCTACCGGCTCATAACCGGTTGGTCCGGGGTTCGAGTCCCTGATGGCCCACCATTTTTTTGGATATCGGGGGAAGTCTGAGATGATCGTTTCCGTATACCCCGATGGGAGAGGCTATGCAGACCGCTTCAACCGCTTTTTTGGATATCGGGGGAAGTCTGAGATGATCGTTTCCGTATACCCCGATGGGAGAGGCTATGCAGACCGCTTCAACCGCTTTTTTGGATGTCGGGGGAAGTCTGAGATGATCGTTTCCGTATACCCCGACGGGAGAGGCTGTGCAGACCGCCTCAACCGCTTTCTGTTTGTGACCTGAAAAGGTGTGTCGCTTCCCTGCAAAGGCAGAACGTCTCGACCGATCCGTGTGTCATCAAAACGCGCATCCTGCGACAGAGCAGACCGAGTGAGCCACTTCAACCGATCCGTGTTCTGCGAAACGGATGATGCGCTCTTTGTATAGTCATTCCCGACCCAAACCCTGTAATAGGCAATGCGGCTGTGCCGCTTGATCTGTCCGTGCGGACGAAATAAAGCTGCCGGAGCTTCAACCGGACAACCAATCATGGAGGAACTAAATATGGAAGTACTTAGCGTAATTTTAGGTGTGTTGCTGATTCTGGTAGCCATTCTGATCATTGGAGCAGTTCTGCTGCAGAGCAGTAAGAACGCACGTCAGTCCGGCGTTGTGTCCGGTGGCGCAGAGGCTTTCTTCGGAAAGTCCAAGGGCAAGGCAATCGACCGCAAGCTGAATCGGATCACTCTGATTCTGTGTATCGTTTTTGCCGCTCTGGTAGTCACCATGTACATTGTACAGCCCGAAAAGGGTCGTGTTGACTACGGTGATCCCGACAATAATCTGGATGATGCATTCAACGCTACCACCACCGTTACCACTACCGTAGCACCCTCGACCACTACCGCGGCTACTACGGAAGATCCCGCTACTACCACTACCGTGGCTGATGGCGAGACCGATGAAACTCCCGACGCACCTGCCGACGGAGAATAATCGTTACGGTTTTATTAAACTCTCCTTTGCGATCACCGCCAAAGGGGAGTTTTTCCTTTGTCTGTGGGCTACACGATTCGCACACCCCGTTGGGTGAGCAACACACCTTTTCTACCCCCAAACCTAAAGACACGGAAACGGTTCTCACAGCCTTCTCCATCGGGGAATACAGAAACGATTATCACAGACTCCCCCGATATCCAAAAAAGCGGTTGAAGCGGTCTGCATAGCCTCTCCCATCGGG
>JBJDZI010000020.1:0-4260 GCA_051867925.1 Eubacteriales bacterium
GTTTTCTGCTTTGCATCGGCACACCACCTCCTTTGCACGGTTTCCAATTTCATTACTACCACGCTCCCTTTTTGAAAATTATGACAATCCGCATACGCGAGGTAAGCGGAGTAGTCACCCAAAGAAAAAGGCAGCAGAATTGCTCCTGCTGCCTGAATCTGTATAAACTTGTGCAATCACAGCGGTCAAACATGGGGGTAGAAAATATCGACCCCTGCGAATAAGAGGCTTTTATAGTTCCTTGATCGTGTCGATAAACTGGCTCATGCTCACCGCACCCGGCAAGAGGTTTTCCTCATTCTCAAATACCATGTAATAGCGGAAATCCTTGCCCGCTGCTGTGCGCCATGCTTGACCGAGTGCGATTTTCTCCCGGCTGTCATCGTTTTTCAGATGTTCGCCCTTGGTTTCCGCGCAGATGAGCTTGCCGCTTTGGGTCATAATCAGAATATCGGGGTAGTGCTTGATAAAGCCGTTAATTGCAAAGTCTTGCCGTGCAATATTCCTGTGCCACCAGCGGACATTCGGCAGGGCGGTCAACTCCACAATCAACTTCTGTTCCAGTTTGTTCATGTCACCGTCCTCTGCTGCATACAGAGAACGGGTATATATGTCGGTATAGGTGGCAGGATGGATAGAGGGGCGCAGACGGAAATAGGGCTTGCAGACGATGCGCTCCGTTTCCAGCCACCTTTCAAAGTTTTCTCGATAATGGGCTTCCAGCAGCGTTTCAATTTTGGAGCGGATCTTTGCCGCATAGCCCAGCGGGGCTTTCTCCATAGCGGCAAGTTGCGCCTTATCCATATCGTCCACAATGCGGTTTATGTAGGCTTTCAGTTCGGCAGCGTCCACCATGTTCAGCTTGTTAAGCTGATTGAACATCATATCCTTGCATTGACGCACCCGGCTTTCCGGCGGCAGATTGTTGAACCACTCTTTGAAGTACCGCTGTTCGGCGCTCTCCATCTTGAACACCTTCGGCAAACCGCCGTCCTGCTCCCGCACGTCGATTTCGCGGATTTCATCGTCTGCGGTGGCAAAATCAATGTCGTATGCCTTGCCCTTGAGTGTAAAGCCCTCTGCCAGCATTTCCTTGTCCAGCAGTTCAAAAGAACCATCCGTAAACAAAGATTGCTCAATTTTCAGGAAAAACTGCGGGATTTGCAGCGTTTCAATATCCTCCCGGAACTGCGGGTTTACTTGGAATGATTTCACTTTATCCCGCACCTCCCACGGAAGATTGTCCATCATCGGGTCATTGTCTGTCTGTTGGATAGCATCTGTATATGCCTTTTCGACCTCTGCGGCAGCGTCCAGCATGGTGTCGGCTTTCGGGGCAGTTTCAGGCGTTTGTGCCTGTTCTCTGCGCCGCTCCAACTCTGCCCCGATAGATTTCCCATCCAGCCCCGAAAAATCGTCCTCGGCGGTTTCCAAAGGGGGTTCCATTTCAGGACACCCTTGTTGATCAGGCAGCGTGATTTGTTCTGCTGGCTGTTCGGGAACCTGCGGTTTTGCGGACTCACCGATCCGATAGTCCTTATCGCTGAATCCTGCGCTGTTCAAGCCCTTGACTATATGCGCCACAGTATTGTTGAAGTCGTTGGAAGAAGTCAGCACATAGGACATATTGAGTGCGCTCTGTGTGTGCTGGCTCGTATGGGGCAGACGGAGAATCCGTCCTAAAATCTGCTCCACGTCAACCTGACTTGTCTTATTGGCAAGAGACGCAAGGATATAGGCAAAGGGGCAATCCCAGCCCTCTTTCAGCGCATTGACCGTGATAATGTATCGAATCGGACAGCTTGGGGACATCAAATCGGTGTTTTTCAGCTCGTTCACATCGGCGGTTCGAATGGCAATTTGCTCGGCAGGAATACCGGCGTCCACCAGCTTGTCCCGCAGCTTTTCAAAGGTTGTCGCGTCCTCCTTGCCCTTCGGCTGTGCCTGAAACAGCGCGATAGGGCGGATATATTTGCCTGTCTTGGCGTACTCCGCACCTGCAATTTCTTCCAGTTTGTTCCGCAGGTCGATTGCGTCAATCAGCACCTCAGATTGGCTGTCCCGGTTATAGACGATCACGGGCAGCTTTACCATGTGCTCGTTTTTCAGCTGCACCGCGTCCACATAGGAGATGATATTGCTCTCCTTTTTCGGCGTGGCGGTCAAATCCAGCACAAAGCAGGGATTGAAGTTTTCCAGCATTTCAAGGCTCAGCTCCGACCGGGCATGGTGGCTCTCGTCCACGATGACAAGTGGGTTAAGCTGGTTGATGATTTGGAACAGGGCGGTTTCGTCCGCTTTTTCAATGGGGCTGTCGGGCTTACCCAGCACTTTTGCAAACTCGGCAAGGTTGCTGTTCTCCTGATAGGCTTTCAAGACCTCCTTGCCGCGCCCACGGAACGAATCGTAGGACAGCACCATAACCGACAACTGCTCCGTTACGGCGGTGGGGTTGAAGTTCTGACCGTTCAAAAGCTCCTGCTTGGTGTAAACCTCCACACGCCCGCCGAAATCCACGTCGATTTTCTGACGGTAGGGGTGGGACGTGTCTTTCAGGGCTTTTGCCGTCTGCGTCAGGATCGCGTCCGACGGAACAAGCCACACAACCGCCTTTGTCTTGGTAGCGGGGAGTGCGTCAAAGATAGGGCGAACGGCGTTGCAGGCAATAAAGGTCTTGCCGCCGCCCGTCGGCACCTTGAAGCAAAGGTTCGGGACACCGGGTATCACGTTTTGGTATCGCCCTAAAGTCGGGGCTGATTTTTCCTGCCAGAACAGGCGAAACGCCGCTGCGTCATTCTTTGTTTCGTTCAGCAGTTCAAGATAGCGGGTCAAGTCCGCTATCACCTTTTTCTGATATGATTTCAGTTCCATACAGCGAACACCCCCTTACAGTCTGCTAATATCTCTCGGAATCTTTTTGAATGTAACGCCCATTTTTGCCAGCTTGTCCTCGCTGATAGAGCAGCGGTCGGCGTAGATCACCGTACCGTCCGCCTTTTCCGTAATGGTGGAGAGGAACGCATAGTCCAGCACCGTCACGCGCTGCGGCTCGTAGTAGAAGTAATAGCCCGTGCTGTTGTGCTTGCCGAGGTAATACGGATTGCCGCCGCTGGGCGGGGCGTAGGGCTGCTTGGTTTCCATGAACCAGATGTATTCTCGGATTTTCTCCGGGGCAACGGCTTCATTCAGGCAATCGCCCACAAGCAGCGGTTCGCCAAGATCATAGAAGCTGAAATTGCCGCCCGTACCCTCCACGGCGTTCTTGCCCTCGCCGTAGCCACGGATCACGCGCTTCACGCGCTCGGCGGTGATGCTGTCGGCGTAGTCCATCATCTCAACGAGGATAAACTTGCGGTGCCCGCCGTCCGCCTTGTTCATGTTGAGGACAGCATGGGCGGTGGTGCCGGAACCGGCGAAAGAATCAAGGATAATATCATCAGGACCTGTTGCGACTTGCATAAAATAATCCATTAGCTTTATAGGCTTAGCATTATCAAATCTTTGATTTGGCAAAATATCTTTTAGGAAAACAGTCGTGCTCTGGGGATCAAATACACCCCACGTTGTTTTAATTGCCTTATTGGGATTCTTCATTTCATAGAGAAACTCTTTTTGCTTGGGTAACGATTCTTTCCACAATATACGTCCTTCGGAAATCATTTTTTTGAGTGACTCTACAGAAAAAGCCCACGTATTTGTATATTGTTTTCCCGTTTTGGGATCAGTAATAGTAAATGCTTCGTCGTTGGATTTTGTAGTACTCTTGATGTTCGACATTCTCCAAGGACCTCTTGGATCATTGTCGGGGTTGCTAAACCCATCAGTCTCAGCTCTACGAAGTTCACCTACAAAAGAAAAAAGAGATTTTTTTGAATATACTACAATATACTCATGGACATTTACGAGCATGCTTCGTGGAGGAACTCCTTTAGCTCCCGCTTTTTTGTCCCATATTATAGTTTCAATGAAATTTGATTTTCCGAATATCTCATCACAAATCAGCTTCAGATTTGCTAATTCATTATCATCAATGCTAATGAAAATAGCACCATCGTCCGCCAGCAGCTTTTGCAGCAGCTTCAATCGCGGGTACATCATGCACAGCCACTTGTCATGGCGGGTCAAGTCCTCGCCCTCTTTGCCGACAACCTCGCCCAGCCACTTCTTGATCTTCGGGTCGTTGACATTATCGTTGTAGACCCAGCCCTCGTTGCCGGTGTTGTAGGGCGGATCAATGTAAATGCACTTGACGCGCCCCTC
>JBJDZI010000021.1:0-4256 GCA_051867925.1 Eubacteriales bacterium
TTAGCACTCTTTAACACGGAGTGCTAAAACCACATATATTATTGTATCTATATTCCAAAAAAATACAACCCCTTTTTTGCACTTTTAACACATTGTTAACACATTGTACAAAAGTTAACGAATAAGTTCATCTATCAGTTGGCAGACGTTCTGTTCAGGGGCTAATTTGCATAAGGTAGAACGGGATGTTTCCCGTTTGGAGGTGTCCGATTTGATGCATTTTTTGCAGACCGTGTACGATCCGATCCTTTCTCCCGCTCTGCTGGCTTTGGTGATGGCTTCCGGGGTATTTTGTACTCTTCGGCTGGGAGGATACTTTCTGCGCCATCCTGCGCGGGTCGCCAAAGACCTGATCCGCCCGCCGCAGTCGGGGGGCTATCTTTCCTCTGTGAAAGCCCTTACCGTTGCGCTGGCGGGCACTTTGGGCGTGGGCAATATTGCGGGCGTTGCTTCTGCGATCGCCGTAGGCGGAGCAGGAGCGGTCTTCTGGATGTGGCTGGGGGCGCTCCTCTCCATGCTGATCAAATACGCGGAGGTGGTGCTTGCCATCCGCTATCGCAAACCCGACGGAAAGGGATTCATCGGCGGAGCAATGTATTATATGAAGCGACCGGGAACGGCGGCGATCTTTGCCCTGCTCTGTCTGCTCGCCTCCTTTGCTCTTGGCAACGTCATGCAAGCCGAAACGGTCGCCGAATCCGCACGGGAAGCGTTTGGGATTCCGCCTCTGCTGTGTGGGATCATCCTCGCCCTTTTGCTGTATTTGGTTATCTGCCGTGGATTCTCCCGCATTTCATCGGTAACCCTTTGTTTGGTTCCAGTGATGAGCGGACTGTATATCTGCATCTGCATATTTGCCATTGGGAAGGAGATCACTGATCTGCCCCGCGTGCTGGCTTCCATTTTCCGTTCTGCCTTCACTCCCTCTGCCGCGTTGGGCGGTGTGGGCGGACTTCTGCTGGCGCGGGTAATCCGTGCGGGGATCTCCCGCGGACTGATCACCCATGAAGCGGGATGCGGTACCGCTCCCATGGCACACGCCGAAGCAGACACCGACAGTCCCGTGCGGCAGGGATTCTTCGGCATTTTCGAAGTCTTCGCCGACACCATGATTCTCTGCTCGCTGACCGCGTTCGTCCTGCTCCTCACTATCGACCGCTTTCCCACGCTTGACGGGATGGAACTGGTGATCGCTTCATTTTCGGTCTCGCTTGGGTCTTGGGCAGGACCTATGCTGGCGGTTCTCGTTTTCTTCTTTGCCGTTGCAACGATGATCGGCTGGTCCCACTACGGCATCACTTGCCTGCACTATCTCACCCGTAGCAGTCCCCGACGGGAGACATACAAAAAGCTGTATGCGGTGGCATACAGCTTGATGGCAATATTGGGTGCGGTCACCTCGGCGGGCGCGATGTGGCTTATTGCCGACTACGCGGTGGCACTGATGACCATTTTGCATCTCCCCGATCTGCTTGCCAAAACCCGGGAGGTGGAAGGGCTGACCCGTGATTATTTCGATCAGAGTGCGCGCAGTTTGGAGAAGACATTAGCACCGGATGCGGACAGCGCAAATTCAAAGGACTTGCGGGATATGCCGTGAACGATGAAAGCGGTAAGTCCGTCCTCGGTATAGAGAATCTCCATATTATCGAAGTATACTTCCAGCTTGGCGGGAGCAAGATCGACGGCGGCATAGTATCGGCAGGGCGTGATCTCCTCGTCGCAGACCAGATTGGGATCGCCGCACTCCCAGGTTTCTTGGGAAGGCTGGACGGTCTTCAGATGCTTGGCAATGTCCATAATGTCAGACAGTACGGCAGAACCGGTAGGAAGACTACCCGCGCCTTGACCGTAGAACATCACATCGCCCAGCGATGCGGCGCGAACCAAAATGGCGTTGTAAACGTCATCGACTTTGGCAATGGGATTGGTTGCGGGTACAAGACAGGGAGAAACGCGGATGTCCACGGTTCCGTCTGCCATACGTTTGGTACTGCCCACCAGTTTCACCGCACCGCCGAATTTCTTGGCGATGGACACGTCGGTCTGGGTGATCCCGCGGATGCCCTGACAGCTGACGGTAGAGGGAGGGATCAGCATACCGAAGGCGAGTGCCGCCAGAATGCAAATCTTGCGGCAGGCGTCATCGCCGTTGATGTCGGCGCGGGGATCCCGCTCCGCGTAGCCCAGTTCCTGCGCCTGCGAAAGTGCTTCGTCAAAGGATTTGCCGTTTTGCTCCATTTGGGTGAGGATATAGTTGGTGGTACCGTTTAGGATACCGTGAATCTCGTAGATCTCGTTGGCAGCAAGGGCGTTCTTGATGGTGCGGATCACAGGGATACCGCCGCCCACCGATGCTTCGTACAGGTAGCGCACGCCGTTGTCTCTGGCGGCATCACACAGCAGATTGCCGAAATTGGCGACTACCTCTTTATTGGAGGTGACCACGCTCTTGCCAGCCCGCAGACAAGCCATCGAGAACTCAAAAGCGGGCTTGGTGCCACCCATGGTCTCGCAGACGATCTTGACCTCGGGATCCTCCAAAATAGTATTGATGTCGTGGACGACCAGATCCTGATAGGGGCTTCCGGGAAAATCCCGCAGATCGAGAATATATTTAATTCGAATAGAATCCTGGATTTCCTTACAAATCAGATTATAGCCTCTGGCAATGACCTCGGCAACACCGCTGCCGACCTTACCAAATCCGAGTATTGCAATATTGATCATAGGAATCTCCTCCGTGATGCGAATAGTATTGTCTGATAGCAAATGATAATGAATAATAGAATTATATCAAATATTTGAACAAATGTCAAGAACTAATTTTTCAGAATCCAAATTTTTTCGACGGTTAGATCGTTTATTTTATTATTCTGTACAATTATTTCGTAAGCTTTCAAAAAAAGATTGACAGAGCGGGAAAAAATCGGTATAATGAAAGCAAAGATTCGTATTCCGAAGGAGGTTATGACGATGATATACGAAAGATATTCGAATCGCGTACTGGGTAAGCTGGAGAATCTGAACAAGATCTACGCGAATCTGATGTACCAAAAGGCAGATACATTTCCCTCTCCCCTGGGACTGTCCACCAAAGAACATTTCCGCACGCCTCCCACAGAGGGGCTCTCTCCGCTTGCCGCAGGCGATCGCTGGGGCGGCGAGTACATGAATCTGTGGATTGAGGGAAGCTACACCGTTCCCGCTTCTCTGGCAGGAAAGAAACTCTATGTGATCCCCCACACTGGGGCTTACGAGATCCTCTTCTTCAAGAACGGCATCCCCGACGGCATTTTCAACAGCAAGGGCGACTATATGGGCATTATGCACTCCGCTCAGCTTCTGACCGACTGTGCCAAAGTCGGTGAGACCTTTGATCTGGCATTCGAGTGCTACGCGCATCACTTCTGCGTGGACTGCCACCCCTATCTCCACTACGGCAGTGAGACCCCCGTAGCGAGCGACGCCGACTTTCTGAAGACCTTCGTCGGCATCGACATCTGCACCGTGGACGAGGAGATCTACAATTTCGTCTTTGATCTGAATATCGTTTTGCAAATGGCCAAGAATCTTTCCGGTGAGAATTTCCTGCGCCATCGCGCCCAGACTGCGCTGGAAGAGGTCTTTGCCGACATTATCCAGTATCCCGCGCATTACGATGCAGAGACGGTACACGCATCCGTAGTCAAGTGCCGTGAGCATCTGCAGACCGTTCTGGCTCACGCACCCGCCGAAACCACTCGCGGCAGAATCGGACTGGTGGGCAACTCCCACATGGACACCGCATGGCTGTGGCCCGTTTCCGAAACCATCCGTAAGTGCGCCCGCACCTACTCCAATGTAGTCAAACTGATGGAGCAGTACCCCGAATACAAGTTTATCCAGTCCTCTGCCCTGCATCTGGAATGGATGAAGGATTACTACCCCGCCCTCTATGAAAAGATGAAGAAATACATCGCAGAGGGGCGCTACGAGCCTAACGGCGGCGTATTCGTGGAATGTGACTGTAATATCACCTCCGGTGAACTGATGGCTAGACAGTTTATGTACGGTCAGCACTTCACCCGTGAGGAATTCGGTTATACCGCTGACTCCTTCTGGTTACCCGATACCTTCGGCTACAACGGTGCGATTCCTCAGATCATGCTGGAATCCGATTGTAAATACTTCTACACCACAAAGATGGGCTGGAACCATCTGAACACCTCCCCCTACAACTCTTTCAAGTGGAAGGGCATCGACGGAAGTGTAGT
>JBJDZI010000022.1:0-22011 GCA_051867925.1 Eubacteriales bacterium
GGCAGCTTTCTAAATTTGTAGTATATCGACAGTCTGAGGGCGGCAAGGAATTGCCGCCCTTTTCAAGAGTTCTTGGAGGTGCAAGAACCTTCTTGGGGGAAGGTTCCTGCCGGGGTGTGGGGCAGAGCCCCACACACATATATATATATTTATTTATTTTCCTCAACAATCGCAAGACCCAGTTCGGCGAGCGCGTTGGGGTCGGCGGGAGCGGGACATTTGGACATCAGTTCGGAGGCATTCTGCACTTTGGGGAAGGCGATGACGTCGCGGAGAGAGTCCGCGCCCAGCATAGTCATGACCAGACGGTCGAGACCCATACCGGAGCCGCCGTGAGGGGGCGCACCGTACTTGTAGGCATCCACAAGGAAGCCGAATTTGGCGTCGATCTCCTCGGCGCTCATGCCCAGTGCCTCGAACATCTTCGCCTGCAACTCCCAGTCGGTAATGCGGATGGAGCCGGAGAGCAGTTCAGTGCCGTTGAGGACAAGGTCGTAGCACTTGGCGCGAACCTTACCGGGATCGGTCTCCAGATAGGGCAGGCACTCCTCGAAGGGCATGGTAAAGGGATGGTGCATCGCATCCCAATGACCGGTCTCCTCGTTCCACTCGAAGAAGGGAAATTCGGTGATCCAGACGAAATTGTAGCCGGCGGGGATCAGATCCAGTTGCTTTGCAATCTTCAGACGGAGCGCACCCAGCGTGCCGTAAACGATGCTGTTCTTGTCAGCCACGAAGAGGGCAACGTCGCCCTTCTTGCAACCGATTTTTTCCAGCAACGCGGACAGCTCCTCGGGAGCAAAGAACTTGCCGAAGGAGCAGGTAGGTGCATCCTCTACCCAGCGGACGTAAGCCAGACCCTTGGCACCAATGCCCTTGGCGTGTTCGGTCAGCTTGTCAATGTCCTTGCGGGAGATCTTTGCCGCGCCGCCCTCGACCACGATGGCGCGAACCGAGCCGCCGGCGGCGATCGCACCGGTGAATACACCGAATCCACAGTCCTTTACCAGATCGGAAACGTCCTGCAGTTCCATGCCGAAACGGGTGTCGGGCTTGTCGGAGCCGTAGCGATTCATGGCGTCCGCAAAGGTCATGCGGGGAATGGGCAGAGCGATGTCCACGCCCAGCACCTCTTTGAAGAGGCGCACCATCAGACCTTCATTGATCGCCATAATGTCTTCCTGCGTTGCGAAAGACATCTCCAGGTCGATCTGCGTGAACTCGGGCTGACGGTCGGCGCGCAGATCCTCATCGCGGAAGCAACGGGCGATCTGAATGTAGCGGTCGTAGCCGGAGAGCATCAGCAGCTGCTTGTAGATCTGCGGCGACTGAGGCAGGGCGTACATACAGCCCTTGTGGATGCGGGAGGGAACCAGATAGTCGCGGGCGCCCTCGGGCGTGGGCTTCATCATCATGGGTGTTTCGATCTCGATAAAGCCGTTTTCGTAGTAATACTGCCGCGCGATGCGGGCGATCTCGTGGCGCATCCAAATATTCTTCTGAAGCGCAGGACGGCGCAGATCGAGATAACGGTAGCGGAGCGCAACCTCATCGCCTACCTTGGCGGTGTCGGAGATTTCAAAGGGAGGAGTCTGTGCCTGAGACAGCACCTTCATAGAGGTGACGAAGATCTCCACCTCGCCCGTGGGCATCTTCTTGTTGATGGCACCCTCGCCGCGGGAACGGACGGTGCCTTTGGCAGACAGCACATACTCGGAGCGTAGGGTGAAGGCTTTGTCAAACAGATCCTTGTCGGAGTCGGGATCGAAGGCAAGCTGTACGATGCCCGTGCGGTCGCGCAGGTCAATGAAAATGAGGGAGCCGAGATCGCGGCGGCGCTGTACCCAGCCGCAAACGGTGACCTCCTCGCCGATGTTGGCGGCAGTCAGAGTGCCGCAGTAGCAGGAACGCTTGTCCTGCTCAGAAAAAAATTCAGCCATAATCTTAATTCCTTTTTATTATAATTGGGGCTTTGCCCCAAACCCGACCAAGAAAACCTTTGAAAAAGTTTTCTTGGAACTTTCAAAACTTTTGGGGAAATGGTTATTATATTTCCCACGCCGACTAAGCTAAGGAAGTGGGAGGTGGAGCAGCAGCCGCTACGCGGCGGCTGCGTAGGGGGAGGGCGAAAACTTCGGCGTCTGAGATGGTTTCGTCCTCTCCCTCAAAGCAGACGAGGGTTGAGAACTGCACGAATCCAAGAACACCAAGCAAACGCGCCTTCGCACCTACCCGTGTTTCCCATAAACTTTTACTTCACAAAATACCCGACGATCTTGCCAAGCTCGATCTCTTCCTGCGTGCCTTCTTTCATGTCCCGCAGGTTCGCCTTGCCCGACTCGATCTCGCTGTCGCCCACCATCAGCGTGTAGTGCGCGCCGATCTTGTTGGCGTACTTCATCTGCGCCTTCAGGCTTCTGCCCACGATGTCGCAGTCTGCCGCAACGCCCGCCTTGCGGAGAGACTCGGCGACCTCCATCGCATAAACCTGCGCCCGCTCGCCCAGCGGAGCGATGTACAAAACGGGGGACTCGTCGATTTCGGGAATCACCGCCGCAGGAAGCAG
The DNA here is from genome assembly GCA_051867925.1 of Eubacteriales bacterium. Taxonomy (GTDB): domain Bacteria; phylum Bacillota; class Clostridia; order Oscillospirales; family CAG-272; genus CAKSQF01. Next base: position 2,567 of record JBJDZI010000022.1, read on the forward strand.
ACGGGTGATGCCCATACCGAATCCGCAGGCGGGCAGGGGACTGCCGCCGATCTCTTCCATCAGACCGTCGTAGCGGCCGCCGCCGCAGATAGTGGACTGAGCGCCGATGGCGTTGCAGACGAACTCAAACACCGTGCGGGTGTAGTAATCCAGACCGCGAACGATGGAGGTATCGATCTCGTAGCCGATGCCCATGGCGTTCAGCGATGCTTCCAGCACGTCCATTTGGGCACGGCATTCGTCGCAGAGATGATCTACCGACTTGGGCGCATCCTTGGCGATCGCCTTGCAGACGGGGGACTTGCAGTCCAGAATCCGCATGGGGTTCTGCTCCAGACGGCTCTTGCAGGTGTCGCACAGCTCGTCCTTTCTGGAATCGAAATATTCTTTCAGCTTGCCGTGATAAGCGGGACGGCAGTTGGGACAGCCGATGGAATTGATATGGAGGGTGGTTTCGGGGATCTGCAACTCGCTGATGATCTCGCCCGCCAGCGCGATGATGGTGGCATCTGCCAGCGCGGACTTGGAGCCGAACAGTTCCACGCCGAACTGGGAGAACTCGCGGAATCTGCCTGCCTGGGGACGCTCGTGACGGAAGCAGTTGATGATATAGTAATATTTGAGGGGCATTGCATCGCCGTATTTGCCGTTTTCAATGATGGAGCGGGCAACGCCTGCGGTGCCCTCGGGGCGCAGGGTAATAGAGGGGCCGTCCCGATCCACGAAGGTATACATTTCTTTCTGTACCACGTCGGTGGTGGAGCCTACGCCGCGGGCGAACAGTTCGGTTGCCTCAATGGTAGGGGTGCGGATCTCGCCGAAGCCGAATTTTTTGGCACAGCGGCGTGCAACATCCTCCACGTAGCGGAGCTTTCGGGTTTCTTCGGGAAAAAAGTCGATGGTGCCGGTAGGTTTGCGGATCATATCGTTATCCTTTCGGGTGTTCTTTTGGAAATTATCCTATATTATAGCATAGACGGTGGCTTTTTGCAATAGATTTTGCGAATTTTTGCGAAAGGAGCAAAGAAAAATCTCCCCCGACCGAAATCGGAGGGAGGTAGGGAACTACGCGACGGACACTTGCCGGCGGGCGCGGAGCTTTTGGAATCCCAGCGCGGTGCCGAGAAACAGGACGATAAATCCTATAAACAGGAACAAAGCCGACCACAGCATTTGCCCTGCATCCATGATGTCAAACCAGACGCGCTCTCCTTTGCTGAGGTAGAGCTTCAACAGACCGAAGATCGCAATGGGCAGGTAGGTTACAGCGGCGGTGCTGACAGCCGTCCCGACGGTTCCCTTGAACGAGAACTCATCCCGTACCGCAATGATACCCATCCATACGGCAATCGCCAAGGGCGTGTAGAGCGCATAGGGGATAGACAGCCCCAAACGGAAAACCAGATGCAAATATCCATATTGGAAAATATATAGATTGATCAGCGTATTGACCAGCGCAAACAGGGTCAGATGCAGACCGCTCCATGTTCTGTGGCGCACGAACAACAGCAAGATCAGGGGATGCGCGCATACGCCGCAAAGACCCATGAGAAAAACATCCCATTCCCCGATCCCTTTGCCCAGGATGCCGTACTCCGCCATTCCCGCAAGTATGGAAAGGGCGGTCAGTACTACCACGCCCAAGATGGACAGGATGACTTTTTTGGAGTTGCTTCCGGCAAGGAGCGCAAAAAGCAATGTGATACTGATTCCAATAATTCCTAAAATCATTGTGAAACCTCCCATTCGACAGTTATTCACGTAGTACCGTCCCAATAGCAATCAGTGTCACTATCGGAACGGCGCACCTCGATGGATAATCTGATCCGTCGAGGAATCCATCCTAATTTCGATGCCGCCCCCCGCCCCCGAAGGGGGAGGGGGCGGGGGTGGGGTTATGCCTTGGATGCACGAAAACGTTTACCGAACAAGTACCCTGCAACTGCAACTGCAATCCCGGGAATCACAAAACAGACGAATAGGTGGAAAGGATCGGCGACTACGTTTAGTATATAAGAGCGGATTTGATGGATCGAAACGTTAAAGCAAATGATCGAAAGTGCATCGATGGCGGAAAGTGTCAAGATTCCGAAACAAAAGGTGGGAATTGAAACCGTATGCTTTCCGCAATACAAGCCAAACGCCAAACCGCTCCAAACGATAGCAATCAAACAAAAATCCATTGCACCGAATGCGCGGACAGCCATTATGCCGTCAATGGGAATGATTGCTATATTGATGAAGTGAAACAGAATCAGTGGCAAAAGTGCCTGTATACAAGCATACCGAGATCCGGAAATGTTATTTGAAGCGATGATTTTGGATGCCGAAACCTTCCACGCTTTCCATAGCCAAACGGGAATGACGGAGATGCACACGGAAACGAGCGTCAGTAGACCGATGACAGGCAATTGCGTGAAGAACGAGCCGCCAAAATAATTCGGAATCAGAAGGACGGTCGCCAAGAATCCTGCGAAATTCAGTCCCAATACACCGATACTGTATTGAATGAGTCGTTTGATGCGGGCAGTAAACAGTAAACCGACGAGTAACTCTACCAAAAGCCATACAATCCATATCCCGTATGTGATGCGAAGTGCGATAGTCATGTTTTATTCCTCCCAAACAAATGTAGTAAGACTATTACTGTTATAATAACCATAGGTATATACTTTGGGGACAATTATATTGCTTTGATAAGGACTTGTTCCCGCCGCCCACTCCCCCGGTTGGGGGAGTGGGTTATTCAACTTGGGCAGTATCAAATTCAGCATATTCAATCAGACCAAACGAGGACAACCATTCTACAGATGGACGTTCGGTGAAATCGGATAAATATATATAAAAATAGCCTTCATCCATTTGTCCATATATATTGATGCTGCTGGGGATTGTCTCCGATGGAACCAACAACTCGTGGTTAACACTAAGCGCATACGTCTCATCAATATATAAGATTTTATCGTTTGTTTCAATGCAGTAGCGAATCTTCCTCAATTCAGCTAAAGATGTTGTAAATTCGTAAATCGTTGCATTTCGCTCCGTTTCATTGCTTGTAGATACCAAGTGTACTAATTCGTTCGATTCAAAAAAATCAGTATAATTATTTTGGAAAATATTGGAATAGCTTTCATAAGTTCGGTATGAAAACCACCCGTGAACACCAATTTCTGAGCTTAGCGAACAAGAATATGTCTCTCCTCTCCAATTAATTCCACCGTCTGCAATTCCGTCAGGTAAAACCGGACAATATAATTGGTCAATATTCAATACTTTCACGCGTCCCTGATCATCCTTAGGAAAATAGTTTGCAAGTTGTATCATCTCAGATTCGGAGAAATTTCCGTTCGCTATAGTTTCTTTCATTTCTCTAATTGAATCAAATTGAATAATTGAGGGATCAAGCATTATTGAATTATGGGTTTGGCTGTCAAGAGGGGCGTATTCATCCGGACTTTTGATCGAAAGATAGCACTTGCCTTGTTCCCATACTAATGTATATTTTTCATTTTCAATTATCTGATTTGTATTGGATGCATTATCAGGTGTACACCCGACAAACAGAATAATCAAAAACAAGAAGTAGATAGTGCTCTTTTTAACCATTTCAAAATAAGACATAATTCCTCCTATTTAACTTTCATTACCCAAATGCATATTGGTATAGATAAGCCCAAGCATAGTGGATTGACACGAATCGCAAAATGCGCTAGAATATCCCCCAAGAACACTTTCGTAGAAAGTTTCAGCATTCTCAGGATCTAAATATTCCATAATGCAATTATATCCATTCGTTTGATCATGTGCTGAACTGTAGACTTCCGGCATCCCAAATGTGTGTGCTGTTTCATGGGCTAATATTATCGCCATGACAGCTCTCAAATCATCATTATCATCGATATCCAAATTCATTATATGAATCACAGGACGATTCTCTACTACTACAGCATTTGCACAAATATAACAGTGGTTGTTGTTTTGATACGCGCAATATGTATACGGAGGACGATTCGTCCACAAAGTGTATATATGATTGCTTTCGCGTGGTTCATAATACATAAAATTTGATATTCTTTCAATACTCTTATGGTGATTAAAATGATTGCTTCCACAATCATTTTCACAATGTGAATTTACACCATGTGTACATTCGGATAAATAAGAATCGGGTGTAGGTATTGCCGTGCCGTCCATTTTGAATTGCATGCCAAAAGCATCGCTATATGCCGAATTAACAAACATATTAGCATCTTGAATAAATGACATCATAGCGGCATTATTTTCAATGCTTGAATCATAATAATTTACAAAAGAAACAACGCTTTCAATTAATTCCCATTCATCTTTATAACTCTCATTATCCACATACAACCGTTGCTGAACTTGAATACCGTTGGAACTGTCGTTGACTATATTAGCGGCAACCATAGCGAGATCGGCGTCATATGGCTCGGAAGATTTCGCTTTCACTTTGTAGGAACCGTGAGAGGTAAAGGTGATCTTCCACAGTTGTCGATCAGTATTTACATAGTTTTCCTGCAGGATGAAGAGATCCTCGGTTCCTTCACCGCCGGCTTGTGTAGCAATGTACAGACCACTTTTAACAGATTTAATTCGATAGTAGCCGTTGTATTGTACTTCCAATTCCCATCTTTGGTGAGTACCGCCGTCAAACTCCCACTGTTCAAGCGCAACTCCCGGCATTGAATATGTCGGTGCTGTAGCATCATCCGCTTGCACATATTTATCGTGTTGACGGTTTCTGATATAATATGTGTCATCGGTAAGTTCCGGAACAATAATGGTATATGAATCCGATATCCCAACTCCACCCGTTCCGCTCTCGTTGGCTTTGTAGGCAGTTATAGTAACCGTGCCGGGAGACATGCCGGTTACCTGTCCGGTAGACGAATTAACCTGAGCAATTAAGGAATTGCTGGATGTCCAATAGATATCTTGATCAACGGAGTCAGTACTGTATGCAGTTGCTTTAATGCCGAGTTCAAAAATTCCTCTTGTTTTTCCGACAGCCACATAACGTTTAGTCGCAGTTGAAACATTCCCACCAGTGTCAGAGTTAAACAAGATTACTCCGTTGTACTCGGTTGTGACCGCCGAAAAACTCCACCGTTGACGAGTTAAATAGCCGGATTGGCTTGTAACAATAACATCTTCCCCTATATTGGTAGTATCTGATTCCAATGATAGCGTTCGATGACTATATCCTTCGTTTGTAATTGTATATCCATAGCTATCATATGCGATCTTCCAATATGACGTTGTTAAAGATGATACACGTGCCGAGTTGTCTGCAGACGAATAGGTTAAACCGTAGGCTAATCGCGACATCGGTTGGAAACTGTACATCCCGTTGCCATGATGGCATACCCACCACATTATTGTGGTGCAAGCGGGTTCAGAAGTTACCATGCCGTTTTGGAAGACGTCAATTGCAGAAGCACCCGACAAGCGTGTTGCCAAATACAAATTGCTGTAATTGTTGGCAATACGGTAAACCCCTTCCGGAAGTGTCACCAACAGTTCTATTGATGCAGAGCCATCTTCTGCCGTTGCCGTAATGGTAACGTTTCCTGCGTGGACGGCTGTTACAACACCCGAGCTGCTGACGGTGGCGATGGATGTGTTACCGGAACTCCACGTTACGGTAGTGTTGGCAGGTACTGTGGTAGCGGTCAAGGTCAGCGTATTGCCTTCCTCCAATGTTGTCGTTGACGGAACAGCAATGCTAATTCTCGGCGTGTAACTAATCTCAATATTCGGGATATACGACCCGCCCCGATTGATGGAAGCAAAAGTCTTGTAGGTATTGGTGGTGCCATCCTCGTAGTAACCGGTAGCGCGGAACACCACGCCCTTGGACGGAGAGGCGGTCCCTGCCGCCCACATCTCTGCCAGCTGTGTGATATCGTACACATAACGGTGCGGAGTTGCACAATAACTTGAGTTTTTGCCGTTGACATAGCAGACAGAGTGTCCGGACAGATAGATTCCTACAGAAGTATCGCCCATTCCCGACCAAGTAATCGGGTTACTGTCGCTCCAGTCGTTCCCGGTGTACTGATAGCATTGCATCGGCAGTGCCCAGGATTCGCACATCAAGTCGCGAACCGAGACCGTAGCTGAGGTGATATTGTAGCCGAGAATGTTCAGATTCGGGAAGCGCATCAGCGCGCGGCGAACATTGCCGTTACTGTTTCTGCCTACATACAGGGAACCGGAGGTTGCGCTGTACGTAGTGCCTTGACAGACGGTGATATCCTGAATATTGGCAGTAGTATTAGCATATGTCAGAGCCGGGTCAATGGTGATTGGGTATACAGTCGCTTCGTCTGCCAGCCAATCGGCGTCCATCACGATGGTCAGGCGATATTCCTGCCCGGCGATAACCTCCTCCACTTGAAGCTCGCCGAGAGTATTGTTGCGTTCGTCGGCTGTGAAGATGATCACGTCGCCAATGCAGGCGCGGACGGTGTTGCTTTCATCCACCAATACCCAAGTACCGTATTGATTGACGGGGGTCAGACCGTGGGTTTTCAGCACGAAGCTATAATGGGTTTGCCCGGTATAGCGGTTCACAACGATATCTTCCTTGAACCCCATAGAGGTCAGGTTGTATTGATAACGGGTCACAAGGTCCCGGGCATAGGTGACGGTGGTCTGATCGGCAGACAGCGTACCGCTTGCAGTAAAGCTGCCTGCGGGTGTGAGTCCCAACTCCCATTCGCCTTTTCGCAGAGTGATGCCGTCGCTGAACTGTTTGGGGAAAATGGCTTGGATGTCGCTGGCTACCGTTTCAAAATTGCCATCCAAGCGGGTGCTGAGTTTGTTGGATTTGTCGCGGATATTTCCGTCTTCATCCACATATTTAACCGGTTCGTTGTAATAATAGAGGGTCAGACCGCCGTCTGCGTTTGCGAACACGACACTGTGCAGATCGCGCTCGGCGTCCTTAACGCGACCGATCAGACCCTCCAAGGCGGCGTCGGTCTCGGTCATGGCGAAGGGAAGGTTGTCATTGGTAAGTGCCTCGCCTTGGACGGGACCGTCATACTCGATTTCTGAGACTGCGGGAGCGGCTTCGGCGTCCATCCGGATGTCTTCGGATGGAGCGGTAGGGATGGCTGTTGCCGTCTGTGTCTCTGCGATGGCGGTCAGCGGGGATAGCAATGGAATCAACAAAGAAAAGACGAGCAAAAGTGACAAAAATTTTGATTTCATTTTGATTCTCCTTTCGATGACAGATTGGGTGAACGTGACCGATCATGGTGAACTCAACTGCGGATCATGAAGTTCATTGGTATCCTTCTCCATTTTATTTAATATGCTACTATAAAGAATATAGCATATTTTAAGATAGATGTCAATAGTACATACCGATTCGTTGGTTAATTTGACCTATTCGTGGGCGAAATCATGCGAATCGTTTCGGTAAATCGGCGAAACTGCCTCCTGCCCAAGTCGCGCGCCATCCCGCTACCCGCCCAAGGGGGCTTTGGCATCGCCAATCGGGCATTTCCGAAAAATTTCGTCTTCCTGAATAATCCGTCTCCGGAACCCTTGCAAAAAAGCGAAAAGTATGCTACAATAGTTCCGTAAACGAGAAATCGTCGAAAAAACGCGAAAGGGAATCCTGTTTTACCCATGAATCAAACCAGAACCATCTCTCCCGAGGAAATTCGGGAGCAGAACGAATATATGCAAAAGATCCGCTCCTTCTGGGGCGGGCGGGAACTGTTTGTCTACATTGAGACCTTCGGCTGTCAGCAGAACGAGGCGGACTCCGAACGGCTTTGCGGGATGGCGGTGGAGATGGGCTACACCCCCACCGCCGATCCTGCCGAGGCGGATCTGATCCTGATCAACACCTGCGCCGTGCGGGAACACGCCGAACTGAAGGCACTCTCCATCACGGGACAGTTCAAGCATCTGAAGGAGAAAAAGCCCTCCCTGCAGATCGGTATCTGCGGTTGTATGGTCTCCCAGGAACACCGCAAAGAGGACGTGCGCCGCAAGTACCCTTACGTCACATTCCTCTTCGGTACATCCATGCTTTGGCGATTCCCTCAGATCCTGTGGGAAGCCATCCACGCCAAAAAGCGCACCTTCCATCTGGACACAGGCGATCCCGGCAACATCGCCGAGGGACTGCCCGTCCGCCGCGCCCCCGGGCACAAAGCGTGGGTGTCCATCATGTACGGCTGTAACAACTTCTGCACCTACTGCGTGGTTCCCTACGTCCGCGGCAGAGAGCGTTCCCGTCAGCCCGCCTGCATTTTGGAGGAGGTTCGCACCCTCGCCGCCGAAGGCTACCGTGAGATCACTCTGCTGGGGCAAAACGTCAATTCCTACGGCAAGGATCTTGCAATAGAGGGCGAGCGGTACGACTTTGCCGATCTGCTCACCGACATTTGTAAGATCGAGGGCGACTTCCAGATCCGCTTTATGACCAGCCATCCGAAGGATGCTTCCGAAAAACTCATAGATACCATGGCAAGAGAGCCGAAGATCGCCAAAGCCTTCCATCTTCCGTTGCAATCGGGATCGGATCGCATCCTTGTCGCCATGAATCGGGTCTATACCCGTGAGCGGTATCTGCATCTGATCGACTATATGCGGGAGAAGATGCCCGAAATCGCCATTACCACCGATATAATCGTGGGTTTCCCCGGCGAGACCGAGGAGGATTTTGCGGATACGCTGGATATGCTCCGCCGGGTGGGGTACGATAATATTTATTCGTTCCTCTATTCCCCCCGCAAAGGAACGCCTGCAGCAAAGCTGCCGCCTGTCCCGCAGGAGATCAAGAGCGAGCGTTTTCAGCGGCTTTTGGACACCCAATACGAGATCGCTGCGGCAAAGGTTGCAGGTCTGGTAGGCACTTTGCAGACGGTGCTGGTGGAAGGGCGGAGCAAGACCGATCCCACCAAGCTGACCGGTCGCACCGAGCAGAACCGTCTCGTCCACTTTGAAGGGGACGACGCACTGATCGGCAAAGAAGCTACGATTCGCATTACCCGCGCCGAACCCCACGCGCTCTTTGGAGAGACGGAGTGAGGGGAGTATCCCCGGGCAGGGAAAGGCGGTCGATCCCCAAAGGTGCCGAAAACAAACCCTCTGTAGGTAAGAGACGGTCAGCACTCGCCTTACCCATTTCCACCCCAAAGGTGCCGAAAACAAACCCTCTGTAGGTAAGAGACGGTCAGCATTTGCCTCACCCATTTCCACCCTAAAGGTGCCGAAAACAAACCCTCTGTAGGTAAGAGACGGTCAGCACTCGCCTCACCCATTTCCACCCCAAGGGTGCCGAGTACAAGCATTCTGTAGGTAAGAGACGGTCAGCACTCGCCTCACCTGTTTCCACCCAATGAAACAATAACCACCCAAAGAAAGGATTTACAAAAAAATGGAGATTATGGAGATGGCCGCACAGATCGGCAAACAAATGAAAGATTCGCCTGAAGGCAAAGCCTTTTTGGAGGCGAAAGCCGCTTATGAAGGATCGGTTGAGATCAACAACGCGCTGATGGAGTATCAGATTCAACAGCAGGCGCTGGAACAGATCACAGAGGAGACCGAACCTGAGGTCATGGCACGCATTGACGATCGCCTGACCGAACTGTATACCTTTATTACTGAGCACCCGCTGTTCAAGGCTTACGAAGCGGCTGAAATGACTCTCAACGGCATCATTCAGAAGGTGCAGGCGACAATCATCGCTCAGGTCACCGGCAAAATGCCTTCAGAATGCACCCACGACTGCTCCACCTGCGGCGGCTGTCACTGAGGGAACGACCGCTTTGGGGCTTCGCCTCAAAATCCGCCAAGAACCTTTTTGAACAAAGGTTCTTGGAACTCCAAGAACTTTTATAAATATAAAGGGCGGCAAAAACTTGCCGCTCCTGCATTGCAGACAACAAAACCGACGATCACGCAGATCGTCGGTTTTGTTGTCTGTTAGAGGTTTTACTTGAGGAAGGTAAAGGTCTCATCGGTGGAGAACGCCTTCTTCACCTGCTCGCAAACTACGCCGTTGTTCAGGTAGATGTAGGCACTGCTATTGCTACTGGTGTAGAGGACGCGACCGTCGGTGTCGATGATTAACTTGACTCCATTGTCTTGAACGTGATTGGTGCTGTCGCCAACGCCCACGCCGTTGACATCGCAAATGTAGACCGCAGTAGTAGAAACAGGCTCAAACAAGAACTCGCCGTCCACGGTCAGATAGGTGTAGAAATAATCGCCGTTCGGATTCCGGAGGATGATCAGCCAGCCGTCTTCCGTGCAGGAAGCATCGTATATATTGCAGTCCAGTTCGGTGTACAACTCGCCGTTACGGTAGATCGCATTGTTGTAGATGGTGTAGTAAGTGGAAGCATCAACCGACAGAATTTCAAATCCCGACTTGGCGATGTTGGAGGTGACGGTCACGCGGCCGTCGGAGTAGATCGCATACAATTTGCTACTATAGGTACCGTAGGAAACGCCGTTTCGGAAGGATGCGATGGTTACCATATAATCCAGATTGGAAGCGTAGGCGGTGGGAACCAAACGGTGGATCGTATTGGTCTCAATGTTGTAAAGCAGGAAATCGTAAGAATAACCGGAAATGTCGGCATCTACGAACAGAATGCCTTCGCCGGCATACTCGTAGGAATGCTTGTTGAAGATCGCGGCGGAATACTTTGCGCCGCCGGTGAGGATGGGGTTCTCCGCGGACAGGGGAACGATCCACTGTCCGTCGGTACCCAGAATGCCGATCTCATAGGTGGTGCCGGTATAGGTGGAGATGACGTTGTAAGCGAAAATATAGCCGTCGCAGAGAAACTGCGTATATTCTTCGTAATTCTCGGTCAGCCCGAAGCCGGTGATCCCAAGCGACTGGGTAGAGCAGATTTCGGTACCGTCTGCCTTTTTCAGATATTGCGTGCCGTTCAGGTTGGAAATGAAGTAGCCGTTTCCGTAGATCTCTATCTCCTCACCGTCAACTGTGGCGTAAACCACATCGCCGCATAAATCCAGAATCACGTCACGGGTGACACCACCGACGCTGGCATAACCGCTGCAATAGCCCAGTTTGTCGGTTTTGTAGACCCATTTTGCATCCGCTTCGAAGGTCTCTTCGGCAATCTGCTGATTGCAGACGGCACAATACATCACCCGTGTCCCCGAAGTGGTGAGGGTAGGCTTGGTCACTACCGTCCATACGTTCTTCATATGCGGCGTTTTTGCAATAGACTTTTTTTCCGTGGAACCGCAGGCGCAGGTTCGGATAGCAACGCCTTCCTGCGCGCAGGTAGGCTCGGTAGTGGTTTCCCAATCGCTCCAGGAATGGACGTGATCGGGATCTTTTACGGTGTTGTTGTCATCATCGTTATCATCATCATTCTTGTTAAAGTTGTCGAAGATGTTGCCGGAATGCTTGTCATCGTCGTCGCTGTCGGAACTGCTGCACGAAGCCAGTGTACCGCAGACCAGCAGACCCGCTAATAAGAGGGAGAGCAATGGATGGATTCTTTTCATTCTGTCAGATCCTTCTTTCGTAGAATTAAAGGTGCGATTTCATTATACAGGATTGCTTTGCCGATGTCAAGAAGAATTCATGAAATTTCCTCATTTTTGAATCGCAGTGACAAAGATGTGCCTGTCGAACGAAGGGGAAGAGGATACGCCCGATCCAAACGCCCCTGCTGAAGAACAGCAGGGGCGCGGTTACTTATTTTTCCAATACAAACTCGGAGAACTGCATCTTTCCGCTGGAGGGAAGAGTGAAGGAGAGTTTGTAATAGCAGTACGCGCCGGGCGCGTCAATGTCGAAGGAGGTGGAGGCGTAGTTCTTATGCTCCATTCCGGGATCGGTCACCGTGTCCATCACAACCCAGTTTTCGCCGTCCACAGAGCCGTAGAGAACCCAGCTCAGGGGGAGACGGTCGGTGTAGGTAGCGTTGTCGTTGGCGGTGGTGAAGGTGTAACGGAGCGCGGTGTCTGTACCGCTGCTCTTGTAGATCAGATCAGCCATCGTATCGTTGGCGGTGTTGATGTAGAACTTGGTGGCGGTGTCGCCGTCCACCATCTTCTCGTAACCCTCGTCCTTGCCTGCCTTGGGACCGCTGACGCCGGTCAGTTCAAACGCACCGCTGTCCACTTCTGCGCCGTAGATTCCGACGGAAGCCAGCCGCGCTTTGTCGGGGCAGGAGAGCAGAACGATCTTCACGTATCTTGCCTCGGTAGCCTCGGACAGAGACCAGGTCAGCCGCTCGCCGGCTTGCATCTGTGCAAGATAACTCTGGCCCACCTTCAGCCAATCGGAGCCGTTTGCGGAGATGAAGCACTCGGCACCGTAAGGAATATTCGCATCGGCATTTTGCAGAGAAATGCCCGATACGACGGAGTTCTTGTTCAGCTTGGCGATGATCTCCCAATAATACTGTCCGCCATCCAGACGGGAGGAGATCTGTGCGTAGCCCTCCGTCTTCTTCAGAGAGTTTACTCCGTTGGAAGCATTGCAGGAGAGTCCGCTGGACAGCGACGCATCGGCGATCAGATCGTTCATGGCGGTCAGCGCATCGGGCAGATCGTGGGACAGGGTAGCCGGGACGTCAATGGAAATGCTCTCGTCCGGCTCTTGTGCCTTGCCGGGGGTAAAGGAGACCTCTGCGTAAACGCCGTAGTGGTCGGACAGGGGGTGATTGTGGTAGGTTTTGCCGTTGTAATCAAAGGTAAAGGTATCGTCCACCACCGTGTAATAGGCAACGTCAAATGCACCCTTGGTCAGGAAAATGTAGTCGATGGGGGAGGTGGTGGTATCCACGGCAGGCTTGTCATTGTTGGATGCCTGACCGTTCTCCCAAGCTACAGGATCCTGATAGCCGTTGAAGGTAGCACCCTCTGCGCCGATCTTTTCCGCTTTGGTACGGCTGTCGTCCATGAAGGAGGTGGTGAAGTTGTAGGTCAGTGGACGGTAGTCGGGATTGGTGTTGTCGAAAGCAACCGCGTTGAAGTCTCCCGACAGCACCACGCCGATGTCGCCGTAGGTTTTCTTCAACTCGTTCATCTTCATCTGAATGACCCGCACGGCATTGTACTGCGCCTCGATGGAGACGTGATCCAGGTGGGTTGCCATGTGGGCGTAGGTAAGACCGGTTTCCTTATCCTTCAGCACCACCCAAGTGCAGATACGGTCGCAGGAGGAGTTCCATGAACTGCTGCCGGCAACGCCGGGTGTGGTAGACAGCCAGATGGTGTCCCCTTCCAGCAGATCGAACTTATCCACCTTATAGAAGACGGGATTGTGTTCGTTGCCGCTGCCCGACAGACGGGGGGAATCCTCGCCCGCATCCCGACCTACGCCCACATAAGCGTAGCCGCGGTCAGCCATTTCGTCTCTGAGGAAGTTCATCCAGTCGTCGGTGGCTTCGCACAGACCGATGGAGTCGGGCTGATACTTGTCGATCACGGTCAAAAAGCGGGGACCTCGATAGGAGAGTGCCAGCAGGGGATGGGAGGAAGTCTCGTAGCGCATATTGAATGCCATTACCTTCAGCGGCAGGGAAATCTCGGGCACCTCGTCCTCTGACGGTGCGGCGGTGGTGGTAGCGGCTGTGGTCTGATCGGGTGCGTTCCCGCTTTGACAAGCTGCCAGCGGCAGCAGGACTGCCAGCAGTAAGAACAGGGAGAGAAGTTTTTTCATCTGTTTCACCTCTTTGGTATAGTTGACTACAGTATACCACAAAAACACCCCGAATGCAAGCACCAAGGGAGGTCTGTATGATTAGGTTATTTCGGAACATTTTCGAAAAATCAAGAATTTTTGGGAAGCTGAAAACTTCCTTGGCTTTGCAAAACAAATCAAGGGCGGCAAATTTATGCCGCCCCAGACTGTCAAGAAATTATAAATTTAGAAAGCCGCCAGCCAAGGAATGGGGTTGGGAGCCCGAGCGCTGTAGCAACCGCGGAGCGGTTGCTACGGGAAAAACTTCGGCGTATGAGATGGTTTTCCCCTTCCCTCGGTATGGTATGGGGCTTTTTCGACACTCTAGGGCGGCAAATTTATGCCGCCCATATAGGAATCTTTGGGAGTGAATTCCCTATTATCTCTTTCCTGCCAGCAGGTCTTGCTTGATTTGCCACAGGGGTTCGGAAAGGTCTACGTAGTAGGTGTGGGGATTTTCAAACCGCTTGACCTCGTCCCATTGCTTGTCCACCTCGGCGGCGCAGTAGTCGCGGATCTCGGCGGTGGTGGGAGAGTCGTAAACGCGCTTGCCGTCCTTGAAGATCGGCACCAGCAGTTCCTTCGCATCGTAATTCTCGTAGGTTTTGCGCTTCCAGGTGTAAACGGGATCGAAAATGGTCAAAGGTTTGGTGAAATCCGGGTTTTCCTCGGCAAGACAGATCAGATCGGCACTCGCCTTGCCCGTGTCTTTTTCAAAAATGCGGTAGACCTTTTTGAAGTGGGGCGTGGTGATTTTGGCAGCGTTTTCGCTGATCTTGATCTTGGGGATTACCTTGCCCTCGGCATCCTCCACGGCAACCAGCTTGTACACGCCGCCGAAGACGGGGGTGGATTTAGAGGTGATCATCCGCTCGCCTACGCCGAAGGCGTCGATCTTGGCATCCTGTTGCATCAGATCGCGGATGATGTACTCGTCCAGAGAGTTGGAAACGATGATTTTGCAGTTCTGCAGTCCCGCTTCGTCCAGCATTTTCCGGGCTTTGCGGGAGAGGTAAGCGATGTCGCCCGAGTCAATGCGGATGCCGCCCTTCTCGATGCCGTTGGCTTTGAACGCCTTGATGGCGTTGGGAATGCCGCTTTTCAGCACGTTGTAGGTGTCCACCAGCAGGGTAGCGTTCTGGGGGTAGATTTTGCAGTAAGTATCGAACGCCTCGTATTCGCTGTCAAACATCTGCACCCAGGAGTGAGCCATGGTACCCGTGGCAGGTACGCCGTACAACTGATCGGCAATGGCGCAGGCGGTGGAAGCCGCACCGCCGATGTAAGCGGCACGGGCGCCCAGAATAGCACCCGCGGTGCCTTGGGCGCGTCTGGAGCCGAACTCGGAGACGGGGCGTCCGCAAGCGGCGCGGACGATGCGGTTTGCCTTGGTGGCGATCAGCGACTGATGGTTGATCGTCAGCAGGATGAAGGTCTCCACGAACTGCGCCTCAATGGCGGGCGCGCGAACCACCACGATGGGCTCGCGGGGGAAGATGGGCGTTCCTTCGGGAACTGCCCAGATGTCGCCCGTGAAGCGGAAGGTGCGCAGATAGTCCAGAAATTCCTCGCTGAAACAGCCCTTGGTGCGCAGGAAAGCGATGTCCTCTTCGGTGAATTGCAGATTTTCAATATAATCGATCACCTGTTGCAGTCCCGCCGCAATGGCGAATCCGCCGCCATCGGGGATGTCCCGGAAGAACATATCGAAATAGGAGATCTGACCTGCTTTGCCGCTGTTAAAGTAACCGTTACCCATGGTCAACTCGTAGAAGTCAAAGAGCATGGTGTAGTTTTCTGCCCAAAAGTTGTTTTTTCCGTTCATTGGTGATTCCTCACAATCACAAAATTTCTATATCTTCCCGAAATCGGAGGATTTTACTTGACAACTGCTGATTTTCGGGATATAATAGATACGAATCTATCGATTTGCCGACAGGCGGGGACAGCCTTTGCCGACAACGGTCTGCCGAAAAAGGCTCTGTATCGTGTAAATTGATATAGTAATATCGATTATATCACATCGAATCGTATTTGTAAATACGTTTTGCAAAATTTATGGGAAAAATCAGGAGATTTTCGTATGAGAAACGGATTCATCAAGGTAGCCGCCATTTCCCCCGATCTGCGGGTGGCAGACGTGGCGTATAACACGGCGCAGATCATCGCCGCAGTCCGGCGCGCCGCCGATGACGGCGTGCGGGTGCTGTGTCTGCCCGAACTGGCGATCACAGGCTACACCTGCGGCGATCTGTTCGGCTCCCGTCTGCTGGCGGATGCCGCCCGCGAAGCACTTGCCGAGATCGCCAAAGCCACCGCCGATCTGCCCGTCTTCTTTGCGGTCGGTCTGCCTTATCTGTACAACGGAAAACTCTACAACGTGGCGGCGGCGGTCTGCGGCGGCAGAGTGCTGGGACTCGTTCCCAAAACCAATATTCCGAGCTACGGCGAATTTTACGAGCGCCGTAACTTCACGCCTTGGAATCGGGATACGGCGGACTGCTCCCTTGATCCCGTGATCGGAAAAGATCAGCCGAGGCTGGGCACCGCCCAACTGTTCACCTGTTCGGAACTGCCCGAACTGAAGATCGGCATCGAGATCTGCGAAGACGTATGGGTGACCGTCCCGCCTTCCTCCGGTCTGGCGCGGCAGGGGGCTACGGTGATCCTCAATCTCTCGGCATCCGACGAGATCATCGGCAAAGCGGGCTATCGCCGTCAGCTGATTGCCTCCCAGTCGGCGAAGATCGTGGGCGGCTATGTTTACGCCGATGCAGGCTGTGGCGAGTCCTCCACCGATATGGTCTTCGGTGCTCACAATCTGGTTGCCGAAAACGGCACGGTGCTTGCCGAGTCCAAGCCCTTCGGCAAAGGCTACGCCGTCAGCGAGATCGACCTGCAACGCATCGTCGCCGAGCGTGCGCGCATGACCACCTTCGGAGTGGACAACCCGCCCGCCTGCTTTGCGGAGCAGACCTTCTCCCTCCCTGTGGAGGAAACGGTGCTGACACGTCCCATTGCCCGCCGTCCCTTCGTTCCCGAGGATGAAACCGCGCTGCTGGAGCGTTGCGAGGCAATCGTCACTATGCAGGCGCAGGGACTCGCCCGCCGCGTGAAGCAGATCGGTTGCAAGTGCGTCATCGGTATCTCAGGCGGACTGGACTCCACGCTGGCTTTGCTGGTTACCGTCCGCGCCTTCGATCTGCTGGGGCGTGACCGCAAGGATATCATCTGCGTTACCATGCCCGGCTTCGGCACCACCTCCCGCACCAAGTCCAACGCCGAACTGCTTTGCGAGTCCTTGGGCGTCACCTTCCGCACCATCCCCATCGGTGCAGCGGTGAAGCAACACTTTGCCGATATCGGACACGACGGCGTGACCACCGACGTGACCTACGAGAACAGCCAAGCCCGGGAGCGCACCCAGATCCTGATGGACGTTGCCAATATGGAGAACGGCATCGTAGTCGGCACGGGTGATCTGTCCGAGTTGGCTCTGGGCTGGGCAACCTACAACGGCGATCATATGTCCATGTACGGCGTGAACACCTCGATCCCCAAGACGCTGGTGCGCCATCTGGTGGGATATTTCGCCAAAATCGCCACAGACGAGGTGCAGAAGAGGGTGTTGCTGGATATTCTGGACACCCCCGTTTCCCCGGAACTGCTCCCCGCCAAGGACGGCGAGATCGCGCAAAAGACCGAGGATCTGGTAGGTCCCTACGATCTGCACGATTTCTTCCTTTACTATATGCTTCGTTTCGGCTTTGCGCCCGACAAGATTTTCCGCCTGGCGAAGATCGCTTGGGGCGATGTCTACGACGACGATGTCATTCTGAAATGGCTGAGAACCTTCCTGCGCCGTTTCTTTGGGCAGCAATTCAAGCGTTCCTGCCTGCCCGACGGACCGAAAGTGGGTACCGTCACGCTCTCTCCACGCGGCGACTGGCGGATGCCTTCGGATGCAACGGCGGCGCTGTGGCTGGAAAAAGCGGAAAAACTCGGAAAATAAACAGAAAGAGAGAATCGGGCGCGTGTTTGGGGCAAATCCGCAAAATAGCCGCCGCGGTTCTCTCTTTTCCCGTCATTTTCAGTTTTTCTTCACAGACCCGTCACACCGGGGTGTTACACTTTTTATACACTTCTTGAAAGGAATGTTGAACTGATGAAACGCAAATTACTTTCTGTTTTGCTTGCCGCCGCAACGGTACTGTCTCTCCCGCTCCTTGCTTCCTGCGAGAGCGGCAAAGACGGTTCCGACGGCGAATCCGCCTACGAGATTGCCGTGCGCTATGGCTTTGAGGGAACCGAGGTGGAGTGGCTGGAAAGCCTTCGCGGCTCCGACGGCTCCGACGGTACAGACGGCAAAGACGGCAAAGACGGAGTCAACGGTACGGACGGCGAGGACGGCGCCGGCGGAACGGTCGCCATCTCCGACAGCGACCGCGCCTACAATCTGGCGCTCCTGTCTGCCGTGAGTATCTATTGCGACTTTACCGTTACCGATCGCTGGGGGCGCAACGAGACCGCCACCTCCGCAGGCTCGGGCGTGATCTATTGGTTGGATCACGAGGCGGGAGATGCTTACATCATCACCAACTATCATGTTGTCTATTACGCCGAGGCAAAAAATCAGATCAGTCAGGACATCACCGTTTTCCTCTACGGCATGGAGTATACGAACTACGCCATTGAGGCTACCTATGTGGGCGGTTCCATGAATTACGACATCGCCGTGCTGAAGGTGGAGGGAAGCGAGATTCTGAAAAACTCCGAAGCCCGTGCCGTGACCGTTGCCGACTCCAACGACATCGTGGTGGGCGGCTCTGCTGTTGCCATCGGCAATCCCGAGGCAGGCGGCATTTCGGTGACCCGCGGCATCATCAGCGTGGATAGCGAGGAACTGACCATGACCGGAGCGGACGATCGCACCGAAGTGACCTTCCGCGTGATCCGCATTGACGCGGCGGTCAACGAGGGCAACTCGGGCGGCGGACTCTTCAACTCTGCAGGACAGCTGATCGGAATCGTCAACGCCAAGATCATTGCCGACGGCATCGAGGGAATCGCTTATGCCATTCCGTCCAACGTTGCCATCGGCATCGCCCAAAACATCATCGACAACAGCGCGCGGGAAGGGTATACCGACGGCGTTTGGCGCTGTCTCTTGAACGTGACCGTTGCCGGTACCGCATCTCGCCGCGTAGTGGATGAGGAGCAGGGAATCGTCACCATCGTGGAGGATGTCATCGTCTCCGACGTGGTTCCCGGCGGTCATGCCGACGGCATTCTGGAGGAAGACGATCTGCTGATCTCTGTCACCATCGGTGAGAAGACCTATCAGATTACCCGCACCTTCGTGATCGTGGATGCCATGCTGAACGCCCGCGTCGGCGATACCGTGATCCTCTGCATCGAGCGGGACGGCATTGAACAGGACGTCACCTTCACCCTGACCGAAGCCAGCATTACCGTAGCGAAGTGAATTTTCAATACAATTGGGGCTCTGCCCCGGAGCAGGGCGTAGCCCTGCTCCCACCCCGCCAAGAACCTTTTTGAAAAAAGGTTCTTGAAATTTCCAAAAAAGGCGGCAAATACTTGCCGCCTCAGTTTGTCGAAAAAGTCTTTCAGAAAATCGAGAGGAGGGCGAAACCATCTCAAACGCCGAAGTTTTCGCCCTCCTCTCGAGCTCTCCACCCACTTCCTTGGCTGGCGG